>JBBTRF010000001.1:340014-680029 GCA_038065315.1 Patescibacteria group bacterium
AAAAAAGCTGCAGTGCTGCAATCTCGAAAGAAGGGGTTATCTTTTCGTGAATTAGAAGAGAAATTTGGCGTACCCCGCTCCACACTGAGCGGTTGGTGCAAAGAAGTTTCATTAAGTCCCTCAAATGAGGAGCGCCTTCAGAAAAAGTGGCGAAAAGGCTTGAGAAAAGGGCGCATAGGAGCAGTGCGTTGGCATAATACCCAGAAACAAATCCGAATAGATGCGGCGAAAAAATCAGCCGTCGATGTCCTGGAAAGGATCGACCTTACTGACAAGAACGTACTTGAGACACTACTCGCCTTCCTCTATTTAGGAGAGGGCTTCAAAACTACGAGCACGGGTATCGGGAATAGTAACCCACTCATATTACAATTTTTTGTATCAATGCTGCGAAATGTCTATGAAATACCTGCGAAGAAACTGCGATGTGAACTCCACCTGCGAGCAGACCAAGACGGAGAAAAAATGAAGAAATACTGGTCGAAGTCACTTGGGATACCGATCAAAAACTTCACCTCCCCACATTTTGACAAACGCACCATTGGCTTCCCCACTTATCCGCAGTATAAAGGGGTATGTTTGGTGCGGTGTGGAAATATTGCCATACAACGAAAATTAGTATATCTTAGCGAGATAGCGTGCAAGCAAATCGTTGGGCGGTTAGCTCACTTGGTAGAGCGCGTCGTTGACGTCGACGAGGTAACAGGTTCGAGCCCTGTACCGCCCACACATGACCGCAGATACGCATAAGCATGCCGCAGGATTGATCCCGTATTTTTTGTCGACCTCGAAAAATGAATACAGTGTCTTCGTCCAGCGTCGCTCGACAGACGCCAAGCGCAATCCAAATGTTTTTGGCTTGTTTGGCGGTGGTATCGAAGCTGGTGAAACACCCGAACAGGGCCTACATCGCGAGATTCTTGAGGAGCTGAGCATTGACCTCGACAAGCCCGAGTACCGCGCGGCAGTGGCGCCGATCGGCACCTTTGATTACGCCGACTCAATCGGCAAAGTCCGCGCACACGAATACGCCCTGCCAGTGACGCCGGATTTTGCAAAGCAAGTGAAGATCGGCGAAGGTCAATATGGCATTTTTATGAGCGAAACGGAGATCCGCGAGAGTGGCGAATTTCTCGAAGGTCATCGGCAGATGATCCTCGATTTTCTTGGGTCGATCAAAGCACCACGCATCATTCTCGGCATCGAGACGAGCTGCGACGAGACCGCACTCAGCCTCGTCCGCACACAAGGTCGCAACGTGCAGGTGCTCGGACATGAATTGATCTCGCAGATCGATGTACATCGACCATACGGCGGAGTTTTTCCGGTCCTCGCCAAGCGTGAACACGGACGCAACCTTGTGCCACTCCTAGAAAAGATCCTGTTGAATGATCCGGCACTGCCGCAGGTGGCGTGGACCGGTCCGAGCGAAGCGATCCTCGCAGAGATTCGCGTCATTCTCGCCCGTGAAGCCGAATTACTCGCGCTTTTTGAGGCATTTATTGAACGCCGATGTGCCTCTGGTGCCGCGACATCCGACAGTGCCGCATCCAACACCACCCGACCTGCCATCGACGCCATCGCTGTCACTGAAGGCCCAGGCCTCGAGCCAGCACTCTGGGTTGGCGTCGGCTTTGCAAAAGCGCTTGCACTACTTTGGAATGTGCCGATCATCCCGATCAATCATATGGAAGGTCATGTTGTGGCCTCCCTTCTCACTACCCAGTCGCACGGTGGTCTTGCGGAGCTCGCCAAGCCGCCGCTGCCAGCGCTGGCGCTCTTGATCAGCGGCGGCCACACCGAGCTCGTACTGATCCAGGCGCTCAGCTCATATGAAATCATCGGCAAGACGCGCGACGACGCAGTGGGCGAAGCCTTCGACAAAGTCGCGCGCATCCTCGGTCTGCCTTATCCGGGCGGCCCGCAGATCAGCACTCTTGCTAAGACGGTCACCTCGAGCCAATACACCCTGCCGCGCCCAATGATCCATTCCAAGGACCTTGATTTCTCTTTTTCCGGCCTGAAGACCGCCGCGCTCTATCTCACCAAAGAAATTGAAAAAACTCACCCCCTCACCAACACCGACAAAGCCGAAATCGCGTACGAAACCGAGCAAGCCATCGCCGAAGTGTTGACCAAAAAGACCTCGCGAGCTATTGAGCAACACAATATCCAGTCTCTCATCATCGGCGGCGGCGTCATTGCGAACACGGTGCTCCGTGAAGCCTTTGGAACGCTCGCCAAACACTATTCCATCCCCCTTTTCCTCCCAACCAACGCACTTGCAACCGACAACGCAGTCATGATCGCCGTGGCAGCCACACTGAAAGGCACGAGCGGCCAGCGAGCGCCTGTCGTGAAGGGCAATTTGTCGCTCTAGGGCCTTTTTGCTATGATACAGCGACATGAATGATAAGTTCCTGAAGCCGTATTCTCCACAGGATACCGAGGCGAATATCTATACACGCTGGCAAGAGAGCGGTTTTTTTAATCCCGACACGCTTGCCGCGTTGGGCGCCAAAATGCCAACGGGAGGATCTGTGCCACGCTTCACCAAGCCCTTCACTATCGTGATGCCGCCGCCAAACGCCAACGGCAATCTCCACGTCGGCCACGCTCTCGCCATCGCCCTTGAGGACATCATGATCCGCTACAAACGCATGCAGGGCTTCAAGACCCTCTGGGTGCCAGGCGCCGACCATGCCGGCTTCGAGACGCAGATCGTGTACGAGAAGAAGCTCGAGAAAGAAGGACGCTCTCGCTTCAAAATGGATCCTCAGGACCTCTACAAAGAGATTCTCGCCTTCACCCTTGAAAACAAAGGCAACATGGAAGCTCAAGTGCGCGCGCTCGGAGCTTCTTGCGATTGGTCTCGCGAGAAATTCACCCTCGATCCTGACGTCGTGGCCGAAACGCATCGCACGTTCCAGAAAATGTATGACGACGGCCTCGTGTACCGCGGCTCGCGCATTGTGAATTGGTGCTCCAAGCACGCCACCTCCCTTTCCGACGTGGAGACCGAGAGCAAGGAAAAAACCGACCCATTTTACTATTTCAAATACGGCCCATTCACTATCGGCACCGCTCGACCAGAGACAAAATTCGGCGACAAATACGTGGTGATGCACCCAGAGGACAAGCGCTACGCCGAATACAAGCAAGGGCAGAAGATCGACCTCGAATGGATCAACGGCCCGATCACTGCGACCGTCATCAAGGACGAAGCGATCGACATGGAGTTCGGTACCGGCGTGATGACCATCACCCCATGGCATGATGCGGTGGACTTTGGCATTGCCGAGCGACACAAGCTCGACCGCGAACAGGTTATCGACATGCGAGGCAAGCTCCTCCCTATCGCTGGCGAATTTTCGGGCCTGAAGATCGCCGAAGCTCGACCAAAAATCGTCGAGAAGCTCAGGGCCAAAGGCTTGCTCGTGAAAGTGGACGAAAAATACGTACACAATGTCCCTGTCTGCTACAAATGCGAGACCGCGATTGAGCCGCAGATCCTCCCACAATGGTTCGTGAAGATGCAGCCGCTCGCGGAGAAGGCGATCAAAGCTGTGGAAGCTGGTGAAGTAGTCTTCCAGCCAGACAACTACCGCAAAATCTTCCTCTACTGGATGAACAACACCCTCGATTGGAACATTTCCCGACAGATTGTCTGGGGCATTCCAATTCCTGCAAAGATCTGCGACGCTTGTGGTTTTGCTGCACCTGACCTCGAGCACAAGCTCACTACTTGCCCTAGCTGCAAGACAGCAACCCCACTCCGCATCGACACCGACACCTTCGACACCTGGTTCTCCTCGGGCCAGTGGCCACTGCTTTCGCTCGGCTATTCAAAGGGCGCTGATTGGAAGTCTTTCTACCCCACCGACGTCATGGAGACCGGTTCGGACCTGATCTTCAAATGGATCCCACGCATGGTGATCTTCGGCCTCTACCTTACCGGCAAGGCACCATTCCACACCGTATACCTCCACGGCCTCGTAAATGACGCTCAAGGCAAGAAGATGAGCAAGAGTAAAGGCAATGTCACCAATCCAACCGACCTCATCGCCAAGTACGGCACCGACGCGCTGCGCATCGGTCTGATTGTCGGAAATACGCCTGGCACCAACCTCGCTCTCTCCGAAGACAAGATCCGCGGGTACAAAAACTTTGCCAACAAGCTCTGGAATATTAGCCGCTTCGTACTCGAGAGCACTTCCGGTCAGGGCGCGACGACCGCCTTTGCCTACGACCCCGTCTTTTCTGCCTGGTCTGAAGCTGAAAAAGCGCTCACGGCGGAAAGAGACGCCCTTGTCGCCGAGATCACGAAAGAAATGGACGACAACAAATTCTACCTCGTCGCCGAAAAGCTGTACCACTACATCTGGCACCGCTTCGCCGATGTCATCCTCGAAGACAGCAAGACGATTCTCGGATCAGCCGCTCCTAGTGCCGCTCCGACCACCGCAACACCTGCAGACAAAACTTCTCGTGCGCAGTTTTTGCTTCATACCCATCGCGCTATCCTGAAGACGATGCACCCCTTCATCCCATTCGTGACCGAAGAGATCTGGTCCTTGCTGCCAAAGGCCACAGGCGAGCAGGAACTCTTGATGGTGGAAAAGTGGCCGACGGCGTAGCCGCCGCGCAGTCCACAAAGGCGGTGCGACGACGAGTGCTATAATTGCGGCATGCATCTGCCGCCGCTCAATCTCTTTTTGACCTTGCTTGCGGGCATCATTCCCCCGCTCATTTGGCTAAAACTGTGGCTGAAAGAAGATGTGCATCCTGAACCGCGCCGACTCATCCTTACTGCTTTCATCGGCGGCATGATCGCTGTGCCCTTCGTGATCCCACTGCAAGGCTTTGTGAAGGGAGCGGTGGCCAACGCCGTGACAGTAGTCATTCTCTGGGCACTCATTGAAGAAACACTGAAATTCCTCGCCGGGTACTACACAGCCATGACCAAAAAGGTCAACAACGAGCCGATCGACCCGGTGATGTTTATGCTCACTGCCGCCCTCGGCTTTGCGGCACTGGAAAATGTCCTCTTCATCATCAACCCGGCCATGGTCGGAGACTTATACACAGGCCTCATCACTTCCAACCTCCGCTTCGTCGGCGCCACCCTCGTACACCTTGTCTGCTCCTCTGCTGTGGGTATTAGCCTCGGTTTGGCTTTCTACAAAAGTCGTGCGAGCAAGCTGCTCCACCTGGTGGCCGGAATTCTCATCGCCACGGCGTTGCATTCGACCTTCAATCTCCTTATAATGAATGCTACCGGAATGAGCACTTTCGGAATTTTCTTCGGGGTCTGGGTCTCGGTCATCGTCTTGGCGCTCTTTTTTGAAAAGGTGAAGCGTGTCGAGCCGACAGAATAGGCAATAATCATCAATTATTTACATCCAATGGCAAAAGAAAAGCGATCATTTTTTGAGAAGCTCACCGGCGCAGTACACGTCGAGGACGACCTCGAGCCAACGCCTCGAAAGGCCGGCGCCCATGCGTCTGAGTCGCGAAGCGATGCGGCCAAGCGCGAAGAGTGGTCAGAGGAAGGCGCTGAAGGACAGTTGCCGGTGGATGTGTACCAGACCCCTACCGATATTTTCATCAAAACGCTCATCCCAGGTACGAAAGTGGATGATTTGGACATTTCCATTACTCGCGACATGGTGACGATCAAGGGCAAGCGCGAAGCGAGCCGCGAGATCGCCGAGGATGACTACTTTTTCCGCGAATTGTACTGGGGTTCTTTTTCTCGAACCATTCTTTTGCCGCAGGAGATTGACGTGGAGGGTGCCGAGGCCGGCGAGAAGCTCGGACTACTCACGATCCGCCTGCCAAAGATCGATAAATCTCGCCAGACGAAGCTGAAGGTGAAGTCGGGGTACTAAACAACAGAAAAAAGCGCGACCATCGGGTCGCGCTTTTTTCTGTTGCTTTTTCGCTGCGGTGCTTGGGACCAGATTTGAACTGGTGACCCTTCCCTCTTCAGGGGAATGCTCTACCAACTGAGCTACCCAAGCATGTTGTGCGCCCTCGCACTAATGATTAATTCGTGAGCTGCTTGATGAGGCCGGCGTAATTCGATGTCGCACCGCCACCAATATCCTTCACGGTGCCAGCGACATCCTGCAAACCCTCGTAGTACGGCCGGAGAGCCTGCAAAGCGACGCCGCCGAGGCCAATGATGATCACCCAGTACGCGACCTTGGCAAATCGGCCAATGAGCTGAGACCGACGGATCGAGGTCAGCATTTCGTGATTCTCTTTGGCGAGATCGTATGTTTTTTCAAGCAATTTTCGATCCTCCGGACTCATGCCAAAGAGTATAGCAGAAATGCGAAAAACGGGCAAAATGCGCGGTCGTAGAGGGCGTTTTTAACATAAACACTTGGGCACCGAAAGAGTTTCTGAAATTTCGATGAGGTTTAGTCTTTGAGATAGGCGATGGCCTCTTTAGCAGTGGCAAAACGGGGAGAAAGATTTTTACCTTTCTTGATATCATTGAGTATCTTGTCGATACTGAATATTACTTGCGTATTCATTTATATATCATATATCTATTAGATATATACGACAACCCGTGCGGCATTATTGAGTTTCTGGTGCCCCCGGCCGGAATCGAACCGACATCAAATCCTTAGGACGGACTCGTTCTGATCCATTGAACTACGGAGGCGCATGGCCACTATATCACGAGGCCTATTTCACCCCAAGAGCCGCAGCGAAAGCCGGCTTGTCGAAGCCCACCATGATGCTGCCGTCGATATCGATCACTGGCACACCCATCTGACCGCTCTTCTCCACCATCTCCTTGCGCCTCGCGAGATCGCTGGCAACATTGTGCTCGGTGTACGAGATGCCCTTCGACTTCATGAAATCTTTCGCGAGGTTGCAGTAATGACAGGTTGGGGTTGAGTAGATGGTGACGTTTTTCATGCTGGTACGTGGTTAGTTGGTGAGGGTAAGTATAGCAAGAGGAGGTGGAAATGTGCAAAGTCCCTCACAAGAAATCTTAGATACTATAGCCCATCTTTACAAACTCTCTTCCTAGACGCTCAAAATTACCCTGATCCTTTAAGTATTCTTTGACCATTTTTACCTGCCCCTTACCTATCAAATTTCTAATATTCTTATTACTCTGTAATTTAATTTCTGGAAATGAAAATCTTGCATCTATTCCTTGCTCCCTATCAATGACATGGAAGTGTCTATCGTGATCACTACCATGTGGATATACCCTAAAAACAAAGCCCCTCATCCTGCCACCTACACCCTTAACAAATGGTCCACTCCAACTGAGCGGAGTCTTATATTTTTGATCGAGCGCTAAATCTTCGTCACTCTTTGAATAATGAATAATGCAGTACATTCCCTCCAATAAGCACTCATCTGCAACATCCACATAACCTTCAATTTCATCTTTTAACTGATTTCGGTTAAACTCTTTTTCACGGCGCAACCTAAAGATCTCGGCTTTTTTTACATACCTTCTTAACTGAAACCTGAACAGAGACAGTATCAGCGCACGAACTAGTGTTCGCAGCGATTCTCTAAAATATACCGCCAGGGAAATTAGCACGCAGAGTAGTAAAAACCAGTACATAACAATTAGATTATTCCATCGATTAACAAATCTTTCAAACACACTCGATGAATCGGTCCTTACAGGACCAGTACGGGTTTCCCATTTTCTCGGAGCAGAACTCCTCGAAAATATGGGAGAACCCTTTCGATTCTCAGACGCAAGTGCCTCAAGGCACTTGCTTACCCGCACAAACAAAGCCCCTTTCGGGGCGTTTGTCGTTGGTGCGGGTACTGAGAATCGAACTCAGGTCTCAACCTTGGGAAGGTCGCATTCTACCACTAAACCATACCCGCATTTTTGTCGCGCACGCCGCGTCTACACTACTCCGCCCCGAACAATCCCTTGATCTTCTTCCACAAGCCGGAAGCGAGGCTGTCCTCAGGAACGTCCACCTCCGTCTTTGGCGGGTCCACCAATACTACCAAATGTTCGCCGGGTTTGGCCACCCGAAAGCTATTGCGGATCTCGCGCTCCATGCCTTCCTTGGTGTTGAGCTCTTCGATCGCTTTAGCAACCTCGACTTTGCGCTGCTGGAGGTTTTGCAATTCGGTCTGTGCCCGCGCCGCTCGGTCGCGGCTCTCGGATTCTTTTCCGTACACGTTGTAGGCGGCGCGGGCAGTGAGAAAAAGAACCATCAGCAACACAAGCAAAGTCGGCCGCGAATACACCATTTCCCGAAACTGTCGTTTTTGCCTAAATTCCCTCATATGATATGATGCAGTATATCAAAAAATACCATGCTATTCGATCCAAAACACAAGAAAAAAGTCGGCATCGTGTGGGGCATTCTCTGCGCACTCATTATCGTGAGCATGATTCTGCTCTATATCCCGTCGCTTTTGCCATAACAATCAGATAGGTCAGCAAAAAGAAAACAGGTACCTCGAGGGTCCCTGTTTTTCGTTTCTGACACACGACGCCGGCGCTGGATCGGAAGGTTCACGGCGCTCGCTTTGGCGACTTGCGGAAGAGGCCAATGAAGCCGAGGAATAGCTTCGCGGCGGCGAAGACAAGAAAGGCGGCGGTGAGAAGCGGCCAGAACCAGATAGAGGCGCGATCTTCCTTTTCCGAAGTCACGCTGCGAAATACCGCAGAAGCACGAGACATAGTGAATGTGGGTTGAGGGTTGAATGTGAAAACAAAGAGCCGCGGACTCCTTTATCCTAGTACAAAACGTTCATTTTTGCCACTTCAAGACGCCAGACAAGACTAATCCCCCGTCTTCATCATCTTGATAAACACATCCTGCGGAATAGTCACGCCACTCCCCTCGCCACGCTCCTTCATGCGCTTTTTGCCCTCTTTCTGTTGGTCGAGCAGCTTGTTCTTTCGGCTCACGTCGCCGCCGTACAGATGCCCCGTCACATCCTTGCGGAAAGCGGAGATCGTTTTCGAAGAGATAATGCGGCCGAGCGCCTGGCCCTGGATTTTGGTGGCAAATTGCTGGCGAGGCAAAGCGGCATGCAACTTTTCTACAGCTTTCTCCGCTTCTATTTCCACTCTTCGTTTAGCAACCACCCGCGTGAACGCCGGCACAATCTCCCCTGCCACCAAAAGGTCCAAGCGCGCCACATCAGCATCGCGCAATTCCCCAATCGTGTATGACATTGACGCAAAGCCTGAAGACACGCTCTTCACCTCGTCGAAAAAGTTGCGCATCAGCTCTCGGAGCGGCATTTCCACATCGATAGAGTTGCGATTGTCGCCAAAAGAGTGCGTCGCGAGGACATTGGCCTCATGATCATACAAAAGCTGCATCACCGGGCCGACATATTCGGACGGACTGATGAGATTCATCGTCACCCACGGCTCGCGAATCTTTTCGATGAAGCCGTAGTCTGGAAACAGCGACGGCGAATAGTACATCTTGGTCATACCCTGCTTGTCGGTGACCTCATAGGTGATACTTGGCATGGTCACGACCAACTGCAACTGAAATTCGCGGCGCAACCGCTCGGTGATGATTTCCAAATGCAACATGCCAAGGAAGCCGCAGCGAAAACCGCGCCCCAACGTGCCGGAGGCTTCTTCTTCAAAGGTATATGAAGAATCGGAAAGTCGAAGTCGCTCGAGACCTTGGCGCAGGGTGACGAATTCATCCTGGCTTTCCGGATAGATCGATGCCCACACCACCGGCTTCGGCGACATATATCCTGCGAGTGCTGGCAGTGGATGCTTTTGCAGGGTGATGGTGTCTCCCACCGAAGCGATACCTGGTTGCTTGATACCGGTGACGATGTAGCCGATCTCTCCAGCGCCAATGGACTCTTTTTCGAGCTCTCCCGGCTGGAACACGCCCACCTCGAGCGCGAAGAATTTCTGGTCGGCCGCATTGAAGAGCAGTTGGCTGTTCTTCGAAATCGATCCGTCGGTCACGCGCACATACACAATGACTCCGCGGTGCGTCGAGTATTGAAAATCAAAAATGAGCGCACGGAAGCTCTCCTTGCCCACTTGCCCGCTGCCGTCTGGCATTTTTCCAGCTGGGAATTCTTCCTTTGGCGGTGGCACGCGCTTGATCACTTCTTGGAGCAAATTCTCGACGCCTTCGCCAGTGCGACCGGAACATTCGAGCACCTCGCTTTCGCTGCACCCCAAGAGCTTGGCGAGCTCAGTTTTCACCTCTGGAACCCGCGCCAATGGCGAATCCACCTTGCTCACCACAGGGATGATTTTGAGCCCAGATTCACGTGCCATACCAAGGGTGGTCAATGTCTGGGCCTGTACCCCCTGAGTGGCATCTACGAGCAAAATTGAGCCTTCCACGGCCTTTAGGGCGCGGGATACCTCGTAATAGAAGTCCACGTGGCCGGGGGTGTCGATAAGGTTCAAAATATAGGTTTCCGGACGGGTATCCGCCGGCGTTTCCACCTCCCCAATAATATGCGCATCCAAAGTGCCGCCGGCACCTTTTGGCGCCTGATAGGTGTATTCCATACGCACCGGCTGCATCTTGATCGTGATACCGCGCTCCTTTTCGAGCTCCATACTGTCGAGTACCTGGTCGCGCATTTTGCGGGCCTCGATGGTGTGGGTGATTTCGAGCATGCGGTCAGCCAACGTCGACTTGCCGTGGTCGATGTGCGCGATAATGCTGAAATTGCGGATCCGCTGGAGAGGGGTGGCCATAAGCTCAATCATACTAGCAAAAACGGGCGAAAAGGCTAGTTTTTGGCGAAGCAGGAGGGGTGTCTCGCAGCAGAAAATAGTACCTGCGGATTTTTCATACGAAAGTATGAGAAAAGTATGAGAAATCCGCACCTATTCAAAAACACTGCGCGGGGCCGTCAAACCAAACCATCAACCTCAAACCCAATCTTCTTTTTCGGCCCCTCCGGCGGATTGATCAACCGCTTCACTACAGAATACACACTCGAAAGCTGATCACCATGCTCTTTCTGTTTTCTCTCAATTTCTTCGATCTTGTGGGCCAAATCAGTGTGCGTGGCCAGTACTTCCCGCATTTTGATAAAAGCTCGGACAATGAAGATACTCATCTGTACCGCTCGCTGGCTTTTCAGCACCGCAGAGAGCATGGCCACGCCGTGTTCGGTGAAGACGTAGGGTAGATAACGGCTTCCTCCACGACCAATCTTTGAGGTTTCAATTTGAAACCTCAAAGATTGGCTCTCGTCCTTTGTTAATTGAAACATAAAATCCTCTGGAAACCTTTGAATATTTCGGCGCACTGCCAAGTTCAAACTTTTAGTGGGTATGCCGTATATTTCAGCCAAATCAAAGTCCACCATCACCCGCTGGCCGCGAATGATGTAAATTTTGTGTTCGACGACATTTTGTATCGCATCTTTTTCCACCTATCAATTCTATCGGCCGGCAAAATACATTGCAATGCGAAAAAGATAAAGAAACACTAAAATCTTTATGAATTTTTGATCAATTTTTCTTCACCCACGGCACCGGATACTTTTTCCACTCATCGAGCAGCGGTTCATCATAAAAGAATCGAGCAAACATTTCGGCTTCGATACGAGCACCGTTGATTGCAACGTGCGGCTTCACTTCTGCCGGCACACCACAGTACTCGGCAATCGTATCTGAATTCAAGGCAGAATGGCCGTTCAAAGTCGGCGGCTTGATCCCCCGTCGCAACGCGTGAAAATAGCAGACGGTGTGCATATCGATCGTCCGCCTTGCAAGTGGCCAATTCACCCCCGAGCGCGCCGCCGCGGCGCGCAAAAACCCCTCGTCAAAAGATGGGATCTGTCCCGCAATCGTCCGCTCCGGACACTGCATCGCCCATTGCAAAAATTCAATCACGATCTCCTTCTCACTTTTCTTCTTCGGATCGACAACCTGTTCCCGAGTGTACCCATTCACCGCCAGAGCCTCCTCGGCCACATGCGCGCCCTCCCAAGCTCGGCATTCGGCATAAAACTGATTCGTCGGATGATAAAAATCCACCGCACCAATAGACACTAACGAATGCTTGTTCGGGTCCACCCCAGTTGTCTCAACATCAACGACGATCATCCCTGTATTATAGCTGTTCCGGCTCAGGAACCAAGACATCTGCCTTCCAGATCTTTGTATGCAGCGTCCTCCACACCTGCTCCAACTCCTCGCTTTTCAACGCCTTCAACACCAACAAACAGAAGATGATACCAATGATTCCCGAACAAAAACCCTGCATAAAAATGCCGAAAACGGTATCAACGCGAAATACGTGATCAAAAATACCAAGACATCGATAGGTCACAAAACCCATCAGTACCGAAGCCGAAAAGGTCTGAAATAGCGTGCGAAACACAGGTCGAGAGAACTCCGAAAACTCTTTATGAAAAGCCTGCCAGTGAGCAATCGTGTTCACAAACACGCCGAGCGAATACGCCAGTGCCAGCATCAATACCGAAGTTCCGGTGAGACCCTCAACCTTGAACAAAGTCTCAAAAAATAGACGGAACGCACTCCAGTGTTCGAAGGCCCAAACCAAGCCAAAGGCAAACACCACAATGAGGCCTGAGGAGAATAGGTTGATCAGCAAAGGCTTCAGTGTCTTGCCGCCAGAATAGAAAGCGCGAACAAAGAGGGTGATGAGACTCTGCGGAATGATCGACAGAGTGAAGATCGCCAACGCTGCCGCAGTGAGGCGGGTGTCGCTCCAGTCGAAATGGCCAGTACCAAGCACGGTTCGCACTATTTGGGCGCGCAACACGATAAACAGCACCATCACCGGCATAGACCAGAAGATGATGTGCTTTGTGGAAGCCACCATCTGCTCGACAAAGCGCTTCATGTCGCCGGTGGAAAAGAGCCGTGACAGTGTCGGAAATGCTGCCGAAGCGTAGCTCACGCCGATAATACTGAGCGGCACCGACTGCAGGTTATTTGAGAAATTAAAAATCGCAATAGAACCGGAAGCCATGAGCGAAGCTGACGCTGTCAGAAAGAAGAGAGCAATCTGATTTGATGAGAGCGTAAGCGTCCGCGGTAGTGAGGTGAGCACCACCTGACGGATCGCCTTGAAATCGATACTTAGCAGCACACGTGGGAATAATTTCTGACTCACAATATATGGAATCTGGATACAGAGATGTAGTGCAGCACCGATAATCACCCCCCAACCGAGACCATACAGTCCCATTGTCGGATACAGTACGATGATGCCGAATACAATTCCGAGGTTATACAACACCGGACTGAGGGCATAAAGGAAAAAGCGATTATGGATCTGCGTGATGCTCGCAAGAAAGTTTGAGAAGCCGAGAAGCAGCGGCGAGAGTAGGAGAATTCTCGACAGAGTGACAAGCTGTGGCAACGCCGGATCATTCGCAAAACCCGGTAATACGATAGGCGTAAGCCATGGCATCAAGAAAAATGCAATGATCGATACCACCACGATCGCAAAGAAGAATACCGAAAATGTGTGATCGATGAAGGCCCTGCCCTCTTCTTTGTTCCTTTCCATCTTCTCAATGAAGAATGGTACGAGTACCGAGATCGAGACCGTGGTGGCAATCGACACAAAGATGAAATCCGGAATACGGAAAGCCGCATAGTACACATCGATCACATTTCCTGCACCGAAGAAATAGGCGAAGAGTCTGTCGCGCAGCAGCGCTAGCAGCTGCGCTAGGAAAGCGAAGAACGCCAAAAGGTAAGCGGCCTCATGGAGACCGCTTACCTCCCGATGAAAGAAACTGAGCAAGCGCTTCACCATGGGGCGACCAATGGAACTAGTTTTCCTCGTTTACCGGAAGCTTCTTGGTAGCTTCTTTTGGAGTCTCCTTTGCTGCCGTCGCTAGAGGATCCCGGCCGGCCTTCAAGTTGGCAAGAGCCGCCTTCACTTCCTGATTGTCTGGATTTAGTTTTTGTATCTCTTCAAACTGAACGATTGCGTCGGACCGTCGGCCAAGCTTTGAATAACTAATGCCGAGGAAGTATCGCGCGTTTGAGTATTGCGGATTCAAAGTCACTGCTCGCTCAAGAGCCGTCACCGCATCTGCGTATTGCTTGTTCGAATATTGGAGAAAACCGAGCTGGAAGAAAACTGTCGGATCGTTCTGATTGAGGAAAGCGATAGCGGAGACAGACTGGATCGCGTCCTTCAAATTACCTTCCGCAATCTGAATCTGTGAAAGGAGATAAATCGCCTCTGAATAATTTTGCTTCATTGCAAGCGCTTGCATGACGACCTCTTTCGCCTTTGGCAAATCCTTGTTGGTCGCTTCCAATCGAGCAAGTGCGAGAATAATCGACGGATTCTTGGCGTTCAAAGTCTGTGCCTTCTCATATGCCTGCTTCGCGCTTTCGTATGCCTTTTCGTAGCCGAATGGTAGCAAACCTTCGTACAGCTGTCCGAGGGTGATCCAATTCTGATAATTGCCCTCATCCTGCTTGATCGCCTTCTGGGCAGCATCCAAAGTGGTCGCGAGTAATGGGGAGATTTGTGCAGTTTTCTGATCCTGCTTCAATGACTCATCGTTCAATACCGCATTGATCTTTAATACGCCAAGCTGTACCAAGCCTCGGTAGTAGCCATCTTGAGGGTCAGCGGCGATGGCATTATTCAATGCCTCTTCCCCAGCAACTAAGTCGCCCTTGGTGTTGACCGCAATAGCGGCCTGCGTAAATTGGTACGAGGCATACACCTTCTCGACGAGGTAGTAAGCAAAGGAAATAGTGCCTAACAGTACGACGATCAGTGTTGATACCGCCACAAAAGACAGCCGGGCATTCGAACCATAGTTGAATACTCGGTGTTGAAATGCACCATCTCGATGTAAGCAGGCAATGAAAATCCCGGTGAACAGAAAGGCTGTGTAGAACAAGACCTCGCTCGGAATGTATATCACCTGGAAAATCCAGAGATAGAGAGCGCCAATATACGAAGAGACAATCAGGTACTGAGTGAACTGGTCGCGACCCTTTTTGAAGACATGGACAAAGCCGAGATAGCCAAACATACCCAAAAAGAACAGTGTCGCGAGCAATCCCAAAATACCCGTGGTCACCGCATAGGTCGGAACAAGTCCAATGCCGTAGATAAAGTCTGAACCCCAGAACACCGTCTGATTCACCTCGGCTGGCTTGAGCGCGATCCATTGGTCGACAAATTTATTTGGACCAACACCAAAGACCGGGTCATGCTTGAGCGTCTCTTTTGCAATCTCGGCAGTGTAGGTGAAAGATGGACGCACCTCGATATCGCTGACATTTAAGAAACTCGCGACTTTGCCAGCACCGTCCTGTACAAACTGTGGTGCGTGATTGATCACCCATACCGGCCCCTTCGGGAAAATAAAAATGAGAGCAAACACGAACACAATGAGCGAAGCCTTTGAGAATCGTTTCGTGGCCGGAGCCTCACCTTTCTTTCGGCTAATAAAGAGGTACGAGAAGGCAATGACAGCCGAAAGACCGACAACAATCCAGACATAACTGAAGTTTGTGAGTACCAAGAAAAAAAGTGCAATCGCCAACACGACGGACCAGATGATCCTGAAGGTTTTGTTCAGAGTGAGGATTTCCAAACTAACGAGAGACAAGATGGCCACGAGACCAAAATAGATACCGAGCTCATTCAACTTACCGATAAGTGTAAAGGCTGCGGCATTCGATATTCCAAAAGTAAGCACCTCTGGACCAAAAGTGAGACGGACAATCTGATGCAGTGCGATAAGCGAGGCTGACGAGAAGAAAGCGATGAAGAAAGCGAAAACTCGATCCTTTGTGCGGAAGAAATGAGCGGTAAAGAACAACAGTGTCGTTCCGAGGAGTATGGAAAGAGCCGTACCCACCTCGAATCTTGTACCGAAGAAGGACTGTCCAGCGTCACCAGACAAGAAAGCACTGAGGACGAAGGCGAGCAACATGATCAGTGTTGAGAGTGTAAAAAGGTTGTACGGAAGGCGTAGCTGAGAATGCCTCAGGGCATCGAAGATGAGTACGATTGCCAAGATGACAGCTACCGTAGCTAGGAGTGCCGTCTTGGAGAAGATAACAGCGACACTTGGAAAAAAGAAGATTGGCAACAGGAACGTCGCGCCGAGGAGTAGGAAAAATGACCATTTCTCGAAGCGGGCTGACCATTTTCCTGATTTCTTTTCGGCGGACGATACAGCTGAAGCAACTTCTGGATCCATGTGAGTAAAGCAATTAAACTACTGAGGAATAATGTGGCAATTATAGCAAAGGGGGTGCAGAAAAAAAAGGGAGGGCGGTGGAAAAAATCATCAAAAGAAAAACCGCCATTTCAGGCGGTTCTCCATATGTCCCACATCTATAAGCCGAATTCTGTCCGCCGGCTCGGTTTGCGCCTCGCCGGCTGAATGACCATTTATCTAGGCCGAGGATCGCTCCCCGGCTCGAGCGGCACCCCTGTCCGGCGGCATTGCTGCCGCCGGACGGTACGGCCTTGCACACAGGTAAGGATTTTGCCGTTGCACCCCTCCCGTCACCGGGAAGATTCATCTGCGACCTTTCGACCGCAGATGCCGAACCCCTTTCGGGACCCAGCGTCTCTGTTCGCACCTCTCGCTATCGCGCCCTCTTGCGAAGACCGACAGATCGGACGGGCGTTACCCGCTACCCTGCTGCCGGCGCCTTGCGGCGCCGGCGAGTGTTCGGACTTTCCTCACCAGACGGCCCTTTCGAGCGATCTGGCGCAGTCATTCAATGTAGGGACCTATTTAGAATACCATGTTTCTCATGAGAAGTAAATGCCGGAATACCCATCGCACCCCTTGCCGGGGTGGATGGCACAGTGGTTTCAAGTAGGTGCGGATTTTTCATACTTCCTCATACTTTGTATGAATTTGTATGAAAAATCCGCAGGCACTATTTTCACCGCGAGAAACCCGACGAGACAGTGGTAAAACGCAAAAGGCATTCAACTGGAGCCTAGCGAGCGCGACCGGCGCGAGCTCGAGGAATTTTCTAGCAAGAAAATATCCGTGCTCCAGGAGAATGTCTTTTGCGTTTTCCCTACTTCTTCGATTCGCTTGGCACCGTCTCAATCTCACATACCCCACCGGCACACGCGAGCTCTTTCTTGACTTCGGTCTCATCAGCGCGCTCGTAGGTCACAATCTTCGAGAAGTCGATGTGTTCGTAGCGCTTCGCGAGCTCATTGTACTGCACCTCGGTGATCTCCTCGTATGGAGCGAGTCGATACACGTGATTGCTTCGAGGGAGGAACGAGAGTCCACCGACGATATCCCAATTCTTGTAGACCCAGTTGCCCACCTCAAGCCACTCGTCATCGCCGACAGAGACGGTGGTCGAAGGATTGTGCTCGGTGAAATTGACCTTGACCTGCTTCCAGTATTCGAGCTGGTCGATCGCAGTCTGGTCATTCTTAAAAATAGAACCCTTTGGCGCTCGGACCGGGAAGTCCACGACGTAGGTAGTTGCATTCTCGAGGGTCTGCCCTACTTCCGGATGATACTGCACGCCCTGCTCCTTGAGCATCTTGAAGAGTGCGTCGGTCGCCGCGATTCGCACTCGTCGGATATAGAACGGTGCAAATCGTGGGTGCACGCCAGACGAACAATCCACGGTCTGAGAAAGATTTCCTGATGGCTTGGTGCAAGTGATCGAAGCGGAAGGATTGATGCCGAAGCGCTTAGCAAACTGTTTGTTGACCTTGATCGATTCATCTCGTAATGCTCGCATTACCTCAGGCTTTCGAGATGCCGGAGAGTCCCACTGACCGGTAATTGATACCCCGAGGAGTCGCTCCTCTTCACAATTCTTCTTCCATTCCGGAGAAAGGTACATGAAATTGGTAAGAGAGGACTGGTAGGTGCCAATGATGGTCGCCACACGGATCTTGCGCTTGAGAGATTCGAGAGTGTCTTCATGTCGCGCAACGACTTCAGTGAGGTTGCAGAATTGCTTTGATCGAAGAATGATTTCGCCGCAAGGGTTGGTGCCATAGCTATCGATATAGCCCTTTGAAATCGCGAGGCGTCGTGCTGGCATGGTGGTCTTGAGGCCGCCTCGGTTGAAAATACCTCGCTCACCAGAACCCGACTTCATGAGTGCTGTCCACTCGTCGAGAAATTCGGCGTTCGAAGGCTTCTGCATGTATACCGCGGAGTTGTTAGCAAGAGAACGCTGTGGCTGGGTCATATAGAACTGTCCCTTCTTTGAATCGCGGATCTCGAGATCGTCGAGGTCAGAGAGCGAGATGAGCGCGGTTCGTCGCACACCACCAGACACCACACCTTCGCCAATCTTGCAGATAATATCGTGCGCATCGAGGTTGCTGAGGCGTCGACCCTGTCGGCTGAGAATCTTGGTTCGAGTGAACTGATGAATCTCCATCAATGGCGCTGGACCAGAGCTCTTGCCGCCCATAGTCTTCAGTCGTGCGCCGGCTGGTCGGAGCTCCGAGTAATCAAACTGCACATCCTTGCCTTCGAACCACATCTTCATACCGAAGGCGAATGAATCCGCCCAACCCTCTCGGCTGTCTGGAATCACAAACTTCACCACTTCGCCGGTCTGCTCTTTAATGATCGGGAGCTTCTGCACGTTGCGAGTCTCGACAGAGAAACCGACGCCGGCTCCAGACATGGAGAGCGCCATAATCTCAGCAAAATCCTGGTACGATTCCGGAGCGATAAATGAACAGTTGTACGCAGTGACATTGCTCTTGCGCGCCGCTGGGCCAGCGAATTGAAGAAGACGCATTGACGGCATCGCCTCCTGCTTCGCGATAGTGTCGCGCACTTCCTTGTACTCTGCCTCTTTGAGCTTGCCGCCAAGATTCTCTCGCATGAAAGACATGTAGCGATCCACGGTTTCTACCCAAGTCTCACGACGACCTTCGGTGTCGATCCATCGAGAGTAGGTTCGGTAGTAGATAAATTCGCCGAGCGCATTGCGGAAATGGCTCTTGCTTTCCGCAGCGAGCTTGCGCACATGCTCTGGCACCTGCACACCCTTCTCGCGGAGCTTGGTGCGCTCCTGTCGATAGAGAATGTAGGCCTTTGCTGCCTTCACATAGTCGCTCATCATGAGCTGCTGCTCGATCATATCCTGCATTCCCTCCACGGTAGGAACAAAGTCAGCGTGCTTCTTGGTGATCCGGACCAATTCAGCATACACCTTGTGTGCCACGAGCTCAGCTTCTTCCATTGAACCCTCGGTCACATCCAACATCGCCTTGTGAATCGCGTTTGAGATTCGCGAAAGATCAAACGGCGCGAGTGTGCCGTTGCGCTTCTTCACGGTCTTGATCAAGCCTCCCATTCGGGAGCTCTGCTTTGCTTCCTTGTCTTTCTTTTCTGATGATCGTGGCGCTTTTTTCGGCATGTGGATGATAATGGATTATGGTTAATTCTTCTTGATAAAGAATTCATTACTTCTTTATCGTGTAAAGACTATTTTACTCCAATCCATACCTCGCGCATAGGCAGTGGCAAGCGGTTTTGCGCAAGAAAATACAAAAAAGCTCCCGTGGCAATGGCATGCTGAAAATGCCTTGCAAACGAGGGCTTTTCTGGGAGATAAACGAGCGTTTTCTTTTAGAAGAATTTTATCTTCTCGATTTTTTAGACTTTTTCATCCCTTCTGTGGAAAAGTTTTCGACCTTATCCTCAAAAGTGCGTCGAGAGCGGTGTGCCGAGACCGGTCACGAAGTCGTAGTGCTTGCGCGCTGAACAGTAGAAGGTACAGTCGCCGTTTTTTCCGCTCACAATGTCTCGAAAAAAGTCCGCGTTCTTCTCAGAGGCTTTCGCTTTGTAAAATGATTCGTGCGAGACATTGCTGCCGATCATTTTGATCGCTGCCCAAGCCGGTGCGCCAGCACTCGTACCACCCAGCACATGCCAACCACTCTTTTTTGCCCCGGCTGAGGTAGAGAATACCGAGAAGCCGGTCTTGGGGTCAGCGGCAAAGGCCACGTCTGGGACCGCTCGCTTGCCATTGGCCTTCGAGATCACGTAATCGGCCTGGAAATTGGGTTGAATTGAATACTTACTCACCCCACCACCACTTCCCGACCACGCTTTTTCTGAGAGCATCGAACCATCCTTCTTCAGATTAAGTGTCGTGCCGCCAACCGAGACGACATTCGGTGACGCTGCCGGCCAACTCACCCCCGTGCCACTGTCACCAGACGAAGCGAAAAAAGTGGCACCGTATTTTGAAGTGAAGTGATCTTCAAGATGGATCTGGTCAGGAAATTCTTTACCACCCCAGCTCATGGAGATCGCTGATACATCTTTGCGACCACGTGCGTAGTCGATCGCCTCGAGCAAATCCTTCCCTTTCGCCGATTTCGCCACTACTAAAAGTATTTTGGCCTTCGGAGCGATGGCGTGTGCCCACTCAACGTCGAGTGCGCTCTCGAGAGCCCAGGTGGTGTTCGCCTTTATTTTTGGATCCATCAGGTGCTTTTCGAAGCAACCGTTTACTTTCGTACAAGCCGGCAATGAAAATTGCCCGTTGAACACGGCGAGATCTTGCTCGATCGTCGGATTGTCATATGCCGTGATGATGGCGAGGGTCTTTTTAGTAGTCGAGCTTGCAGTTGTCGAAAAGGCGGAAGCCGCGCTGGAGGCGGAGACCGGCGGCACCCGCTCAATGAGACGATAAATGCGCTTTACTTGGTCGGGCGTGAGGCCTTTTGGACTCGCACTCACCGAGCCATACGATTTAATGTCCGGCTTAGCGACAAAATCTTCCAAACCACCAATAGCTTGAGCCATTTGTGGGCTAGCGAGGCTAAAAATAATGCCGAGAGCGATGGCTGCGATAGATATATTCATATGTATGCGTGTTATTGAGTAATACACATAGCATACAAAAAGAGCGATAGAGAAACTGCTAAGAAAGGTTCAAGAAACCGCTAAGATTTGGTAGAGAAATGATGAAGAAACTAGCGCCACGTAAACGACTTCACCGCTTGATCGAAAATGAGAACATTTTTCTCGAAGTCCGCCTCATCATCAATGTAAGAAATCCAGCGTTTCATTTCATCCTTATCGATAAATACCTGCTTCACTTTCAACTTTGGCGGAAGTTGTCCTTCGGTCCCAAATTCGCCTTGATATGACCCTACAAAGTAGGCGGCAGGGTTGCCATCAACAGTGGTCGTGCCAGTCTCAAGTAGTTTGAATCCTTTCGTCTCTCCATACCACTGCTTCCAGGAAATCACTGAGTCATCTCGGTAGTCGGCGATTGGATATTTTCTAGGATACAGTTCGGCATCGATGACGCCAACACCCATCACTCCACGAAACACGTCTTCTGATTCCAATAATGGCATGTATGACTCGACGGTTAGATTAGGAATGTCGAGCTCAGCGTTTCTTGACCACTCTTTCGGGACTGTAAGCGTGTGACCGAATTGGCGATTTTCGTACACCGCAAGGCTGTCGTCAGTATCGGTTACCGAGGAGACAGTATCAGTTATCGTGAATGTTCGCGAGACTTTTTGTATCAATGAATCCTGGATCTCTGGACCGTTGAATCCATCGAAAGCGAGGGTGTACACCTTCCCATTGTGGGCCGCAAAAATAGCGGTTACCGTAGATGTCGCGATATCTCCAACATCTCGAAAACTGAAAGACAGGAGGGTTGCATCGTACCCAGACAGTTTGGTAGGCTCATTTCGTTCAATAACAAAGCTCTGAGCAGCTCTCGTACTAAGGCGGATGTAGGTGTCCACAAAATCCTTTAACCCTTTCGCGTAGCGATTCACAGAAACTCGAATTCTTTGATTATCGACTAAGAAGCCGTCGACGTCATACTCCGGCTTCACGAAGCGTGCGATGTGCCCATCTTCTGGAGTGCCCCCGACTGAAAGCCATTCGCTTGGATACTCGAGGACAAAGCCATAATCACGATTCATGTAACGACTAATATCGCCCACCGTCTTCTGAGTGTAGTATGGATACCAGGAAGCGATCATAGACCTCGCGTCTGGAAGATATTTCGAGAAATCAGCGGGAGTAGCCTCATAAGAAAGTAGGTAATAGAAGTTGCCCCTCAGGAAGAATGTTTGAAACACTTTTCGAGGACCGACGATGCTAGAAGTCGTTGAGGAAAGTCTCTCAATCACGTAGGTGATTTCTGTTGATGGATAAATTGAAATCGTACTTGTTGCGACCATCATAGAGACAACCTTCGATTTTTGGTTCTCTTTAATTGAAGAAATGAGGAAGTCTCTGAATGAATCCTCATCTTTGGCTGTCTCTGGTAAATTACCGACAGTGATGACGATGGCGGTAGTCGATGCGATCGATTTGTTATCTGGACCGAAAATAATTTGATGACCGTAGACCTCTGAATCCGACGCGAGAGCCTCGCCAGTCTTCCGCCAAGATACAGGATAATCTATCGTGAATAAATCTGTCGCGTTTTCTGAGGTAAAGTATGTTTCGTGCGGAACCACCACCTGCTCTAGCTCACTGAAGCGGTTGGCTGAGATGGCCTCTTTGAAACCGAGGTAAAAGGCGACCGAAGAAATCGTGATTAGGCCAATGATGGCGACAGCCATTGAAGCCACGAGCTTCTTCTTTCGCTTTTTGTCGAGAGCTTCATCCGGTGCAATCTCTGCGGCTCTTATCGAGCGGAGATCGTAGTAGATTTCAAATACCGTGAGGATAGAGAGTGGTGCAAAAAAGAGGAAAATGCCAGCGGCAAAAATAATTCCAGCGACAACATATACAATAATGCTAATAATCGTGCCCTTGAAAAGTATCGCAAGGACTACTGTTGGGATCGCCAAAATAGCTGTGGCCAAAAGAGTGAGTAGGCCGACGAGGAGGGTGGTGCTGATCATTCTAAGCAACACTTTCCACCAATACCCGCGGACCAATCTCCAGCTCCCCAAGATCGCTTGGAAACCCTTCCGCCCTTCTTCAAACAACTCGTACTGAGAAAACACTAGATATCCGGACAAAATAATACCGGGAACAATGAAAAGAAGTGTCGCACCCGCAGTCGCTAGTGACGAAATAATAGATATAAGAATAAGTGACCAGAATAGCGGTCTTGCCTTTCTGTACGCATCTTTTATGCCGACAAACTGCCCTTTGCGAATATCGACAATACTTTTGAAAAGTGCAACCTTGGAAAGCAGGAGAAAGAGCCAAAGAAGTAGACCGAGGATAAGGGAGAGAATGATCATGGATACAGACATGCTCAAATCCCCAGTTCCCTTATCGATGGTATCTGAAAAGTTACCGAGGCGCAGACTGACATTTCCCAAACCACCGAGCAAAAAGAGCGGCCACAATTTTTTAAAATGCTCTTTGTAGAATGTGTAGGCTTTTTTTACAAGCAACGACGGACCGAGTAACGTCCTTTTCTCCACACCGAGCGGCGCGATTGTGTTTGGATCCATGATGTTATTCTTATCAATGATACGCGAATGGTTCTGGAACGTAAAGGGATTCGGTCCTTACAGGACCACCCTAGAAGCTTCGGTCCTTGCAGGACCAGTACGGGTTTCCCATTTTCTTGGAGCAAAGCTCCTCGAAAATATGGGAGAACCTTTTCGAATCCCTCACGCAGGCACTCAAGTGCCTGCTTCTTTCCTCCGTTCGCTCCGCTCACTGCGGAAAGAGAGGGATTCGAACCCTCGATACCCTTTCGGATATACAACCTTTCCAGGGTTGCCCATTCGACCGCTCTGGCATCTTTCCAATATGTAGTTTTATACTGTCACGATCTGAATCGGCCGACTTAAGTCGCCCTTAGAAATGACATCTGAAGCACTTAGCAGCTCGATGCCGACGATGCGTCCCTCCTTATCAACGTCGGCATGGAAGCCTCCTCCCACCTCGACGGTACGCTCGATATCACCAGATCGAAAAGAGAGATACAGAGCATCGATATTTTTATCATACGTTACTTTCATGGTATGTGGTGATAATTATATATAATACTGACTCGACAACATAAATCACGACGAGGCTCCTAGTTCCATATCTGCGAACAGCCTTTTTCCTGCCAACTCGCAAAAAGGAAATCTTTTCGGGTCGCCTCACCGTTTCGAATACCCGAAACAAGCTGACCTCCCTCTGCCGCATTCTCTCTTTCGCATGTTCAGTGTATACAATCCTCATGTTTTTGCAACAAAATGTAATAGCTACATTGTCGCAAAAGCGCGATAGAGAAACTGCTAAAAAGCGATAAAGAAAGCGCTAAGAAATGATAAAGTTTCTATGAATTTCCGCTACCAACTCCCACTCGACCCACCCCCTCCTGAACTGCCACCGCCAAAGCCTCCGAATCCACCGCCTGAGGACCCGCCTCGTCCACCACCAAACCACCATGGCGCAACGCCGTGCGATAGCATCGAACGGTGGTACGAACGCGAAAGCAGAAAGTCGAGGATTAGGCCGAGCACGATCAGAATCGCCGTCCAAGCGACGCCGGTGTAGAGAAATCCGTAGATAAAGCCAATAATAATGCCCCCGACACCGCCAAGCACTCCTCCCAACCACCACGAACGCGAGGCACCCAAAATACTGCCGACAAAACTGAAGAAAAAGAATGCGAATACCAAAATCGAGTCGAAAGAAAGTCCCATGAATCCTGATGAATGCTCGACCGACGGAACATCCGCTATTGCAGACGGATCCCCGCCCAATGCGCCGGCGATTTGGCGCACCGCGGCGCTAATGCCGCCGTAATAATCGCCGGCGCGAAACGCCGGGGTCAAAGTATTGCGAATGATCGCCCCACTCTGCGCATCGGTGAGCAGCGCCTCAGCACCATAGCCGACCTCGATGCGCATTTTGCGATCCTCGATCGCCACGAGCAGTAGTACACCGTTGTCCTTCTCCGCCTTGCCGATCCCCCACTCTTTAAAAAGCGCCTCGGCGTAACTCTCAACATCGTCACCACCGAGATTCGGCACCGTCACCACCGAAATCTCATTCTGCTCACCCTGCAGCGAATACGCCGCGAGCTCTTTGTTGAGCTCAAGCACCTGCTCGGTCGTGAGCACCTTGGCAAAATCATTCACAAAGCCGGTCGGTCGACCAGGGCTCTGGTACGCCCAAGCAAAAAGCGGCAACAAAAGTATTGCCGCCGCAATGCCGCCCTGAATAGCGCGCATCTTTTGCTGATTTCCTTGCATCTATTGACTAGAGATTAACCGACGGCACTACCGCAGCTGCCTTGTCGGCTTGGAAGTATTCTTTTGCAGTGAAACCGTACATTTTTGCGAACATCGAACCGGGGAAACGCACCACGAGGGTATTGTATCCCTGGACGAATTCGTTGTATCGGCCTCGCTCGGTATTGATGCGATTTTCGCTTCCTTCAAGCTGCGTCATGAGGGTCTGCACTGCCTCGGAAGATTTCAAAACTGGATAGTTTTCGACAATAGCGATCAAACGACCGAGGCCAGTCTCCATCTGTGATGCCGCAGCGGACTTGTCGGCAAGCGTGGTGGCACCAGCATACTGAGTACGAGCTTCAGCAATCGCAGTGAAGATCGCCTGTTCCTGTTTCAAAGTGCCCTTCACGGAATTTACGAGATTGGGGATGAGGTCAAAGCGTCGCTGGAGCGAAGATTCTACCTTTGCCCACTGTGAGTCTACTGCCTGTCCCTGGGTGACGACACTGTTGTACACCGACACGCCATAGAGCGCCCCAAGGATGACGACGACCGCGATGCCGATGAGGATTTTTTTCATATGTGATTATTTGCAGGATTATTTCTTTGGAGCGTGAGCGGCTTCATCTGCCTGACTATTCTTCACCATTCCCGGGAAAGTCATCGCGTTCAAGAGAAGCATGGTGTCGAAGTTGGTCGGAGCAGAGGCACCGGTGTACTTTCGAGCAATAAGAAGAGTTGCTTCGTCGGTGATCGGCCAGAAGAAATAGTCCATCCCATCACCTTCCGCACCGATAGAATATTGATAGACATCAACGTCGTTAATCGCCACCGCCTTCAAAAGGCTTGGGTTGTCTACAGTAGACAACGCGGTCTCGAGGTCGGCTTTCACGATACCAAAAAAGAGACCGTTCTCCATGTCGGCATTACAAGTAGTCTGCTTGCCAGACTCACCATACGAACAGCCGCCCTTTCCGAGATCAGCTGCACGAGCGGTATCGATAAGCTTCACGCCAGCCACAGCAGTCTTTACTCCGAGTGGCAATATGCTCGCTTGCACAAGAGAGAATTTTGCCTTCTCGTAGCTGAACTGATAGCCATACGCAGGGTTTTTGTACAGAGCGATCGGAGAATCGTCACTCACCTCCGCTACCACGGCAGTCTCGCCGATCGAGAACTTCTGCATAATGCTGCTCTTGTAATAGAAACCGAGCGCCAAAATAACGATAACAAACGCGCCAATAATAACCAACGATCGTCGTGAAATGCTTTGTGTGTTTTCCATAGCTGAGTATTATACCGCAAAGCGCCTTAATATCAAGCCACACGAGCCTCGGATTGCAGGGTTTTGACTCCGATTGTCGTATCTGCTATACTAGTCCCCAATGGATACGCTAAAGGCCCTCCTGCCACACATTCAGATCGTGTTGTCAGTGCTCTTGATCGCGGCGATTCTGCTCCAGCAGACCGGTTCAGGCATTGGCGGCGCTTTCGGTGAAAGCAACAACTTCGGCACCACTTTCCACACTCGACGTGGTCTCGAGAAGTTTCTTTTCAATGGCACAATCGTCCTAGCTATTCTCTTTGGTTTATCAGCACTTATCGCACTCAAGTAGTACCGACCCATCGTCTTCATTGGGCAACTTCGGAAAGTGCGTAGGTTTTCTCTTTCACTCTTTTGAAAACACCATTTCGGGTTCCATTCAGTGGCAAAATGAACGAAGCGGTTTCTGCATTTTCTCCTATAGAGAATGTGCTGTTTTGGCTGTTTGTCACTTGCTTTGCGGTAAGTGCTCTCGTCTTGCTCTATAGAGCCAACGACCTCTTCATGGTGGATATCCCTGCAGCAGGAGGCGAGCTCACCGAAGGCATCATCGGCACCCCACACCTGGCAAACCCACTTTTCGCCACATCCGAGGCCGATAAGGATATCGTCTCTCTCGTGTACGCTGGCCTCATGAAGGTGGAATCAGATGGTCGTCTCGTGCCGGAGCTAGCAAAAAGCTACACCATTTCCGATGACGGCAAGACCTACACTTTTAACCTCCGAGACGGCATTACTTTTCATGACGGCGAGCCGATCACCGCAGACGATGTGGAGTTCACCATTCGCAAAGCCATAGATCCTGCAGTGAAGAGTCCGAAGCGTGCCAACTGGGAAGGCGTCACCGTATCTGTGCCGAACCCGGAACAGATCGTCTTCACTTTGCGCCAGCCATATGCGGCCTTTCTCGAAAGCACCACTCTGGGTATTTTACCAAAGCATCTATGGAAGGTGCTCGACCCTGAACAATTCGCTTTCAGCCAATACAATGCCCAGCCGATTGGTGCCGGTCCGTACAAGATTGATGTCGTGAACAAAAATAACCTCGGTGTGCCGACCCAGTATTCGTTTATACCATTCGAGCAATACACACTCGGTTCACCTCTCATCTCAAAGCTCAATTTTACCTTCTATCCATCGGAGGAAGCGGCAATAGAGGGCTACGGCATTGGAGAGATCGAAGCGCTCAACACGCTTACCCCTCAAAAAGCCGACAGTGTGAAGAAGCCGGGGTCAACGATCCTCCAGGCCGCCCTTCCGCGCATCTTTGGTGTCTTTTTCAATCAAAACCAGAATGCTCTCTTCACACAGAAAGAAGTCCGTGCCGCCCTCGAGATGGCAGTAGATCGCCATGAAATCATTGCGAACGTTCTGAACGGCTACGGATCACCCCTCGCCGGTCCAGTTCCTACGAATTTCATGATCGATGACTCCAGTGCCTCGACCGCTATCGCTACGATCGCAGCATCGACGACGGCGCGTATTGAAGACGCCAAGAAATTGCTCGCCAAGAATGGTTGGAAACTCGGGGACAACGGCGTAATGCAAAAGACTGTCAAAAAGACAACTTCAACCCTCACCTTCACCCTCTCTACCGCCAATTCCGAAGATCTGATCAAGACGGCGCAGCTATTAAAAAAGCAGTGGGAAATGATCGGTGCGAAAGTCGATGTCAGGTCAAGCGAGGAGGGAGAATTTAAACAGACCGTTCTCCGGCCACGCAAATATGAGAGTGTTCTCTTTGGAGAAGCTGTTGGGCGCAATCTCGACCTGTACGCCTTTTGGCACTCATCACAACGCAACGACCCAGGAGTGAACATTGCACTGTACACCAATGCCAAGGCGGACAAACTCCTCGAACAGGCCCGCAGTGAAAGCGAAAGCACGAAACGAGCAAAGCTTATCAATCAATTCACCCAGGAGCTCACCAAAGATCAGCCGGCCATCTTCCTCTACTCTCCATCCTTCCTCTATCTCCTCCCCGACAAAGTCAAGAACGTTGAGCTCACCAAGACCAGCGACCCGTCAGAACGTTTTGCAGAGATCGAACGATGGTTTATCAACACGGAGCGAGTGTGGGATATAAATATATTTACCAACAAGACATCAGTTATCAACAAGCAATGAACACATTAACCACAAGTAATACCCATCTTATCCACAGCTAACCCACACCACCATGAACGATCAGACACCAAAACCAGTAGACGCAGCGGCGGCGGCGCCAGCACCAAGTGAAAAGCGCTCATACCACACCAGCAGCCACGTACCTGTGGTGCGCAGCCAGCATGCTCGTGGGCCACGCTCAGGCGGTCACGGTAGCCACTCAGGGCCTCGCGGCGGCGGACATGGTGGCACGGGCGCACAGAGCGCTCCCCTCCCTATCCACCCGCCGGTAAAGCGCAAGCCAAAGGCATCGCTCCGCGATCGAAAGTTCCGCGGCGAGCCCCGTATCGCACCGAAGCGCCCAGATGACCTCATCCCACCGATTGGCGACAACATCCGTATCATCCCATTGGGTGGCGTAGAAGAAATTGGCAAGAACTGTACGATGATCGAATTTGGTCGCGACATTGTCGTGATCGATATCGGTTTCCAATTCAAGGAAGAGAGTACCCCGGGTATCGACTATATTTTGCCGAATACCAAATACCTTGAGGACCGAAAGGACAAGATTCGCGCAGTTATCA
Source organism: Patescibacteria group bacterium (assembly GCA_038065315.1). Lineage (NCBI taxonomy): Bacteria > Patescibacteria group bacterium. Next base: position 369,162 of record JBBTRF010000001.1, read on the forward strand.
TCACTCACGGCCACCTCGACCACATTGGAGGTGTGCCTTTCGTGATGGACCGCATCGGCAACCCACCGATCTACACTCGAAACCTCACCGCAATCATGCTGAAAAAGCGCCACAGTGAGTTCCCTCACATGCCGCCGCTTGATATCAAGATCATCGAAAAGGCTGATCGCATTAAATTCAATGACCTCGCGGTCCGCTTCTTCGCCGTGACCCACACGATCCCAGACTCCATGGGTATCATCATCGAAACCCCGTACGGCAACCTCGTCACTCCCGGTGACTACAAGCTCGATCACACCGATGGCATGCCCACCGAAGCCGAAGAGAAAGAATATGCTCTTTTCGACAAGGAAAAGACCCTCTTCATGATGGCCGACTCTACGAACATCGAAAATCCCGGCTTCTCCACTCCAGAGCGTATCGTGCATGAGAACCTCGACAAGATCATCAAGGAGATCCGTGGCCGCCTTATCATCGGCACCTTCTCTTCCCAGTTGGAACGCATGATCAAGATCATTCAGATTGCCGAGAAATACAACAAGAAGATCATCATCGAGGGCCGAAGCATGAAATCCAACGTGGAAATCGCCATTTTGGCCGGCTTGTTGACCGTGAAGAAGGATACCATCATCGACTCTCAGTATGTCGACCAGTATCCGCCGGACCGAGTGATCATCCTTTCCACTGGCGCGCAGGGCGAAGAGTTCGCTGCGCTGATGCGCATGGCGACCAAGGCACACAAGAATCTCAAGCTCACCCCTCGAGACACTGTGTTGCTTTCGTCTTCGATCATTCCCGGCAACGAAAAGACCGTGCAGAAGCTCAAAGATAACCTCGCGCGACAAGGTGCGAAGATCATCCACTACCGAACCTCCGACGTGTACATCCACTCTACTGGACACGGCAATCGCGGTGAGATCGAGTGGTTGCACAAGAAGGTCAAGCCTCGTTTCTTCATGCCGCAGCACGGATGTCACTACATGCTCCGCCTGCATGCTGAATTGGCGATGCAGCTTGGTATGCCTTCAAACAACTTGATCATCCCCGACAACGGCAGCATTCTCGAGATTCAGGAAAAGGGTCAGACTTTTGTACGACTCAAGGAGAAGGCGCCTTCGGGCATGGTGATGGTGGACGGTTTCGCAGTCGGCGATGTACAGGAAGTGGTCATCCGCGACCGACAAATGCTCGCCGACGACGGCATGTTCGTGATCGTCGCGATTGTCGATGCCAATACCGGCAAGCTCCGAAAGTCTCCGGATCTGATCTCTCGAGGTTTCGTGTATTTGCGTGAGTCTCAAGACTTGCTCCGTGACGCTCGATTCATCGTGAAGGATACTATTGAGGATTCATGTCGCGGCCAGAACCCAATCAACTTCGACGTCGTGAAGGCCAATGTCACCGACGCCGTGACGAAACACCTCTTCCAGGAAACAGCGAAGAAACCTATCGTCATTCCCGTTATTTTGGGGATCTAAAGAGGGACACAGCAAAATAGCATTCCAGGGGATACGCATAAAAGTCTGGTGACTTTTTGCTCCAGCTCGGCCCGTCGGCCTGCGCAGTTCCCCTGGAATGCTATTTTGCTGTGTCCACCATATATACCCAAAATCACAGAAAGACTATCGAAACATTGATATAATGAAGGGTATGGAAAATACGGCGAAAGACAGATCGCACCATCGATTTGTATTGTATATCTTGGGATTTTTGTTCGCCTTTCAGGCGGTGTTGCCGGCGTATATCTTTTCGACCTTTCTGAGTAAGTTTGTCGGTGAACAAAAAGTTGGTCTCCTGTATGCGCTAGCGGCCATTGCTACCATTGCAGTATTCGCCATCATCCCGCGAGTCATCGAGAAGCTTGGCAACTATCACGCGACGGTCATCATGCTCACCTTGCAGCTCGGTGGCTTTTTGACCCTGGCATATGCGCAGTCGACCTGGCTGATTCTACTTGCTTTCATTGCGAGCTTTGCCGGAAATGCAATCACCAACTTCACCCTTGATGAATTCTTGGAAAATTATTCGACCGAGAATATTGTAGGCAAGGTGCGCGGCATCTTCCTCACTAGCGCCAACACTGCTTGGATTGTTGCACCATTAGTAACCGGCTTCATCTTGAGCGACAGTCAATATTGGCAAGTCTTCGTGGCAGCTGCCTTCCTAATCCTGCCAGTGATGGTCATCCTCAATAGCAATTTGCGACACTTTCGTGACCCAAAATACAAAGAGATGCCCGTCAAGGAAGCGGTGCTCGAAGTGTGGCGAGACAAAAACATTTTTGGCAGCTTCATGGTGAGCTTCATCATGCAGCTGTTCTTTTCGTGGATGGTCATCTACAGCCCGCTCTATTTACACCAACACATCGGCTTCTCGTGGGCCGAAATCGGCGTGATGTTCAGCATCATATTGTTGCCGTTCGTACTCATCGAAGAGCCGCTCGGCAAGCTGGCTGATACCCGCTGGGGTGAAAAAGAGATCCTCAGTATCGGCTTTATTATCATGGCGGTTTCCACTAGCCTCCTCGCCTTTATTGACACAAAAGCATTCTGGGTGTGGACCGGCGTGTTGTTTGTGACGCGTGTCGGCGCCGCAATGGTGGAAATCGCCAGCGAAACATATTTCTTCAAAAAGATCGACGGCTCGAGCGTAAATTTCATAAGTCTCTACCGCACCATGCGTCCATGGTCGTATGTCGTCGGCCCTTTGTTGGCGACAGCCACACTCGCGATTCTTACCCGCTCTGGATTCGACTTCGGCTACATCTTCCTCGTCCTCGGCATCCTCATGTTCTACGGTGTACGCTGGAGCTTGGCACTCGAGGATACGAAGTAGCAACTGACGAAATCTATAGCTTCAAATACGCGGCGACCTGCTCCTTGTCCGAGTCCGCAAGGATATGTCCGTCGATATCGAGCGTTGGCGCTTTGCTTTGCCCACTCTTCTGTACCATTTCGTCCATAAAAGCCTTGTTCTCGGTGACATTACGCTCTTCAAATTTCACCCCTTTTTCTTTGAGCAAATTCGTCACGCCGATACACCATGGACAGCCGGTCTTCACGTATACAATGATGTTTTTCATACGGAAAGTATATCACCGTTCAAAAGATCGGCTCAGTGCGAATGTCCGTGGTGCTTGCCAGCGCCCATCTCCAGAGCTTTTTCTTCTTCCTCAATGATAGCAGCGTTGCTTCCGGTCGCTGGTTTTATCAAAATCATCACGGAGAGCGCCGTCGTGATCGGCACCGCAAGGATCAGACCGATGCTACCGATCATGGCGCGGATGATCTCGGTAGCAAACAATTCTCGATTCAACGTAATACCAACAGTCTCGGTAGTGGAATTCGAAAAGAGCAGCAGGAGCGGCAGCGAGACACCGACATACGCAATAGCCAGCGTATCCACCAAGGCGCCGATATGTTCGCGACCAATGCGCAGGGCGCGGAGGTAGATCGCGCGGCGCGAGAGATGAGGCGCCGCGCGATGCAATTCTTCCACCGATACGGCCTGGCCAATCGCCGCGTCATAAAGTACTCCGAGCAAGCCGATCAGAATGCCGCCGAGCAACAATCCTGCAAAATCGATCGATCCACGCGTCGCCATATCCAAGTAGATCGACTCATCGGAAGAAAATCCGCTAAGCCGCCCCCAATGTACCGCCACATACGCCAGACCGCCAGTACACAAAACGGTGGTAAGCATGCCGAGTACCGCTGCGCTGGTAGTTTTGTTGAAGCCGTGCGTAATATAGGAACCGAGAATAATAATGAGTGCAGAGACCCCGACACTCAGCCATAAGGCTGAATGTCCATTCAAAATACCCGGCAGCAAGACGTACAAAATCAGAAATAGACTGCCAGCCAAGCTGATCAATCCGCGCAACCCCTGCATCCCTCCAAAGAATATCGTGCAGAGAAGAAATAGAGCTGCGAAAAAAGCAAGTGCTGGGAGGCGGTCTGGATCTTTCACCGCGTAGAGCACTGTTCCATCGAGACCATTGGTGATTCGGTTTAGATAGAAGGCCTCGCCTTTGCTGAGACTCAGATAATCGTTTTCGATGGTCACGATGTTGCCCTTTTCCGGGCCACTGATGATCTCAACGCTGATTTTTTGATACGTCGAATGCACATCGGTACCAGGGACGAGGCGTTCTTCCTGCGATAGCACCTCGCGGACTTTCGCTTTCATCACCACATGCTCGTCCTGAACAAGTTCTTGGGCGTTCGCATTTAGAGGAAAAAGGAACGATGTCACCGAGACAAGCGTACAGAGGAACGCAAAGAAAAGCGAAATGAACCGAGTGTTAGCGAGCGCAGGCATGACAAGTTCCAAAAAATTCGAGTGAGTGACGGTCAATGTAGGAGAAGCGCTTCGATCCGCGGAGTACCTTTTTTTCGAGCGAGCCGATACACTCTTCGACCTCCTCCACCGCGCCGCAGCCCTCGCACACCAAATGATGGTGATGATGCCTACCGGAGATAAGCTCGTAGTGGGCATGATGGTGCGCAATGTCTATCTTCGCGACGAGGCCGGCCACACCGAGATCGTTGAGCGCGCGGTAGATGGTCGCCCGATCAATCTTCTCCCCTTTCAGATGATGAAGAAGCTGTAGTATATTGAGCGGCTTACGGGCCTGCTTCAAGGTCGAAAGAAGGGCGACGCGGGAGACTGTCGCCTTGCACCCCACACTGCGGAGCAACGCTTTCATTTCTTCATTCTGTACTTGCTTCATATAGAAAATGGTAGCACGGGCGGTGACGGATTACAAATGCGACTTTGTCGCATTTACTTGCGCCGTAATCAAAGCTGAGGTAAGATATCCAAATGCGACAAAGTCGCATTTGGATTACTCTTTTTCTGTTTACATCCACCCCATGATCATCGGCCTTCTCGGCAAAGGCGGTTCAGGCAAATCAACCATGGCGACCGCGCTCGTGCGGGGGCTGCGGGCTCGTGGCATGCGGGTATTGGCGATCGACGCAGACCACAATATGGACCTTTCATACAACCTGGGGGCTGCGCCTTCCCTCTTCCTTGGCAGCGACCCCGATCGTATCAAAGAGCATGTCGGTGCGTCGCGAACAGGCAACTTCGTCGAAGCCGCGCGGGTCGGCAAAAAGCGAGGTGTCGAGTTTACCTTGTGGCCGGCCGATGCCTTCACTAGCCAAACATCGGTCGAGCTGGAAGACGGCCTTCGGCTCATGGTGGCGGGACCTCATACCGATCGGGTGCGATTGCAGATGGCCTGCAGCCACTCGCTCGCCGCACCGCTAAAGACATATCTCCCGCTCGTGCATCTCAAAGAAGGAGAAGTGGTAATCATCGATGAGCGAGCAGGATGCGACCCTGTCGCCACGGGCATTCTCTCGGGTGTGGACTTGGCCGTGATCGTCCAGGAACACACAGTGAATAGCCGGCGAGTGGCCGCGCAAATAACACATGAGCTTGATTTAGCGAAAGTGGAGTACCTCATCGTGGAAAACAAAATACATGGTGTGGAAACGGATACGAAACACGCCATCGAGAAAATCCTCTCGAGGATGGACAAGGAGTGAGGAAAGGTGTAGTCAGTCGGTTGCGCATTCGACACTCGACGAATGCGGATGCATATGCGTATGCGCAACCGACTGACCGCACGTTGCGTTCAGTACCGTTAGCAAAACCGGTTCGTCGAAAACTCAGAAAAATGAAAGCGCCTATCACTATGTCACTCCCCTCCATCCCCGTGGTTGCCAGAGAACTCGGAATCGACCTCACAACGCCGACCCTCGAACAGCAAGAACAAGTGCTCGTGGAAGCGATGCGCCGCGACCTGAAACCAGCTCTGGACCTCCTGCACCGCAAGGCTCATGAGGCACAGAGTGGCAATGGCCGAGCCGATTGGATCGAAGACCCGAATTCTCCCATCGGCAAGCAGCTCATTCGCATCCACGCAGGCGACAGCTTACGCGAACTGGCGTCGAAATACTTCTGCCATGGCCTGCGTCTCAGCTTCTTCAATTGCTGCAAGGGTGTGGTTGGAACAGTGCCGGACCAACCGATGCTGGTGCAAATCCATTGCCAAAACGGCGAGATCGCTTCACCGGATTGCTGATCGGTAAAAATTGTTTTCGAGACAACCTCACTGCCCAATCTCCGGATTCGGGCGCACCCTCCGATGACCGCGCAAGTTGCCGGCTCGGAGGTTTTTCATTTGAAAAAGGTCACTTCGCAGCAAAATACTCCTTCTTCTCCTCCAAATCCAAACACACCGAGTTCATGCAGTAGCGTTTGCCGGTAGCGGTCGGACCGTCGTCGAAGACATGCCCGAGATGCGAGCCGCAATTAGCACATACCGTCTCCACCCGACGCATACCGTGAGCATCATCCGCCACCTCTCTCACCCCGCCAGGCAGGGCCACATCAAAACTCGGCCAGCCAGTACCCGAGTCAAACTTCGCATCCGAAGAATACAGCGCGTTGCCACAGGCAGCACAGCGATACACACCTTCTTTGTCGGCGTGCAGCAGCTTGCCACTGAACGGCGCTTCGGTGCCTTTTTCGCGGAGTACTTTATATTGCTCGGGCGTGAGCTTGGATTTCCATTCAGCTTCGGTCTTTTGCATAGATATAGTATAGCAAGTTTCAGACGCTACTTCCCCGCCAACAATTCCGCAAATTGCGCCGTCACTTTCTCTAGCTTCGGATTGATCACGAGCTCACAATATGGATTGCCAGGGTTGCGAGCAAAATAATCTTGATGGTAGTTTTCTGCGACCCAAAATTGAGCTGGACTCGGTGCCACAGCCAGCGGCTCGACATCAGTGACAATAGTCTTCCCCTCCTTGCTCGAGGTATTGATCTCAGCAATAAATGCCTTCGTTTCTGCGGCCTGCTCAGGTGTCGTCGTGAAAATCACCGATCGATACTGTGTCCCAACATCGGCACCTTGGCGATTGCGAGTAGTGGGGTCGTGGCTGCCAAAAAACACGGTCAGTAAGGAGCGGTACGACACCTGCGCCGAATCGTATTCCACTTTCACACACTCAGCGTGACCAGTGTTGCCATCGCAGACCTGTGCATACGTCGGGTTGGCCACGGTACCGCCGGCATAGCCAGGGAGCACCAAGCTCACACCCTTCAACATCTTGAACACCGCCTCCGTACACCAGAAACAGCCGCCACCGAAGACCGCAACTGAAAGAGTGCCGACTTTCGGCGTTGGGACAATCATTTGAAATAATTCGTCAACCACACCGCAGAGACGCTCGCGAGAGCGGTGAGTACCGTGCCCCAAGCCATGTCGACAATTGTCACGACGAGAGGCCAGTCCCGTAGCGTGCCCTGATTGGTGAGGTCGTAAGCCGCATAGGCTGCAAAACCGAGCAACGCACCAGAGAGTAGCACCGTGAGCATGCTTGAACCACCTTTGAGCGCCGGCATCACGACGAAATATAGCACCGCAGCCGCGTAGATTGGATAAAAAACCAAAATTGGCGGTAGGTTGATATTGGCCGCAAACAAGTGACTCAACCAACTCTTGTATTGGCCACCCATCGAGAAGAGCCAGATACTGTCCAATACCGCGAGCGAAAGAAGTGTGTAGAGATAGGACATCATGCGAGATGCGGGGTTAGCTAATCACCGGATAATACATTCCGAAAATGATGCCAAACAATGCCGCAATCACAAATTGATACCCCGCCTGAATGAGAAATTTTGACCACTTCGCCGAGGTCGTGTCGCCTGTCCACATCGTCGCACCAGCAACTGTCGGCATGATGAAAGCGGCCCATAGCCACAATGCTGTTGCCACACTAGAAGTAGTGAAGGCATACTCAGCCGCCGTGACCATGTACACAAGGACGTAAAGCTGGAATAAGGTGAGAACGAACTGGATCAAATACAACGGCATCATCTTTTTCCACATCGCCCCATTACCACCAACACAATTGTCAGTCCCACCCATGAGCGCCATCCACTGCTTGCCAAACAACGGCCCGTACCAAAGACCACCTACGACCATCGACAACACCGCGCAACCGAGCACAATCCAATGATTGATTTCCATATGAAGAATTGATGAAAATTGAATAAAGTCTACACCTCCTAGATCGAGAACATTATACTACCCCTTGTTCCCAAAGCGTAGCCAGAGTCGATATCCGAGCCAGCCGACTGCTATACCAAGCACTGCCCCACCGAAAATATCGGAAGGATAGTGCACGCCAGCAGCAACACGGCCAAGGCCGATTAGTAATGCAAACACATAGAGCCAGCTGCCGAGGCGCCGATTCTGAATAAACACGCCGGTCGCCAAAGCAAAGAAAAAGATGGCGTGGCCGGAAGGAAATGCGTAGGAGGTCTCGGTGAGAAGGTGCGGGAGGTTCAAAGCGGCAAACGGTCGCGGACGATGATAGAAAAAGCGAATCCCGCCCGCGACCACAAAACGCGCGACCAGTCCAGAGACTAGCGCAACAAGGTACGCATATCCGTGAGACTGCCGGCCTGCTCGAAAGGCAACGTAGGCAAAGATGAGTACCGCAAGCAACACCAGATACGCAAGATAGTGGCCGAAAAAGATAATCACGGCATCAGACCAAGCCGCCTGACCGGCGAGATCAGAAAAAAAATGAAAAACAGAGAGATCGATCGAACGTAAGAAATCCATATATGCTCAATTGTAAGGGCTTGGAGCGAGATGGTCAAACCTAAACCAACATCACCAGCCCAGCCAAAACGAATGCCGACGCCATGATTTTTATCAACACATGCTTCTCATGGAAATATGCTCGACCGGAAATGATCGACAGCAATACGGCCAAGCCACGCTTGGCACTGGTGATCACCGAAGCAGGGGCGTAGAGATAAGCAAAGCTAATAAAGGCCCCGCTCAAGCCGCGCGAGACGGATTGCGCGAGAAATTCTCGCTTAAGCAAATACTTGAACGGATTCTGTTTTGTCCGTCGACGCGCCATGATATAGAGAAACACCAAAATAATCACGAACATCGGAATCTGCTGGCCTTCAACCGAATTGTAATGCGTGATTAAATACTTGTAGATCGAAATAGTCGCTACCGCATTCACTGCGCTAAAAAGCACGTAACCGATCCCCTTCTTATCGAGGCCATGATTGATGAGGAGGAAAATCAGGGCCACCACAATGAGACCGATGCCGAAGAGCGCCGAGGTCGTGAGCTGGTAACCAAGCAAGAAGTCTGCCACCAAGAGGAGCGGAATCGTAAGAATCATGAGGAAACCGAGCGTACTGCGCTCCGCCTCAACGATGGCATGAATCGACGAATACACCTGGGCCATTTCCAATACCGCCGCCAGAGCAAAGAGCGGTAGCGATGCCAACGAGAAGACAAAGCTCCCCTTCACGAGTGCAATCACGACAAGCACCACGAGGATCCAGAAACAATTTAGAAAACCATACGTGTACACGCCCTCCCGCTTATGTTGCATCTCCCACTTGCCCGTAGAGGCTGAAACTTCGTCCATCAAAGCCGAGGCGCTGGCGAGAATGACACCGATCATGATGCCTCAATTGTAACACGTGGCAGACGCGCCAAAGACGAGCGACAGGACAGGACTACTTCTCCAAATCCAACGTCTCATCAATCCGCACCTGCTCGACAAACTCCGGCACGTGGCTCACGAGAATCATCGCACCTTGGTAGTCGTGAAGCGCTTTCGCAATCACAGGTAAATGGCGGAAGTTGATGTGGTTGGTCGGCTCGTCGAGGATCAAAAGACCCGGACGCTGGAGCACGAGGCGAGCGAAAGCCACCAAACCCTTCTGACCTTCGGAAAGGCTGCCGATTTTCGAATGAATCATTTCTTCGGTGATCAAAAAGCCCGCCGCGGTAGCGCGCAAGGTCTCGACAATATGCTTGTCCATCACGCTGGCGAGAGAGTCGTACACTGTATCTTCAAAATTGAGTGTAGAAAAATCCTGGCGATAGTAGCCAACACGCACACCATCCTGGATCGTCGCTCCCGCGGAAGTGCCGCTGGCCAAAGACTCGAGCAGGGTACTTTTGCCGATGCCGTTCGGACCTTTCAGGAGCAAGTGCTGATTACGTTTCAACACCAACTTCACTTTGCGAGCGACGGGCTTGTGTGTCTTGGGATTGATGATCGAAAAAGAAGTAACTGAAATGATCTCTCCCAACAAATCCGGCTGCGAAGGGATGGTAAAATTACGGATCGTCTTGTCCTCGCGACGCACGTCTACCTTCTCTTCTTCGAGCGCCTCGGCTTTCTGGCGCATACGCTTGGCGACGAGGCGCATGTTGCCGCCCTTGTTGGCAAACACATTGGCCTGATCCTTGTTGGCCTGGATCTCTTTCGAGAGGAGCGCGTTCTTGCGATTTTCTTTTTCAATTCGCGCGGAAATCTCCTCCAGCAAGTCGAGGTAGTTGCCGACATACTGCTCAATCTTTTTCGTAAACACATCAAGATAGAGCACGCCGTCAGTGAAGGAGTTCAAAAACTCCGCGTCGTGAGAGATCACCAAGCAGGTCTTTTCATACTTCTTCAAAAAGTCGGTGAGATGCGCAATGCCGGCCTTGTCGAGATTGTTGGTAGGCTCATCGAGGAGGAGCACGTCGGGATTCTGGATAAGTGCCGAGGCCAAAAGCAAGCGCGCCTGCTGACCACCAGAGAAACTCTTCACGATGCGGTCGTGGAGCTTTTCGTGACCCTTGAGATTGACCACTTCGAGCACCTCGTCGATACGCGGGTCGATGTTGTAGATTTTGGTCGCGAAACGCTTCTCGAAGAAAGCGCGAACTGTGAGGTCGAGCTCATCGCGCGGGATCACCTGGCGAGACAGTGCGATACTGGTACCTCGGCCAATATGGACAATACCCTCCTCCGGCTGAAGCGCGCCAGTGATGAGCTGGAAGAGTGTGCTCTTGCCGGCCCCGTTTTGGCCCATAATCGTGGTCTTGGTACCCTTGCGCAGCGAAAAACTCACCTCATTCAAAATGGGCTTGTTGTGGCCGTATTCAAAGGATACTTCCTCAAATCGGAGTACGGTTTCTTCGCGAGACATCGTCACACCTTATCACCTTTCCACTCTAGCTCCAACTGTAACAACTTAGCCAGAAGTAACGGGTGGGTAATCTCTCCTTTCGATTTCGAGTAATCGCGGAATTCTGCATACATTGGAATACCTTGCGCTCTCTCATATTCGAGCGATTTTTCTATCGCTTGATACTTATCAAGCTGCCGAGCAAATGAAGCCGCCGGATCTTTAGAGGTCTCGAAGCGGAGCCACAAGCTCATTATCTCTTTCCCCACTTCACCCAATTTTTCACACATTCCAGCCAAAGCTTTTTGTTCATTTTCAAATTTCATCGCCTTGAGTGACCTTTCTTTTCCGGCATCCATGGTCAAAATCACCTCGTCGCCATGGATCGCCTCCGGCCAATCGTGGATTTCGAGCATTTTCGCGAGACCGTCTCTCTCTTCATTCGACAAAGTATCAAATGAGGTGGCGAGCTCAACAAGGGCAAGAGTGTGTTCCTGCACCGTCTCTGGGTTTTCAACTCCTCGATTGACCCAGCCCGTCCGAGATAGCTTCCCAAGGGTATCCCAAACTTCCGGCGCCAAATGTGCGAAAGCGAGTTCAGGTACTTTTTCTTTTGTTTGATCTTTTTCCATGTGTCGAAATAAAATAATATCGAACACTTACTTCAATCTCTTCTTTCGCTCACCACTCTGGCCAACCAACGCTTAAACGGCTCGGCTTTCGGTGAAGGAATCGACTGGATGACGCGAAACATTCCCTCGACATCGGCGCAGTCGGTTTCGCGCATCTTGCCGTCTGGAGCCTCTAGTTTCAACTGTCTACAAATTGTAGACAGTTGAAATCCATCCTCGCTATGCACTCGAGCCTTCATTGCCGTCCAATAGGCGCTCGACCTCTCACTTCCGGTAAGTGCCTCAATAACATCGATGACGGAAAACCACCACTCACCATTGTGGAGCGTCTTTCTGATCCGGTTACCGTGGAAAAGCGCAATACTGGTGGTTTCCGGGATATTTTTCTCTGCGTCTGATGCGTTCATTCCCCCCTATTTTATCACCCGCCCAAAAAAGACTAGATTGACTCGGAACAGAAACAATGTGCTAGGATATCCCTCATGGACACACCTGCAGCAAAAGACGCTAAAAACATTGCGAATGAGACGGCGACTTGGGATCTTGTCGTCATCGGCGGCGGGCCGGCGGGCATGATGGCGGCTGGGCGCGCCAGTCTTGCTCATCGAGAAAAACGACTCTCTGGGCAAAAAACTCCTCATCACCGGCGGCGGACGTTGCAATGTCACCAATGCCGAGCTCGACACCCGCGCACTCTTGGCCAAATTCAAAGACAGCGACAAGTACCTCTTCTCGGCCTTCTCTCAATGGAGCGTCCAGGAAACGCTCGACTTCTTCCATGGCCGTGCGATGCCGACCAAAGTCGAAGCACTTCAACGCGTCTTCCCTGCCAGCAATACCGCGCAGTCGGTGTGGGATGTCCTCGTCGAATATCTCAAGCAGGGCAATGTCACCGTACTGTCGAACACGCCGGTACTTGGCTTCGAGACCGGCGACGGACGTATCACGGGTGTAAAAATAGAGGGAAAAACTATCCGCGCCAACGCCTTCGTCCTCGCCACCGGCGGCAAGTCGCGTCCAGAGACAGGTTCGACCGGCGATGGGTTTATCTGGCTCAAGGAACTCGGCCACACTGTCATCGAACCAAGCGCCTCACTGGTGCCAATCGCGGTAAAGGATTCGTCTGGTTGGGTGAAGCGCTTGCAAGGCATCACGCTCCCGGAAGCCAAAATATCCCTCTTCCAAAACGGCGTAAAGCAAAATTCCGCATCCGGCCGCCTGCTTTTCACCCACTTCGGCCTCTCTGGGCCAACCATTCTCAATATGAGCCGCGATGTGAGTGAACTCCTCAAATACGGTGAGGTCACTATTTCGATCGACACCCTCCCTCAATACGACTACGGCCAGCTCAACGCCAAGCTCCAGGAATTGCTCGATGCAAACGGCAAGAAGAAGCTCAAAAATACGCTGGACGAGCTCGTCCCCGCAGCCCTGTCGCCAATCGTGCTTGAGCTCTGCAGCTTCGACCCTGATATCTGGTGCAACAAAGTCTCCCGCGAACAGCGCCTCGCGCTGGTGCAAATCCTCAAAGCTCTGCCAGCCGAAGTGGAGGGTCTACTTGGCGTCGACAAAGCCATCGTCACCTCGGGCGGTGTCCTACTCGACGAAGTGGATTTCAAAACCATGCACTCGCGCCGCTTCCCTAACCTCTTCCTCGTCGGCGACATCCTCAACATCGACCGCCCTTCCGGTGGCTACAGCCTTCAGCTGTGTTGGACGACCGGCTTCGTGGCGGGGAATGCTGCAGCATCCTACTCCAACTCCACCAAAAGCGGCGAATGATCGGAAATGACATCGGGCATCACCTCAAACTTTTTCAGACTCACCCCTCTTGAAACAAAAGCGTAGTCAGCAAACTTATTTTCCTTTGGATACAGATGAGTGCGGGTCGACGTGATCCCGTATTCTTTTATCAAATCACGACATCCCAACTCTTTCTCAAACATTTGCAGACTTATCGTGTCAGGGGTGAGGTTAAAATCTCCGAGCAACACATATTCTGCCTTTAGTGCACGAATGCGCTCAATCATTTTCTGAGACTGGTTCAAACGCTCTTCCGTATCGCTCTTCCCTTTCCCATTCTACAATCCATGGAAATTGAGTACGTGGAAGGGCGCACCCCTTAGCTCAACCTTGAGAAATTGGACATTCTTTGCCGTGTAACCATGCACCTCAACAGCTGGGTTATGGCCCTTGTATTTATGCACATACCATTCCCCTTCTTCTATAACCTTCATGCCCTTCTTCACAAACATCGCCAACCCCCACCAATCATCTAAATGTGGCCGATAGTAACAATCGTAATTCGGCAGTGCCGCTTTGATGTCATTGAGAAAATTAAAATTCGATCCATCGAGCCAAATAGTGTCTTTGCCATGAGCCTCGTGATACACCTCTTGAAAACAAAAGACGTCTGTATCGGCGTGGCGTCGCAAAAAATCTCTGAACCCCTCCATCACTCTGCCGCCCCACGTATTTACGGAAACAATCTTCATTCTTTCTATTTATCTAAACACCGCCGAACCACTGTCATACTTTAGATCAAGCACCAACTCGCCGCTCGGCGAAAAGAAATAGCTGGCGGCTTGGCCGAGAGTCTTTTGAAAATCGCCCTCTTGCGAAGCTTCGCAATACATCAGGGTCGAAATGATATTTTTGAACGTGATCAAGTGTTCCGTGGCATCGTATTGGCCGCCCATCGAGTTGCAGTCGGTGCTCGCAGAAAAAGCACCATTCTTGCCGAAGGTGACGACAAATACTCCCGCTTTTTTTGGCACAATCTTGGTGCCGTCGTTGTAGGTGGTGCTCATCCATGTCCACTTTTTGGAAGTGAGAATGACACTATTTGCTCGAGTAGTCTCAGGTGCCGGCGCAGCCTTCACCAACTCACCCGACGCCGGATCAAAGCGCAGCCAGAGCGTCTGCCCGACAGACGGCCGCGCAGCAAAGCTCTCGCCCGGCTTCCGGTCAGCATAGTTCACGGCAATGATCGGCCGCGCGGCGTCGGCACTGGCCGGATCGGCGTGGATGCCAAGGTTAATCGTCTGGGGCGCAATGCGATCGCCCACAAAGATGCCGTTCGATCCGACATATCCGCCGTCCGTCTGCACCGCCGCCACGACGTAGTAGAAAGTGCCGCTACCGCCGGTCTGCTGCGTGACAAAGAATACGGAATCTTCACGGCCGTCGCCATCGAGATCGAGAGCCAGCTCGTTGCCGAAGTAGCGGAGAGTGTCACCGATCGACACCCAACGACCCTCTATCTGATACGCGGTAGTTTGAGGAGTTGCAGCGGGTTTTGGCATAGTCGAATCAGTCGACCCAATCGGCATGATGGGTTCATCGCGATACGTCAGCACAAAAAATGCGGCGACACAGGCTACGGCCACGACAATGGCGGCGATGGTGATGCTGGTGTGTTTCATAGCATAATAATACCAGAAAACACACTGGAGTGCCGTCTTCCCCTGATCTCTTCAACCCGCCCTACTCACCTAGGCGGCTTTTTGTTTTCAAAATTCTATATACACTCTCATATATTCTTTGTTCTGAAATATCTCCGTTCCGCACTGAGGACAGGACGGCGCTATACGCACGATTGATTGTGTCGCTTGGAGCAACATACAACAGTATGTCGTTTCCGGCTTTTACTGCCTGGACCGCGGCTTCTTCGACACCAAATTTTTTGGTTATTGCTCCCATGTTCATGTCGTCGGTAATAATAACGCCTTCGAAATTATCCTGAGTACGCAATATTTCAATGAATGTCGGCGATAACGTCGCAGGATATGTTGAATCGATCTTTGGAAAAAACACATGAGCGGTCATAACAAGCATAGGATCTCCTTTTTCAATAACTTGTTTGAAAACATCAGCATGATCGGCGAAATTTTCCCTATCGATTGCTGAGATGGGCAGATCAGTGTGCGAATTTACTGAAATATTTTCATGCCCTGGAAAATGTTTTATTGTAGAAGCTATTCCGGCATCTTGATAGCCTCGAACCATTTGAGCGCCGAAAGACACGACATCTTCCTTTGATCCTCTAAATACTCTTGCATAGAGAAAAGATGTGGGATCTGTAATGTATTCGAGTACTGGAGAAAAATTCACATTCACACCTTTCATCGAAAGCTCTTTGCCTCGGGCGAAAGCGACGTTATAAGCCTGGTCGACGTCGTGTATCGCCGGCTGGCCCGTAAGATCTGAGTCGGCATCCTGAATTCGTGAAACTACACCACCCTCCTGGTCGACACCTACGAGTAGAGGAAGCTGGCCAGTAGAGCTCGCGACGTTCTGCAATTCATCAGTAACATCCCTTACGCTCCTGTTTTTTATCGTTGATCCCATAAGAATAACCGAACCGATATACTTTTGAGTTATCAATTCCTTTAGCATCTCGACACTATTGTCTGTGTATATGCCCACCAAAAACATCTGGCCCACTTTTTGATCGAGTGTCATGGAGTTGATGCGCAATTTGATCAAGTCGGGCACTTCAGGGACATTTGGTCTGACGTCTGAATACGCGCTCTCCTTGGTCTGATAAAAATAAAGAGCTGAAGTGACGATAATGATGCCGAAAATTACAGCAGATCCAATTTTATAAAAAATGTTCATGTGATAGTCTTTATTTCCGCAAAATCTTCTCCATCGCCCAGCCCTTTGCCAATTCGTCGATCATTTTGTCCAAGTAGCGAACCTCGCGCATAAGCGGATCGGTGATTTCTTCCAATCGCACGCCGCAGACCACCCCTTTGACCAACCTTCGCAAAGGATTCAGTTGCGGCGCTTCGGCGATGAAGGTCTCGATGGTTATCTGCTTTTTCATCTGCGCTTCGAGCTTTTTCTGGCTATACCCCGTGAGCCAGCGAATGATCTCATCGACTTCCGCTTTCGTGCGACCCTTCCTCTCTGCCTTGGCAACATAAAAAGGATAGACGCTAGCAAAAATCATTGTGTAGATGCGGTGTTTTTTCATGAGGGTTTCTTTGGTCCGGCTACCCATCCACCCTCCCCGTCTTGAAACCTCCCGCCGACTCGTAAGTAGCGAGGATGACGCCGGTGCTGGAGATCTTGGATTCGACGAGGGTGAATTTCTCGGGCTGCGTTCCGTTGGCAAAAAGCCGTTTGCCACTGCCGATGGTGAGCGGATAAATCCACACCTGCATTTGGTCAATCAGGTGGTGCTTGAGCAATGTCTGAATGAGGTCGCCACTGCCCCAGACCCACAAGTTCGGACCATCTTCTTTTTTGAGCTTCTCGAGCTGCGCCACCACGTCGCCTGTGATGCAGACCGAGTTGTTCCAGGCAGGCTTGAAGGACGAGTGCGACACGACGTATTTTCTCGTGCTGTTAAACGGCGCCGCCACTTTGTTGTCCACCTTCGCGGTCGGCCAGTACGCGGCAAAGATGTCATAGGTGGTCTTGCCGAGAAGGAGTTCAAACGGAGCGTTCATGGCCGCCGAGAGAGCCGAATCCATCATCTCGTCCATGGGCACCGCCGCTTGCCAGCCGCCGTGCTTGAAACCGTTCGAAGTGTCCTCCTCCGGCCCGCCCGGCGCCTGCATGACGCCGTCCAATGTGACGAAGGTGGTGGTGATGATTTTGCGCATGAGGGAATTATAGCACTCCAACACCAGACACTACCTCGTCACGATGACCGAAACAAGAAAGATGACCGCCGTGATCGCAGCAAATATTCCCACGGTCTGGAGAAACAGCTTCATGGCTGCAGGCCGCGCGCCGTCGATGAGCATGAGTACCGGCTGATAGAAGAAAAGGTACGCCATCACCGCTGCCGAAAGGACAAAGACAGACAGTCCGGCGATCGGAAATAGCAAGCTTTCCGCCTCATTGCCAACGAGCTGAGAAGCGCCGAAAATGCAAGAGATGACAAGCACGACGTATCCCGAAGCGAGCAGTGCGTTGTAGAGGGGGTTTTTGGTCATGGGGTAAGTATAGGACAAAATTCAGATTAGGCACAATACCTGACCAACTCCTCATGCACAATGCCATTCGAGACAATTGCACCCTTAAATGGCTGAGAATAGTTCAACTCCTCTCCGGTAAGTGAGGTTAGCTTCCCTCCTGCACATTCAACAATAACGTGCACCGCGGCCATGTCATGAGGGTTGACCCCATGCTCAACATATCCAACAAACTTTCCCCTTGCCACGAGACAACTCTTATAGACTGCGCCATTCAAAGATGCTAGGCGAATCTGATCATTCGCCATCTTAGGAAGATGGCTTCTTGAGAAGAATGTTTTTACGCTGCTTGAAACTGCCACCGTACCTGTTTTTAAATCGGCGTCGGATACGGAGAGCGGAATCCCGTTGCACAAACTTTTCTCTCCGACTATACCCGTGTACATCTTGTTTAGAAAAGGATCAAAAGCAACCCCGACGACAGGCTTCCCATCTACGACGAGAGCCAACGAGAACATGGCGGTCGGCACACCCCAAACATACGCGGCGGTACCGTCGATTGGATCACACAGCCACTTCCTCCCCATTCCATACTGAGCAGTACTCTCTTCCTCGCCGATGATGCCGTCCTCCGGAAATACTTTCGATAGACGTTCGATGACCAGAGAGTTGGCGAGCTTATCAGCGATTGTCACTTGAGTGTTATCCTGCTTGATCTCGACTTGCTGATCCCCATCAAAATACTTGAGCATGATTACCCCCGCCTCTCGTGCGATAGTCACAGCTGTCTCAAGTTCTTTTTGGTAGATTGACATATAAAATGAGTATACCAGATTTACTTCAATACCGCGCTCGCCGCTAAACGATGGGTACAACCGGCCCAACAACAAGGCCGGCGCATTCCACCTTTAAGCTTCGAGATTCCCTTCTTGATACGGATGTTTCTCGTCTCCGCTTTCTTGCCTGATATCACCCAGCAGATCCACTCATTGCGGGCGAGCGACGTAATATCTTCCCACGTCACTTGTGCAGCAGGTACCGCGAGAAGCGCTTTCCGAAAATCTTCCGGCATCGTGTGCACCACACCGCTAAGCATCTTTTTCTCGGTCATCGTATTATTTTATCAAATCTGCTGGAAAAGACTTTATTGCTGCCGATCAGGGACTCGAACCCCAATACCATCCTCCAGAGGGATGTGTCCTACCATTAGACGAATCGGCAATATTTAACTGAACACAAGGACAACCCACAATACCCTTACCGAAACCATAAAATACCCTAAAACAGGCTTTTTTTCAAGCAGACAGGTTCTCCAAGGAATACTACCCTGTTCCGCTAATCCCGCCTCACCCACTCGCCAAATGTCATACTGATATAGTCCTTGTCACGAATGCCGTTGAGCGCGTAGACTTGCGTCGTCGAAAACAGCTTTTTGTCGGCAGGATTTAGACCAACCAATCGCGCCCCTTCATCCACCTTTTCCCAACTCGTCGATTCGATCTCCAGATACGGCTTCAAGCGTGGCCATTCATCGAGGTCAAATTGAATATCGCCGAGTAGCCAGCGAGTACGTTTTTTCTCCTGAGCAAATTTCACCATCATGCCAATACTCTGAAGCAGGAGTGCGGTCTTGTCATAATCGCTCACTTTCACCTCAATCTCCTGCATACCTGTGTCGGAAGTCGAGCCGTCATGTGTAGCGGCGCCGAGACGTTTTTTGAACGCGAGCATCACTTGGTCGCCCTCATCGCGCAGACGAACCCAGGCCACTTGAGCATCAAGTGGAAATCCGGGAAAGTCGAAGGCTTTCGAGCGATACAAAAAATCGCCAAGCTTGCGAGCGCCTGCCGCTACCAGTTTCACCTCGATCTGTTTGGGGTCGATGTCGAGGAATTTCGCTTCGATCTCGATATTATCTGGCTTTTTTGCCGCTGGGACTTGCATGGAAATAGTCTAACACAAAAGTGGCGGACCGATACAAAAAGTTGACCGTCCAATTCAATCCTGCTACACTTTATGCATCTTTGACGCCAGAAAGGCTCGCTGGCACACCCTCTCACGAGGTGATGGATGAGGACCCGCCGCCCTCCATAGATAAAGGGTTGAAAGTCAGAAAGACGCCCCACTGCTGCCATAGAGCGATGAGGGATCGGCGCCCCTCCAACCAAAACAACATCTCACCCCTGCGGTGGGGTGTTGTTTTTTAGGACAGAAATGTCAACAACGGTCCAAAGTTTCTTTCCTGACGGTTTCATCTCGGAAATCTTCACTCTGATAATTTTCTCAGGAAAGCGAACTCGGTCACTGCCTAATATTTCGTAATACACGATTCCCTTGTCGGCATCAGTTTTTGCATCCACAACGACAAGATTCATAGAATCTTCTGCTATTTCAATACCGCTCGCCAACAAACGAGCTCGCCTAAGATAATCCTTATCGAGCCTTATCTTTCCGAATAAATGAGTGAGGGTTATCTCGTCGATACTAAAATGGTCATTGATGGATTTGCTGTAAAATACCCTGTCTTTCAATCCCGACACGATGCGAGTGCCCTCCTCAATCGTCTCCGCCATAATGTAGCGTCCAAGCACCTCAAATAAAGTGATCTCACTAGAAGCGACCAACCTTTTGATTTGGGAGTCGGTTAATTTTTCGAGAGAAATTGGCGAAAGACGGAATTTTGCATGATCTGACGAAGACATCACGCAACCATACCAAACCACCGATCAAGAAACTGCTAAGAAAGTATCAAGAAATGCCTAATTTCCGATAAAGTTTTCTTTATCTCCCGCCAATCTTTTTACCTCCCCCGCCTCTTCCCCGCTGCCTTCAAAAACTCGGTGAACAAAGGGTGCGGTGCAAGCGGTCGCGCAAGAAACTCTGGATGGAATTGGGTGCCGAGGAAAAATGGGTGCGCAGCGCGAGGCAGCTCGGCGATCTCCATCAGCCGGCCATCGGGCGAAGTGCCGGAAAAAACGAGTGGCGCGTGGCCCTTGCCTCTCGACACCGCGACACTCGAAACAATATCAGCAATATAGGCTGGATTCACCTCATATCGATGTCGGTGGCGCTCGGAGATCACTTCAGCGCCGTATGCCTCGTGTGCAATCGTCCCCTTCACCAAATGCGCCGGGTAGGCGCCGAGACGCATCGAGGCGCCGTACTGTCCTTCTGCAAGCTTCTTCTTCTGGTCGGGCATGATGTCGATGACGACTTTCGAGGCTGCTGGATTGATCTCGGCAGTATTAGCATCCTTCCAGCCCAAAACATTACGGGCGTACTCGATGACCATGAGTTGCATGCCATAGCAAATGCCAAAATACGGAATCCCCTGCTCACGCGCGTAGCGGATCACGGCCAGCTTCCCCTCGATACCGGTCTCGCCGAAGCCGCCTGGCACCAGGATGCCGTCAAACTTCTGCAACACTTTAAAATTCGGCTTTTTCTTTTCAAAATCCAGGGCATTCACTGTATGAATCACCGGCTTGAGACCGAGTTTGTATGCCGAATACTTGATCGCCTCCAAGATCGAGACGTACGAATCGGTGAGCACGAAGTCGCCAGTATTGAAATACTTCCCAACGATCGCAATGTTCACGACATTGGCACCGGAATTTCCGCCCGTCTTGCCGGCTCCGTCGCCATCTTTGGCCGCCTTGATGCTATGCACAAACGCGCGCCACTTGCTCAAACCGTCCTCCTTCACCTTTGGTCGCGCATGTAAAACCTTCAGCAACACCTTGCTGAGCTTGTCGCGTTCAAAATTGATCGGCACGTCATAGATGCTTTCGATGTCGGGAGCGGAGATGACGTTTTCCGCGGGGACATTGCAGGAGATCGCAATCTTCTCCTTGCGCTTCTTGTCAATCGCCACTTCGCTGCGGCCAATGATGATATCCGTTTGCACGCCGTATGACTGAAGCTGGCGGATAGCATTTTGCGTCGGGCGTGACTTCATCTCGCCGAGCTTGCTTGGGATTGGCAAATAACTCACCATCACAAACGCCACGTCCTCCGGATGCCTAATCTTCAAAACACGCGCCGCCTCGATGAACATGATGTTCTGATAGTCGCCAACCGTGCCGCCGATCTCCACCACCAATACTTCCGCTCCGCTTTTTTCGGCGGCACGTCGGAACCGATGCACAATCTCATCGCGAATATCCGGGATCGCCTCCACGCAGCGACCACGATAGCCAAGATTACGCTCTTTCTCGATGACATGTTTGTACACCATACCACTGGTGAGATAGTCGTCATGCGTCATGCTGCGATTCAAAAAGCGCTCATAGTTGCCCATGTCCTGGTCGGTCTCTAGGCCGCTGTCGAGCACGAATACTTCCCCGTGCTCCGTCGGATTCATCGTACCCGCATCCACGTTGAGATACGGATCCACCTTCATTAAATTTACGGAAAAACCCTTCGCTTGGAGAAGGGTTCCGATGGATGAGGTGGCGATACCTTTGCCGACGCCAGACATTACACCGCCGATGACAAAGACATACTTGGGATTCTTGCGTTTCGGATGTTTCTGAGCGTTCGGGGTGTCCATTGAAGTGTTGGCGGGGTTGAAGTGTTTTTTATAATTTCTCTATCGTACCCTCATCATACCTTTAGATACCTGCGCACCGCAAGATAGCTCGAGATGGCACCAATGAGCACACCAGAGCCGACAACGATTCCGAAGATTTGTCCAAAATTTGTGACGTAGTAGCTCAGGAAATCAATGCCGATGAAAAAATTCTGCGCGAAGCTACGGCTGTAATAGATGAGGAAGAAAAAGAGAATGAGCGTGAGCAATGAAGCCACCGCACCGCACATCACCCCGCTCACCATAAATGGCCCGCGAACATATTTGTTGGTTGCCCCTACCAATTTCATCACGGAAATCTCTTCGCGTGAATTGTAGATCGTAAGCCGGATCGTGTTGAACGCAATGATCAACGAGATCAGCACAAAGACAATCGTCAAAACGAAGCCGAGGCGATTGGTGGCGTTGATAATGCGGGAAAGCGCGTTGATCGCCGTCTCGTGGTCGTAGAAATTCACCTTGCGGATGATCGAGACGCCGTTTGGCGACACGGCATTGTCAGTCTTCAGAAAACGTGCGAGCGCCTCATAGTGCGACGGATCTTTCGTCTGCACATTCAAGACAGCGCCGAGCGGGTTGTCGCCAAGCTCATTGATGGCTTCCACGGTACCATCGTCGGGATGACGACTCTTGAGTGCCTCGAGAGCCTCCTCGCGAGAAGTGTAAGTCACGGAGGTTACCTCGACCTTCTTTTCCAAAATTGCCTTCAGAGCCAAAATATCTTGCGGGTCAGCGTTCGGCACAAAATAGACATTCATGTCCACCTTCTCTTTCAAAGACGCGAGCGTCGCCTGCAGAGCGGCATTGCCAAAAATGAGACCGGTGAGGAAGGACAAGGTCACGATCATCACCAACACCGACGAAAACGACACAAACGCGTTGCGCCAAAAGTACACCGATCCTGCTTTTACCACTCGTTTTGTATTCGTCCAGAACATGTGTGTATGTGTGACTGTATTATATTACAAAATATACTTCCCCGATTTATCGTCCCGCACGACCTTGCCCCTTTCCATCGTGATCACTCGCTTTCCCACAGAATCCACGACCCCTTTGTTGTGAGTCGTGAGGATCACTGTCGTACCCAAGTCGTTGATCTTTTTCAAAATTTGTACGATTTCGTAGGTGTTAATTGGGTCTAGATTGCCAGTCGGCTCATCGGCAATAATAATGTCGGGATTATTTACGATCGCTCGGGCGATAGCCACACGTTGTTTTTCCCCGCCGGATAGCTCGTGTGGAAAGTTGTGCATTTTGTCGGCCAAATCTACGAGGTTGAGCACGTGCGGCACGTCCGCAGCGATATCTTCGTCGGTACGACCGGCCACCTCCATCGCAAAAGAGATATTTTCATAGGCAGTCTTCTGTGGGAGGAGACGGAAATCCTGAAACACTGCGCCGATCTTTTGGCGAAATTTGGTGAGCTCTTTGCGGTTGAGCTTGTGAATATTGACCGACTCAAAAAAGACCTTCCCTCCAGAAGGTCGCTCCTCAGCGAGAATCATCTTCAATAACGTGGTTTTTCCTGCACCAGAATGGCCCACAATTGACACAAACTCCTTTGGTTGGATGGAAAAAGACACATCGTCCAGCGCGTGAGTCTGGTCGGCATACCGCTTAAACACCTTATCGAAATGAATCATGTCCGCCTATTATAGCATTTTCTCAGCTTCGATGAACTTCTCCAGATCGCCTTCGAGTACCGCATCGGGATTGCTCGATTCGATATCAGTTCGGTGATCCTTCACCATCTTGTATGGGTGGATGACGTACGAGCGAATTTGGTTGCCCCATTCAATACTCGTTGTTTTGGAGATCGCCATGCCGCGCTCTTTCGCCTTGCGCTCTTCCTCCATACGTTTGTACAGCTTGCCTTTGAGGATCTCGAGTGCTTTCTCTCGGTTTTGATGTTGCGAGCGCTCGCAGGAGATGTTTACTGAGAGGCCGGTCGGGATATGTACAATGCGTACTGCGGTTTCGCGGCGATTGACATTCTGACCGCCCGCGCCTCCGGCGCGGGCGGTGGAGATATCCAAATCGCTTTCCGGAATATCGAGGCGCGCCGCCGAAGAGAGCGAAGCATCAAATTTTGGCACCACTTCCACCATTGAAAAAGAGGTTTGGCGCAGCTGCTTTGAATTAAACGGTGACAGACGCACCAAGCGATGTACGCCCGACTCGTTTTTGAGCGTGCCATACACGCCATTGCTGCCGGTCGGCTTACCAGTGATCTCGAAGGTAATGTTGCGGTACCCGCCATGACTATTTTCATTGTCGTCCAGCACTCCAAGCGACCAACCTTTTGTCTCAACATATTTTCGATACATCCGGAACAACATCGCTGAAAAATCCTCCGCATCATCGCCGCCAGCACCTGAAAAAATCGTGATCACGGCTTCGCCCTTGTCATATTTTCCACCTGGGCCGCCGCTTTTCAACTCGTCTTTCAGTTCACCCAATTCCTTCATCATCATCTGCGCCTTTGTCTTGTCAGCCCAAAAATCACCCTCGAGCATCGCGGCTTCGATCTCAGCGATTCGCGCTTCCACTTTGGCCTCTTGGGCATTTTGAGGCTTTGAGGCTTTTTGTTCAGACGCGTCCATGCGTCACAGTATACCGATTCCAGGTCGATTGTACAAAAGAAAAAGCCGCCCAGAGAAAGGCTGCTTGGATCCATCTCGCGTCAGGAGGGACGAATTACAGAGCGAGACAACGCGGATACAAACAACCCTGCAAAGGGCGGCACAAAGACCGAGGAGGTGTGATACGTGCAGTGGAGCAGAGACGAACACCGACGAAGGTTCGAAGGATGATGGTGCCACCCAGCGAGCGGTGCGGCCACTTGGAAGTGGGCGTTCTGCAGACGAAGTTCACTGCGCACTGCCAAACAGGCAGAGGATCTCTATGAATTGAAACACTGTCCAGAGGATTACGCGCGGGTCTCCGGCCTGTTAAGACCGAAGCTCCTTGCGGGGGACATTCGAGACGCAAAGCGTATCACAACCTTACCAACACCGACACCGTCAGAAACTATATGACAATACGGTGAGAAATGCAATTGGAGCCAAAGCCCGGGATCGAACCGGGGACCCCTACTTTACGAAAGTAGTGCTCTACCAACTGAGCTACTTTGGCGTGGGTGAATGGTAGCAAAAATGTGACGTCGAAACAACCACAGAGAAAAAGTTCTGTTGACATTCAAGTATTTTTACTTTAGTATCCACCCCAGTCCAAAGCTCGATTTAGGGAATAAAAAGACCCCTGATACCGAGTGCACACCGACATAAACGCAAGCAAACACACCAGTCGAACCGTATGAAATCAACCCTCCGTCTGCCGACCAAACTCTTTGGTCACTGCCTCGCCTTCCCATGCCTCAGCATCACGGAAGCCGAGCTCGTCAAGATGCTCCGCTACTGCCGCGATGAGTGCGGACTGCACGGCCTCGTGGTCGTCGCTGTCCTTGTGCACGAATCCCTCACACCGAAGCGGATGGCGCAGATCTTCAAGCGGGAGAAGATGCGCGGCTTGATTTGCGGCTTTCTCGGCAACACCGGCCCCGACCCGTTTATGGGAGGCGCCGACGCCTGCCTCCTCGAACTCGAGCGACAGGCTCAATACACACTCGCCTTGGTGAAGGCCAAAGTCGGCGATCCAATCCTCTGTGGCCCAGTGCACACGCGCCACATGACGATGCGACCGAACTGGGGCACGGACAACCTGATCGAAACCGCCTTTCTTCCCTGGATGAAGAAGCTCGACGCTCTCGCGAAAAAGCTCGGCATCAAGATTCTTTGCGAAGCGCTCAACATGACCGAGGACGGAACTTGGTCGCCTTTTTCCGCCATCGCTTGGGCAATTAAG
This sequence comes from Patescibacteria group bacterium, assembly GCA_038065315.1. Classification (NCBI taxonomy): domain Bacteria; species Patescibacteria group bacterium. The sequence goes on from JBBTRF010000001.1 coordinate 395,201, forward strand.
ACTGGCAAGCTCGAAAATCTCGGCCTTCATCTCGATATCGGCCACTGGGCAATGCAAGGGATGAGCATGGACGCATTCGCCGATCTCTCTGCGCTAACCGGCTATTTCGAGTGGGCCAATATAGGCAGGCATCCGCTTCGCCTGAAAGAAGGCATCGACATGCGCCTCTGGGCACAGAACCTACACCTCCTGCCAAAGGGCTGCGTGATGGGCGTCGAGACCTTCCATGACCTCATCATCAAGACGTTCGGGCTCGGAACGATCTGCACCACCAAGACGGACGGCAAGAAGTGCCTCCGGATGGACGCGAAATTCCTTCGGATGCTCGGAGTGGCGCGGCACCGGAAGCTGACGGTGGCGAAGTAAGTGTCGAATTTGCACAACGTCGAACCGGCGGGACCCCAGGTCCCGCCGGTTTTTTCTTTTCTATTATTTCACCGAAGGCACTGGAGTCAAAAAAATGAGCCGTTGATCAGGATTGAACTGATGACCTCGTCATTCGTTTACACCTCATCTTGCGAGAGGACTAGACTGTATCTTTCTCCGCTTCCGCATTCCTGCCAGAAGTGGAGACCCTTGTCAGTCGTTCGGGCGTCGAACTGTTCGGCGCCACGGTCTTGTCCAGTATTTGGATATTAACCGTTATTCGGGATTCGCGACGGAATTGCTTCCATCGTGGGCAGGGGTGACGACCCACCAATGACGTGCTCTACCAACTGAGCTACAACGGCAACTGAGCTACCAAGGTAGAGTAATATATTTACCTTCTTTAATCAACTATCACTTTCACCCTACCACTTCCTCTCCAAATACGCGGTCACCGTGCGGCGCTTGAAGGCACGACCATTCAAAATATGGCGATGAGATTTTTCGAGCTTCTTGATCTCAAATTGTTCACCAAAAAATGCATCAATCTCCTCCTCCGTCCACACATGCTCGGCCAAGCCAAATTTCGGATGAATATACGAGCCTGCTTCCCCTGCCGGATTGTCACGAAGTAAACGCTTGGTATGTAAATCACCATCGGCACAAAAGGTCTTGAAAAAGAACCACCCGCCTGGCTTCAAAATCCGTGCGACCTCGTCTCGAAACACCACACGCTGGGCCTCATTCAAAAAGTGTGAAGACATCATGTCGAGCACCACATCCACCGACTCATCAGCGAGCTCTGGAAACGTGCCCTCAATCGAACGCGCCTCAAAAGTGAGGAGCGGGGCGATGGCAACAGAAGCATTGCCATCTTCAGCTTTCGACTCAGCATCCACCTTCTCCGCCACCGATTTGGCCTGACGAATCGCCTCGCCGGAAATATCATAGCCAATCGCCCGACATCCAAATGTCTTCGCAAAATACACCATGTTGCGCCCGTTGCCACAGCCCATATCTACCACCAAGGAATTCGCATCGATGCCGAGGATCGCCTGCGGCTCCTTCTCCCAGGCACGCGCCACCCATCGAGCAAACTTCTCCAGGTCCTCCGAAGGCTGCTCCGAAAGCGCCAGATGCTTCGGGCTCTTGTATTCCTTATTCCAAAAATCTTGATGATGAGACATGGGGGCTAAAATGGGCGCGGCGACCAGCGAATATTGACGAAAACCGATCTGCGCGGCCAACCGGACTCGAACCGGCGGTCTCCTCCGTGACAGGGAGGCGCTTTATCCAGCTAAGCTATGGCCGCATAGGAACCCATTATACATATTTGAGGCAATAAGAAAAGAGCGGCACCGCAGTACCGCCCTCTCGAAAACTACCCAACGAGCCACGGAGTGTGCTCGACGCCGACACAGGTCAGACCTCATCGTATGGCGAATACGGTGCCTGAAGTCGAAGGATGGGATCGTCCCAACGGAATGTTCAAGGCGAGGCCGACGATGAGGTCCCCGCTCCGGAATCCCCGCGGCGCCGAACCTTCGGTGGGATAACGATATTGAACGATGAGATCCGTGCCAAAAAGCGGCTTGCCGGATGCTCCGCGAAATTTCCAGAATGTCCACTGATAGGCATCGGCAGCCGAACGAGCAGTAGGTTCTTGGATGTGGATTAGGCTGCTCACGTTGGGCGGCGGGACGATCCGTTCGCCGAAGACCGTGATTACTTCGCCAAAGTGTTCGACGGCGGTTTGTGCGGTCGAAACCTTCGGCTGAGCCAAAGCCAACTTCACCGGATACGGCAACCGTTCTGGTGCATTTGCCGGCAAGCTGAACGGGCCAACCCGCACCGTCGGTTTGGTCGCGACGGGGTCGAGCTTGGCATACTGCACATAGCCTCCGAGAGTGCTGCCAGGCTTCTCCTCTGCCTGCACTCGCGCACCCGACACGCCGACCAGCCAAATGGCCGTCAGCCCGACAATGACCGACTCGAGTTTTTTCATAGGCGTTCCTCCGACGAGACAGACCACATGGACCATGCATTACCGACATTTCAGGGATCGAAACGAGCTACAACCGACCTCGTTTTTCCTAATGAATAAGTGTATACCTGCCGGCAAAATCTGCAATATCGGATGGTGCGCGAAAAGCAAAAAAGGCCTCGTTGAGGCGTATTTTTGACGTGTTGTAATGCTGCACCACTCTTTGTGCCGGAGACAGGACTCGAACCTGTGACCTTCTCTTTATGAGTGAGATGCTCTAGCCACCTGAGCTACTCCGGCATCACTAAAGAATATAGCACAAATATCGTTTTGGACAATTAAATCTTTTTTGTTCTTTTTACAGTCCTAATTCGGTGACAGTTAGCACAAACAAGCTCACATCTAGATATTTCGGTCTTTATTCTGTTCAAACTTGAGGTTTTCCGCTTAAAGTCTGCCAAATTAAAGCTTTTCTTCCCAACATGGTCAAATTCTAAAACCTGAGGGTATTCTCCTCCGCAGAAACCACAATCGATACAACTTCTCATTTTTTTATATTCACAAATATACTCGAGTATTTTCTGCTTCAACCTGTTTACATACGAAATGTGCTTTTTCTTATTTTTTGGATACCACACCTCTCTCATATATCTCTTGTGGTTTTGACGATGTTTTTCTGGATCACGATATGGCATAGTCATCATATTATATATTATTTTTATGATGCCGTTAAGAAGAATGCTTTTGAAACGAAAAACAGGCGCCATTCCGAGCGTCTGTTTTTCGTTTTCCTTGTTGCGGGGCCGCGAATTGCACGCGGGCCTCAAGGTTATGCTTACCACTTCGGCTTTCGCCGCACCGACTTGGCTTCGTGGTCTGGACTATACCTTCTTCCGAAAGATACTCTTGTCTCGTTACGGAAGCCTGCCATCTAGTCTCTACACCTTCCGAGATTTTGCTCGGCTTGGCTCGGTATTGCCACCCCTCCCCAAAGTTGAGAAGACGAGGTTTCACCGAATTTGACAAGTTATCAATACCGATTACTCGATAGTGAGCCCTAAAAATTGAGCCTTGCGAGTTACTGCTTCTCTACCCCGCGATATGTATCCAAATCACTTCCGATGATTTTCTTTGGACAAAAGATAGCATACCACGGAATGAAGGCGCAATCAAGAAATGTCTAAGAAATTATGAAGAACCCCTAAAGAAACCGCCCCTCCTTCAACACCGTCTCAAACAGCCCGATAATTCTCCGTGCCTCATGCTGAGACAGTGCAAAATTTGCACCATCATGTGCGATCCTGTTGCGCACCAAATGCGCTTCCCACGCTTTCTGCACGCTCGGAATCGTGTGCTCATTCACCGACTTCAGACGATCCGCCACAGTGTCACCAAACGTCCCCATCCCCTTTAGCATGTCATCCAAAATAATATCTGCCTCGAGGATCGCCAAGCGCCAATCGGATTCGCTTGCTGAACTGACGTTTTCCACGACGGCAGCCCAACGCTCGGCATTACGTGCCTTCTTTTCAATCTCGGCAGACTCGTCAAAGATCGGCAATCCAACGGGAACCCCGGTCGGCAAATTGGCCGGCCCGCCATGATTTGCACTCGCACCGTGCGCCGCAGCACCCTCGGCTGCCCCATGCTTCTTCCTCGGTGCAGCCCGATGATGCCGGCGGATTTCAATCTGCTTCGCTTGCATTCTGGCATAGATGGTACCGACAATAAAGAGGAGGGACAGGAAGATGGAGAAAAACCGTGCCGCAAATAGTGCGGTCTCAAGCGTTTGTTGATAATCCGCACCGGCAATATCAAAAAAGAAATTGATGATCCAAATGAAGATATCTTCAAACGACAGAGACGGGAGTCTTGGGATTTGGTCTGTGCTGCTCGCAGTGTTCGCCGAGCTTGCCGCGGCTTGTAAAAAAGAAAACAGAGGGTTCATTTCCTCTCTATTGTATCAAACCTAGGCGAGGAAATCTTTGGCGCAGTGGAAAAGTGTCGCGTCGGCTTTGTGCGGTGCCATGAGCTGGATGCCAAGTGGCAACTGCTTCTCCTCTTTCTCGACAAAGCCTGATGGAATCGAGATCGCTGGCACGCCCACGAGGTTAGCTGTGACGGTGAAAATGTCGGCTAGGTACATCTGTAGCGGGTCAGCCGACTTTTCGCCGATTTTGAAAGCGGGTACAGGTGAAGTCGGCGTCAAAATAAAATCAACTTTTTTGAACGCTTCCGCAAAATCAACCCTGATCATATCGCGCACGAGATTGGCCTTCGCATAATACGCATCGTAGTAGCCGGAAGAGAGGATGTAGTTGCCCATCATGATGCGGCGACGTACCTCTTTGCCAAAGCCTTCCGTGCGAGTGCGAAGATAGTCAGCGAGCAGGTCGTTACCCTCTTTCAAAGCTCCGTACTTCATGCCATCGAAGCGTGAGAGGTTCGATGAGGCTTCGGCCGGCATGATCACGTAGTACACCGCAAGCGAATATTCAATATTTGGCAGTTCGATCTCGACGATCTCATATCCAAGCTTTTTGTATTGCGCAACCGCTGCCTCAAAATTCGCCAACACCTCGGCGTCGATACCCTCCTTCATAAAATGTCGGGGAATCCCAATGCGTTTTTTCGCCGAAGAAACAGCGGTGCTTTTTATCCCATTGAACGCACTCTCAGGCAATGTCGTACTGTCATGCTCATCATGTCCTGCCATCGCATCAAAAAGGATTTGCGCATCGTCGGCATTTTTCGCGATAGTACCAATCTGATCGAGCGACGAACCCATCGCCATCAGACCATATCGAGAGATCGCACCGTAGGTCGGTTTGAAACCAACCACCCCGCAGAGGCTCGCCGGCTGGCGCACCGAACCGCCGGTATCCGAACCCAAAGCGGCGAGCGCCCCGAACATCGCCACTGCCGCCGCTGAACCACCAGAAGAGCCGCCGGACACACGAGACTCATCGTGCGGATTGTGCACCGGACCGTATGCCGAGTTTTCGTTGGAGCCGCCCATCGCGAATTCATCCATGTTGGTGCGGCCAATAAACACCACGCCTTCTTTTTTGAGACGCGCGATTGCGGTCGCATCATACGGCGCGACATACCCCTCGAGAATCTTCGACGCTGCACCCGCACGTCGACCCTTGATCAAAATATTGTCCTTCACCGCGATCGGAATGCCGGTGAGCAAACTGCCCTTTCCTTCTTTGATCAGCACATCGGCCGCCTTGGCCTGATCGAGCACATCGCTGAATACTTCGAGGTACGCATTGATTTTGGCGTTTTTCGCAGCGATTTCGTCGAGATACGCCTGCGCCAATTGCACAGCGGTAAAGTCACCTTTTACAAAAGCGTCGTGCGCACTGCGAATCGTGATGGTTTTGAGATCGATCTTCATACTCTTTTACGACAAAATTTTCTTCACTTTCACAAAACGACCATCGCGCTTCGGCGCATTCGTGAGCAATGCCTCGGAGTATTCGCCAGGGGTGTGCATGCGAACACCATCCTCGCGAAGCACATTTCGCACTTCGTCTTTCTTCTCACGCGAACGCTCCTCGGCTGTCTTCGGGGTACCGGAGACCTTCTGGATCTGAGCCACATAGCCCAAAATCGCCTCGATTTCTGTGCGCATTTGAGCCTTTTCCGCCTCCGTCAGCGAGATGCGCGAGAGCGCCGCCAACTTCTCGATATCCTTGATTTCCACCATATTCGGGTATCATAGCATATCTCTTTCGCCGACGCCCTAACTGGAGCCTCCATCCACAGGCGCCTCGACTTGCACTTTGTACATAAGTATTGTAGTATCCTACCCTAGTGCCATTGCACCGCTCCCGGCATAGTTTGCCGAGGGCAACTCGAAAATCCATCGCGAAACACGCATGAGCGCAAAAAAGCACATCGCACACGCCGACACCGCAGCAGCCAAAGGCCGGTTGACGACCCACCGTCGCCACTGGCGAATCGTCACGGGCATCCTGGCCCTTACAGCAGAAGCTGCACCAGCCCGGTCCGTGGAAAAGAAGACCTCCCACCCTGACGAGCACCGTCACAAGGACCCCTTTTTCGGCGGTTTTGGTCAGGCCCTCAAGGCCTGTGCCCAGCTCGGCCTCGGCTAAGTCTCACACCGCAATTCTCTTACCGCGCCGCCTCCCCTGAGGCGGCGCTTCTTTATTTGCTCTCTTCCTTCGAGCAGATTGACATCATCAGCCAGAAGCGTAGTATCCGAAGCAGAACGGTTCTTTAGTCTTTGCAATCTTTGGACAAAGGATACAACACAACAACTGGCGAACCGCTACGTTCAGCGGGGATCCAAGAAAGAAATCAGGTCTAATGCTATGCGCAGGCAACCTCCAAATCAATCGGAAACGGCCGACTGTCCGTTGAGCAATATCGGTGCAAACTACCTCCACCCGGCCATTCAACGGCTGAGTGATGACGGTGTAAACGTCGACCACTTCACCCGACTGGGTCGAGACCGACAATTCGCCCTACGGATGGCTCGAGCGTTTCGTTCAGGCGGATGGTCGTTGACACTCGGAGAAAGCGAGGCCTTCGACCTTCTCGGAGAAGACCGGATGTATCTGGCACCGGAAGTGATTCAGGTCTGGAATCGTAGCGGCGCGGCCATTCAAGAAGATGTTGTCTGGAAACATCGCGCCCTCTTCTACTCAAGCCACATGCTTCGAGAGTCACACCCGACAAGGGAGCCTGGTGCCGACTGGAGACTGTTCTACATCCAAGGACTCTCGCCGTATGCAATGGAGGTGCGCCTCAATGACCTTGGCCGCTCGCCAGAAGGGCACCCTATGCGAAAGTTCTACCATTCACACATCGCTGGATGCTTTCGCTACTGGCAGAACATGCTCGTGGGAGGTTCTCCGAAGCCTGGTTACTATCTACTCAACCTGAACGCCACGGATCTGAGTCCTGAAGAGCATTGGGAGGTGCACCGGGAAGCGAAGGTTCGACATCATCCTGCCTCGGCAGCGATCTGGGTCGAAGCACTCATCACCGACCTTCTGATGAACGAGCGCAGCAGTTTCAAGCCCCAAGAATCAAGCGGAGCGATCGTTGGTGGGGCTTGGCATGAACCAAAGACACCAGAAGCAACGGGCGGAACACTCACTTTCACGCCCGTAGAAGATTCAAAATACCCACACAAGTTCATATACAACTCAGCGAGAAAGGATGACACAAAGGGGACCATTGCGGTCTGGGACCACGACCTTGGCGGACTAACTTGAAATGAGCTGAACATCAGATACAACCCCGGGCACGCGAGTGCTCGGGCTTTTTATTTCTCTACTCCCCAATACTACCTCCCCACCATCTTCAAAAACTCCTCCTCGGAAAGCACTTTCACGCCCAAATCTTCGGCCTTGGCAAGTTTGGAACCAGCATTTTCACCGGCCACGACATACGAGGTTTTTGCGGACACTGAACCAGACACGTCCCCGCCAAGTGAGCGGATAATGTCTTTGGCCTCATCACGATCCATCGCGGCCATGGTGCCGGTAAGTACGAACGTTTTGCCAGCGAGCGCGTTCGCCGCACCATTAGTTCCAATACCGTTTCCACCCGCGACCTTTGGCACCGCAACAACAGCGACTTTCTCCACCTCCACATTCTTCAACAAATGCGCGACCAGAGATTGACTTTTCTCCGCACCAAACCACTCAACAACAGCCTGGGACACGATCGGCCCAACTCCCTCGATCGCTTCGAGCGCCGGTACGTCGGCGGCCATCACTTTTTCTAACGTGCCAAAATGCTTCGCGATATCGTGCGCGGTCTCCTCACCAACCTGTGGAATACTCAGAGAGATAATGAACCGAGCGAGCGTCACTTTCCGCGCACCTTGGATCGCCTCGTATACCCGTTCGGCAGATTTCTCGCCAAAACGCTCAAGCGAGAGCAAGTCTTCTTTCTTTAAATCAAAAATATCGGCGGAGCTAGAGATCAGGTCGGCCTCCAGCAACGCGTCCACCACCTTCGGCCCCATGTGCTCAATATCAAAAGCGTGCTTTCCGACAAAATGATACAGCTTGCGCTTCAGCTGGGCGTCGGAATCCGGATTCACGCAGCGATACGCCACTTGGCCTGGGATCCGCTCGATGCGACCATCGCCGCCGCAGGCTTCCACAAACTTTGGAAACACGTACGGCTTTTCTTTGCCGGTGCGCATTTCGACGAGCACCTTCACAATATCAGGGATCACATCACCGGCCTTCTGCAGGATCACCGTGTCGCCAACTCGCACATCCAAACGTCGGATCTCGTCTTCATTGTGCAACGTCGCGCGCGCGACAGTAGAGCCCGCCACCAACACCGCCTTCAAATGCGCTACCGGCGTCACCACACCCGTGCGGCCCACCTGCAACACAATATCCTCCACCACCGTCGTCACCTGCTCGGCCGGAAACTTGAAAGCGATCCCCCAGCGCGGCGCTTTGCCGGTGTATCCTAGCTGTTCCTGCAGCGCTCGCTCATCCACCTTCACCACCACGCCGTCGATAAGATAGTCCTGCTTCGGCGCCTGCTTCTGCCACTTTTTCCAGAAGGCCACGACTTCGGCGATATTCTTGCACGGCGCAAAATGCGGGTTCACTTTGAAGCCGAGGGTTTGCAGTCGACGCAATTCATCGACTTGGCGCGCGGGCATTTTTTCACCGAAAGATGAAATGTCGTAGATAAACGTATTGAGCCGTCGATCCTTCACCATTTGCGGATCGAGCTGGCGCATCGAACCTGCCGCGAGGTTGCGCGGATTCGCAAACGGCTCTTCGCCCACCTTCTCGCGCTGTTTGTTCAGGTCCGCGAGCGTGCTTTTCGCCATCCAGACCTCGCCTTCCACAATACAATCGACGGGCTCATTTAGTCGAAGCGGCACCGACTCGATCATCTTCACATTTTCGGTGACATCTTCTCCCACCTTGCCGTCGCCGCGAGTTGCCGCGGTCTTGAGCAAGCCTTTTTCGTATTCGAGTACCAATTTCAAGCCGTCAATTTTCAATTCGCAAATATATGACGGCGACGTAGATACTGCGGGCGTTTTTGCCGTGGCATCAGCCGCCAAAAAACGCTTCACGCGTTCGTCAAACTTCACCATATCCTCCTCAGTGAATGCGTCATTGAAAGACCATTGAGTCACCTTGTGCTGCACCTTCTTGAACCCATCGAGCGGCTTGCCGGCTACACGCTGCGACGGCGAATCCGGCGTCACGAGCTCGGGATACTGTTCCTCGATCTGCGACAACTCGCGCTTCAGCGAATCCAACGCCTCAGCCGAAATCTCCTCCTTGTCGAGGACGTGATAGTTGTATCGATGCCGCTCAATAGACGCCTTTAGCTTCGCCAAGCGCTCAATGATAGCTTTTGGAGCCTCTTTTGCCATGGCCGTATTATACCGAAAAATGGGCCAAATAATAGCCTAGTAGGTCGCGCGCAATCCTCGCTCGACACGCTTAGTAGAGGCGGTGGAATTGGTACAAATATTGTAGCCGCGAGAGTCGGTATTGGTGAAAATATCCCCGCTCCTGGTAGACTTGCTCACTGTCACGATCGCACAAGGACCGTCAGTGTCCGCAACATTCGTCCCTGAGGCGCCGCTGCGAGCAGTGAGATACACGGTGAGTGTCGTGATTGCCGTGTCGCTCGAAGCATAGTACAGAGGCGTCGCGACCGGCATCGTCGGAACGCCGCACGCGTACAAGAATTGCGGGCTGAGCGCGACCTGCGGATTCATCGTACTCGTCGCAAAGGCGATGCTGCCGCCGCGGAATTTCAAATCATAATACAAGGCGCACTCCATGCCCGCGTCGGCAGCAAACAACGCGATTTGCGACTCCGCCGCAGACTGCGCCAAGGCAAAGTCGCGCAGTGCAATATCAAAAATACCGAGACTGATCGAGATGAGCAAGCTAATGATCAATAGCGAATACAGGATCGTGAAACCGCCGCGTGTATTTTGTTTTCGGTTATTGCCAATCATATACTTCATCATATAATGAAATTTTCTTTTCCCCACCGAGGATGCCCTCATACCAGATCACATCAACACGAATCAGCAATTCTCGGCTATCAGGCGATACATTTAACGGCGAAATGGTGATCTCTCGGCGAAATTGGCTTTCGATGATGCCGTCACTGATCGGAGCGTGTCCGAAATAGCCACTAAAAGGCAGGAGGGGGGAAGAAAGAAAAGTGAGCGGATCGCAGTTCACAGAACACGGGAGTATTGTCACAGCTCGCGTCACGGTATTCGAGATTGCCTCGCTCGGACTATATTGCGTATCAACATCGCACTTCCCGACAATACACAGAGCGTAGACGTTACCAAGCGTGTTCCAGGTCCCGCCCTGGAGTGAATTCGTATCGCGCACATTTCGCAAAAATTCCATGGCATCCTGGGCGAGATAGTACGCCGTGGTACGGTTCTTTGTGTACGTCGAAGTCTTCACACTTTTCTGCGCGATCGTAAGTGGGCCGACGATCGACAGCATGAGCAACGACACCGCGACGAGCGTCTCAAGTAGAGTGAATCCATTTTTGATCTGTGTCGATATCGGTTTCATACTCATCGATTTAATGTTCGCTGGCTGATAGTGGTGGAAATATTCACATTGCTACGATATTTTGTCTTGTCGCTTACATGCGCCTTCAGCAGCAAGTGCAGATATGGCTGTGCAGAGGGCTGGCCGAGCGCGGTCTGCGGATCAAGATAAAAATACAACTTGTCGACGATCAGCGCCGGATCGGTAAGCGTTTCGATTGGGCCGCTACCGACCTGCATCTTTATCTGCTTATTTTCAACAAAGTACGAGGTACTGTTGGCAGCCGTCTTGCCTTGAGGTACAAACGTGATCCTCGAATTATTATCAGCAAGTGGCGTCACGGCCCACGCCTTCCCCGTACGCAAGGAGCGCGACATGTCGTCGATCACGAAATTGAGATTATCGACGGCCGTGTTGGTGGCTTGGGATTTTCGATTAGCATCGATGATCGACAGCATTGAGCTCGCCGCTACCGTCATTACGGAGATGAAAAGTGATAGCGATACGATCATCTCGATGAGTGTGAAGCCGCGCGCGCTTCGCCGCGCGGCATTCATCTGGCTTGTTCGTTTTTTAAAAAAAAGTTTCATTCGATGTATTTGCTATGGGCACACATTCGCAGCAACGACCGCGGCACCATACCCATCACCAGTATCTATCTTCGGATTTTCAACCACTCCGACCTGGCCAGCACTCGTCACCTTCACGGCCTTGCAGATACCTTGCACGTTCTTCACCACCACCACCGCAGAGGTCGCGAACAAAATACTTGAAGTTGGATCGGTCTGCGAAGAGTCACGAATCGCCGCACTCAGCTGTGGACGGAGAAAGCTCACGTCGAGCCACGTGAGCGGGCCAGTGCCGGAATTGCTGCACACCGGCGAGAGTCCCGAGCGGATCGTGCAGAACATCACCACTTCGGTGCCGGAGCCGATCTGATACGTGCGGACCAACGCGTCGGCGGCGCTTGCGGGCGTGCTCGTAAATTGCCGATCGCCCACCGCCGCCGACCCACCCGACGCCGGCGGATAGCTATCACCAAAGAGCAAGTACGAGGTCGGCGTCGCCGTATCAAAATGCACACCATACGGGGTGACGTAGATATACGCGCCCGATTGCGACGGATCCACACCACGCACATTCACGCCATACGCCTGTGCCTCGCGAAAAGTGAGGGCGAGCTGGTATGCCGTGTTGCCGATCACGACGTTGCCTTTGAATTGAGAATTCTTCACCAACAAGGTGGTGGTGAGAAGCATGAAAATGCCCAAAGACACGAGCATTTCAAAGAGGGTGAACCCGCGATTCATCCCTGTATTGTATGTCAAAAAAGGTTCTGAATGAAGAGGACAATGTCGGTCGGCATTACGCCCGTCGCATATACGAGCACCGTGCCGATGATGAGAAATGGTGCAAACGGGATCTCGCTTTTCATATGCAATCGAGCGCCGAGAGCTGGCCCCAAGAGTTGGCCAAAGCGCTGACCAAAACGTTGGACCGCAAGCATGACCACGGCTACCAACGCCCCCAGCCAAAAGGCCAAAACGACGGCCGAAACGCCACCAGAAAGGCCGAGAAACCAGCCCATGCCCAAAGCCAGCTTTCCATCGCCAAGGCCAATCCAGCGGCCCCCAGACACCTTCCAGAGCAAATAGAATGGCAGGAACAGGAGCGGGCCAGCGGCGAGTAGCCAAGGAATGGCTTGAAATAACGTGTTGGTGTATTCGAGGCTGGAGGGAGCTGAGAAAAGACGACCCAGGCTGTACACCAGAGCGAATGCGGCGAAGGCGTACGCCAGAGCATCGGGAATGATCTTGTGTCGCAGGTCATACACGCCGATCACCACGAGAAGCGAGAGAATGATGAGCGCGAGTAAAAGTCCAAAAGAATGCGCACCGACTGCTTCATGTAGAAATGCCACGACAAATAATAGGCCGGTGAGTAATTCGACGAGCGGGTACTGCCATGAAAGCCGGCACTTGCAGCCGCGGCATCGTCCGCCTTGAGCGAGAAAGCTCGCCACAGGGACCAACTCGTACCACGCGAGCGTTTTATCGCAAGAAAAACAATGCGACCGGCCGCCGCCAAAAAGCGCCTGACGGAGGCGGCCGGTGTTGTACCGCAGCACCACTACATTCAGAAAGCTCCCCACCAACATGCCGAGGACAAAGACAGCAACGATAAACGGAGTCGGAATCAAAAGCGCAGTCGCCAACATGTTATTGATTTACGACGTCGAAGCAGCGATCGTTTGCATTGTCAGCGACGGCCGAGGCGGTAGTACACGCTGAGGAGAGGCCAGCAAAGTTGGTGCCGCCGCTAGGACAAACACCGGTGGTAGAAACACCATCGGCATCACCGGTCAAGGTCGGATTATTCTGCTCCAGGATCGCACCAAGATGATAGCCTGTGCAACTAGTAGCACCAAGTGCAGCATAGGCGTAGCTCGCCCCAGCACTTGGATCTGTTGGTAAAGTCGAAATATAGGTCGGCGCAACACAGCCAGTGCCAGTGCAGAGCGTGGTCGGGTACCTCCCCAAATTCTGGTCCGCATAGAGTTCGAGTGCCAATTGGATCTGCTTGATATCAGAGACACGTCGTGCATCTCTTCCCTTTGCACGGGCCGTATTCAAGCTGGCAAGTACTACCGAAGACAGAATGCCGATGATTGCAATGACCACCAACAATTCGATGAGGGTGAAGGCTTTCTGTCCTACGCTTTTCTGCTGATTTTTATGTTGAATAGAATTCATGATTAGTTGCAACCAGCCACCACGCCACCGCCGGAATTGCTTCGAGCGCTGAATGGGCCTGCAGACAAAGTGCCGGCACCATTCTCCAAGTAGCTGCAGACCTGAAAGTTCTGAGCGGTTGCACCTGCAGTGCCATCTTCCTTTGAGATCGAATACTGACAGCTTGCAGCGCTTGCGCCGGCACATGGAGTGGTTGCGCCCGACACATCATGATACAGAGAGAAGTTTGGCGTGGTACAGGTTGATGCATCAGCATATGCACCTGTGCAGCCGGCAAGAACCGGAGCGGGGTCAATATCAATGACCTGAATTCCCTTCACCATCTGAGCAACCTCAGCGATACGTCGAGCATCTCGGGCCTTTGCTCGAGCACTGTTCAAGCTCGCCAATACGACTGAAGACAAGATACCGATGATTGCAATGACAACGAGGAGCTCGACGAGGGTGAAGCCTTTTCTTTGATGATTCATGGATTATTCAGTGACAGTACATGTTGTGGCCGCAATATCCAGCAAGGTGGTCGTTTTAGCAGATCGGCCAATTCCGTCGACACACCACATCATCGGAGTCGAATCGGAAGATTCAGCCAGCGGAACTTCGACAGCCCATTCTTTTACACTATCGTGACAAGTCGCCTTATCCCAACTACCATTTGTTCCATTATTCTGGATCGCGGAAATTTTATTGACTCGTGCGGTATTAGACAACTGAACACTTATTTTATCGTCCGTACAAATGCCTAAGTATGAATTGTCATTTGCGTAGAAAAAGATCTCTGCTTGTTTCTGCAACTCGGAAAGACCTCGCTTTACCCCAGTATCATTACCTTTCGTCCTACTCGAACGAATACTCACCGTCACAACACTGACAAGTAGGCCTATTATTGCGATCACGACCATCAATTCCATCAAGGTAAAACCGTTCTTATTTATTATATGTTTCATCTAAAAAAATACTAATGTGATATGAAGACATTATACACCCTTGGTTTAATAAAACCATAGCAAAAAATCCCCTCGTGGGGATTTTTTGTAAATCGGCAAAAACCGAATTAGTTACACTTTCCGTTTGTAAGATTGGCGGTAGTACTCGTTGCGCTACCTGTGTAGTCAACACACCAGTTGCCACTACTCTTGAGAGCCGCAGACACCACATATCCGTACTGTCCACTTACACAGCTCAAGGCAACGCCAGTAGACTTGATAGATGCAATCATCTGACCGACAGTAGGATCAGCAAAGAGACCAGTTGCACAAGCAGTGGTGTCTGTAGTAGATCCAGACGACATACCATAGTGGTTGTTTGTATCGTAGTAGAGAGCGGCCTGGGTTCGAAGATTATTCAAGTTTGACTTGATATTTGCGTCCGCACCCTTGCTTCGAGCACTGTTCAAGCTCGCCAATACGACTGAAGACAAGATACCGATGATTGCGATGACCACCAACAATTCGATGAGTGTAAAACCTCGTGAATTCTTCATATTATAAATCGATTAATTTCTAATGTGTAATAATGTAATTGAATGAATATTTTCGGTTTTCCCCTCGACCGCCTTCGTTGCTGAAGGTCGTATACAAACCTTGCCCTTTATTATACTCCTGTTGATTGGCCATGGAAATGGGGCTGTGGATAACAAAAGACCCGCGCCGTACGGCGCGGGTCTTTTGTTATCCACAGCCAGCTTATATGAAGTTGGGATAGTTCTCCCTATTCACCACCTGCACTTCTTTGCCATAAGTCGCTACAAATTGTGATGGTGTCTTTCCACCTCCCTTGCTCCATTTGCACTCAAAAGCCTCTATGCGGCCATCCACCACTTCAATCAGGTCGATCTCCGTACCGCCTCGGCTCCTCCAGAAGAACCTTTGTACGATCTCTCCCTTGTACTCACTCGCTTTCATCCGCTCCACCACCACGAAATTCTCCCACAATTGGCCGATATCAGGCCGCTCTGCTGCCGGCTGAAATTGCTCAATGAGGGCATTTCGTATTCCTAGATCGTAGAAGTAGTATTTCTTGCTCTGCGTGATCTCTTTCCGTGGATTGCGAGAAAAAGCATCCAAATGAAAGATCACAAAGCTCTTTTCCAACAGATCCAGATAGCGGGCCACCGTCTTTACGCTCACATTGAGTGAGTTGGCGATCTCATTCAACGACACCTCCTTGCCGATCTGAAACGCAATGAGCGTTGCAACTTTCCGAAATACATCTGGGTAGTCCAACCTTTCGAGCATGAGCACATCCTTGAAAAGATAGTCCTCAACAATCTGGGTGAGGTATCTTTTTTTCTCGTCGTGAGTCGCGAGGGCATACACATATGGATATCCACCGTACAAAAGCTGATTATCGAGCAGTCCGGAGATCTTGTACTCAGACAAGTCCTGCGCAAGTTCTCGCGTACTCAATGGGTACAGGGAAAAAGCATTGTTTCGTCCCGTAAGATGTTCCTTCGCCCCGCTGGAAAGCTGGAGAGATGAAGAGCCTGTCACAAAGATCCTCTTTTGGGGAAACAGATCAGTGACAATCTTCAGAGCCAACGTGACCCCCGGGATACGTTGCGCCTCATCGACGAAAATCACATCGTGATTCTTCACAAGCTGAGTAAGCGCCACTTCCGAGTTGGTCGAAAGGGCCTTCACGGACTCCTCGGTATCACCATTGAAATGGAGGATCTTTGCCTCTCCGTCTTCTTTCCGAAATGTCTCACGGATCTGTTGGAGCAGGATCGTTTTCCCCACTCGACGAGCGCCGTAGATCAAAGTAACGAAGCCCTCCCTTTGGCTTTTTACGATATTTTCTAGAAGCGTTCTTTTGTACATAGTCTCTAAATACTAGTGTATTTGTGGAGTATTGTCAACAAAAATAGCCTTATTTGTGGATAATTATCAAAAAATGGCTAAAAACAGCTGTTTCTAGGCATCTCTAAGCCCCTGCCGAGATGTTGTAGATCGGAATTAGCACCGAAGCGAGCAACACTGCCACGCCCACACCCAGCGTAACAATCATCGCTGGCTCGATCAGGCCCACCAAGGTATCTACGGCATTCGTCACCTCGCGAGTGTAAAACTTCGAGAGATTCTGCAAAATATTGCCCAATTCACCGGTCTCCTCGCCCACCTTCACCATTTGCACCATGATCGTCGGGATCTCCGGGTAGCGGCCAAAGGCTTCAGCCAAAGAGCTGCCGGTCTTCACCTCTTCGAGGATCTTCCCAAGCACTTGCTGGTACACCGCACTACCCACCACCGAGCCGGTGACTTCCAGCGACTTTACAATCGGAATCGCGGACAGAAGCATCGTATTGAGGTTGTCGGAAATGCGCGAAAGATACAGCTTTTTGTACAACGTGCCGATATACGGCACCGAGAGCTGGAAGCGATTGAGCGTCATGCCACCGTCAGCCGTTCGAGCGAAACGATAGAAGAAAAAGCCGCCGACCACGAGGATGATGAAAGCGTACAGGCCATAATTCACCGCAATATCGCTGATGCCCAGCACAATTTTGGTGTAGATCGGTACCTCCTGCCCAGAATCCTTCAAAATCGAGCTGATATTCGGGATCACCATCGTGAGCATCAGGGTCATCACCACCACGAAGGTGGCGATCACGAATGCTGGATAGATGAGCGCGTTCTTCGCCTTTGAGGTCACTTCGAACGAACGGTCGAGGTAGTCCGCGAGATAGAGCAGAATCTGGTCGAGCTTGCCAGACTCTTCACCGGAACGCACCATGTTGACATAAAAATCTGAAAAGACCTCGGGATGCTTCGAGAGCGCCTTGGAGATCTGTGTACCTCCTTGAAGATCATCTGCGACACTGTTGAGCACGGCTCGTAGCTGAGGCTTTTCCGTCTCGGAACCCAACAGACGAAATACGCGGAGCGCCGAGATCTGCGCGGAAAACAACGTCGACATCTGGCGCGACAGGATCACCACGTCTTTGTTGGTGACACGGCCAAAGAATGTCAGCTTTTCGAGAGCCGACTCCTTCTGCTCTCCCTTGATCGTGACAATAGTGAGTCCGCGGCGCTGCAGCGAGCTGATCGCCACATCCACACTCACGGCATCAATAGTGCCTTGTGCTTTGGTGCCTGCCGCGTCGATTGTGGTGTAGTTGAATATCATAGCTGCAACGTATTACAAAAGGCGCTCCAAGATCTTCGTGTTGGTCGAATGCAAATACGCGTTCTCCACCGTGATTTCGCCTGCCCGCACCAGCTCAGCGAGAGAACGATCCATGCTGATCATCCCCTGTTCGGAGCTGGTCTCGAGTACAGTGTTGATCTCATGCACACGCTTCTCGCGGATGAGATTGCCGACGGCGGTATTGTTGATGAGCAGTTCGTATGCCGGCACCAAGCCGCCAGACACTCGAGGAATGAGGCGCTGCGAAAAGATACCGGTGAGGCTAGCGGCGAGCTGCGAGCGGATCTGATCCTGCTGGCTCGCCGGGAAGCTATCGATGATGCGGTTGATCGTCTGTGCAGCGTTGTTGGTATGCAAAGTCGACAACACCAAGTGTCCAGTCTCCGCGGCGGTCACGGCCGTAGAGATCGTATCAGCATCGCGCATTTCCCCTACGAGCGCAACATTGATGTCCTCGCGAAACATCGCTGCCAGCGCGCCGGCAAATGTCTTGGTATCCACCCCAACCTCCCGCTGATTAATAATCGAGCGCTTCGCTTCATAGATATACTCGATCGGATCCTCGATCGTCAGAATGTGCGCCGCGCGCTGGCGATTGATGTATTCGATCATGCCTGCCAACGTCGTCGATTTGCCCTGCCCGACCGGACCTACCACCAGAAAGAAGCCTTGCGGCTTTTCGGTAAAGGTATTCAAAATCGGCGGCAAACCAAGCTCTTCAATAGAGCGGATCTGATTTGGGATCAAGCGCAACGCGAATCCCATCTTCCCCTGCTGAAAAAAGCCGTTCACGCGGAAGCGCGCCTTACCTTGAAAGTCGTAGGCAAAATCCACTTCGTGATTGGCCAGGAAAAGCTGCTTGCGTTCCGGGGTCATGAACACCGAGGCAAAACCGCTGATCATCTCGGGGGTGAGTGACTCCGCTTTCACCATCGGGAGCAGTTGGCCGGCGATACGAATCACCGGATTGCGACCCTCCGACAAATGTAGGTCAGATGCGCTTTCGGCGAGGACCGTGGCGAGCAGCGATTCGAGTTGTGCTTGATATTGGTTTTGCATCTTATTGCAACGACTCCTTTAAGATCTGCTGGATCTCGGACACCACTTCCGACGGGATGGTGGTGGCTTTCACGATGTAGCCACTGATACCCAGCGCCTTCGCCCGCTCGATATCCGACGGCTGGTTTTGGTTCGACAAAATAACCACCTTAGCCTTCGGTACGAGATTCTCCTTGCGGATGCGCGCGAGGATCTCCACACCATCCATTGACGGCATGATCATATCGAGCATCACCACGTCGGGCACCAGACCATCTTTTAATTTATTGAGTGTTTCTTGCCCATCGAAAGCTGAACAGACATCAAAGCCAGCAGCCTTGAATTTGATCGAATACATGTTCACGAGGAACTTGTCGTCGTCTACGATGAGGATTTTCTTTTTGTTGGTGTTTTCCATATTGGTGTTATTTACAAACGGCCGTCATCGCTGCTACAAACTCGTGACTTCCTCAAAAGGGATCTTCCGCTCGAATGCCTTAATAATAGCATCCTCTTTCATCGTGAGCATCCCCTTGGCGCGGGCCACTTTCATCAGGGCCAATTCGGTCGGGCTGTTGAGGATGACTTTTTCGATGTCTTTGTCGATCGTGAGCACCTCCATCACCGCCGCGCGACCCAATGTGCCTTTAGGGCAATCGTCGGTGACCATGGCTTCGTACACCATCTTGCCTTTCGGAATCTCCTTTTGAAATTCGGCTGGCAGATCTTTGAATTCGCCATCGATGAGGTCTTTAATATGGCCCTCCACCGGCACTTCCTTGCCACCGCCCTCGCAAAGGGTACGGACCAAGCGTTGCGCGATCGCGCAGATCAAGGTCGGGCCGATGAGGAATGGGTCGACACCCATGTCGATGAGGCGCGGGATCACGCCAGCTGCATTGTTGGTGTGAATGGTGGACAATACCAAGTGCCCTGTAAGTGCCGCCTGCACAGCCAATTGGGCCGTCTCTTTGTCGCGAATTTCTCCCACCATGATAATGTCTGGGTCTTGTCGCAACGTGGTGCGCAGACCAGTCGCAAAGGTGTAGCCAATTTCTGGACGGACCTGCGACTGGCTCATGCCAGGGATGTTGTACTCCACCGGATCTTCAAGTGAGAGTACATTGCGTGTCTCCTTGTCGAGCGAGTTGAGCATCGAATACAGAGTGGTCGACTTTCCGGAACCGGTCGGACCGGAAATGAGAATCAAACCATACGGGCGCTCAATCGCTTCACGGATCGTCTTGAGGTTGCGTTCACTGAGACCCATCTGGTCGAGCGGACGCACCCCTTTGGCCGAGTCGAGGATTCGCATCACCACCTTTTCGCCGTAATATGCGGGAAAAGTGGAAACACGGTAGTCAATCTTCTTGCCGTCGATCATCTGGCTGAAGCGACCGTCCTGCGGCTTGCGTTTTTCGTCGATCTTCATGTTGCAGAGGATCTTGATGCGAGCTACGAGTGCGGAATGCACCTTGCCAGGCAAAGTGAGACTGGTCACGAGCGAACCGTCCACACGGAAACGCACGCGCACCGCATCCTCCATCGCCTCGATATGAATATCGGAGGCATTCCCCTCGGTGGCGTAATGCAGAATCGTGGTGACGATTTTTGTCACCGGTGCATCTTCTTTTATATGTGTATCACCATCGAAGGCGCCGCCGCCGAGCGCACCTTCTTCGCTGTTCAAACTCAAGCTACTTGCCGAACCATTGTCCTCGGTTCCCAATTCAGTGAGCGCCTTCCCCACCTCGCCACCAATCCCTTTGTACGATTGCAAAATTGCATCAAAATCCTCCTGAGAGATGAGGAAAATCTTGTATGGGAGATTGGCTTTGGTGGAAATAAAGTTGAGAGCGTCTCGAGCCTCGATGTTGTCGGGGTTGAGCATACCCACTTCAAGCACACCGTCGGTGAGGCCGACTGGAACAAACTGATAATAGGTGGCGGATTCCTCGGGAATGTATTTGAGCACCTCAAACGGCACTTTGTTTTTGCCGAGCGTCTTGGTCGGCACATTGAAATACTCCGCCTTGCTTTTCAAGATTTCTTCTGGATCAATGCCGCGACGGCGCAGGACATCATTGATGTTCCCCACTTTTTTTACCTCACTACGAACAGCCTGAGCATCGTCAGGATGTACGATTTTTCTTTGTACCAAGAGGTCGATAATGTCCATAGGCTATTGACCGATCGGCGCAAATGGATTTGGTCGACCTTTTGGCTCCACGACCACCTCAACACCGAAATCCTGAAGTGTTTTGAACAGAGGACTGTCGAAGAAGGCCCGCTCGAGCTTGAGCGAAGAAAGTCGACTGAGCATCTCCACGACTTTCGCCTTCGGATCCTCTTTACCCACCTTCGCCGAAGTACGGCCCGTAGATTGATTCGCTGGTGTCAGCGCGGTATCCGAGACAAAGGCATACGTCCGCGCAGCTACAGAAAAATCATACTGACCGACAGCATTCGGTGTCACGGAAATGGAAACTACGTCAATGATGCGGAGACTCTTCTCGAGGTCGACAAGAAAACGACTAAAGCTCTCATAGCTGGTAGTAAGGATGAAGGAGATCGGTAGAGCGCTGAAATTCTGAACCTTCTGAGCGGTAGCGAAGGGCGAGGCAGCGAGCAGTGGTGAATTAGCCTTTTTGTCTTCTGGCTTGGCGTCAATTCTCTTGATCAAGATACCGTATTTTGAGGCGATACTGGTAATATCTGTGGTCAATCGGACTGTGTCTACCGTGTCGGGCAGCATGCGGGTCAAGCGATCCTTCTCCAAGCTGGAAATATTACTCGCACTCGAAATAAGCTTCTCTCGCACTTCTCGCACTTTCTTTGCCTGATCGGCTGCGGTCTGGTACTGCGCCTTGCTTTCGGAAAGCACCTGATATTTTGCGTATTGTGGGTTAATCAGGCCAAACACCGCTCCGGCAGAGGCGATCAACAATATGAGAGCCGTGATGTTTGGTGACATGTTATTGTGCAAGAAAAAGGTTTTTGTAAGAAGTGAGGGCAGGATCGACAGAAGCCTTCATTGAGAAAAGAATATTTCCCTTTTCGTCCAGGCGAATATCGGAAAACAGTGCATTATCTAGACTCTCGGAAGACTTCATGACATCCGATTGGTATGACACCGCGTTGTAGCTGCGACCCTCGCCGGAAAGCGAAAGGTCGAGACTAGTCTTTTCTACACCGTCATCTTTGAGCGAGAAGTCAAAACGAGTGAACCGGATATTTTTTACGGTGAGCTCTTGCAAAAGGCGGAACAAGCTTGAAACCGCATAGTGGCGCTGCAACACCTCGCTCGCGGCCTGAGTGCGTTTGTCGAGGGCGCTCCAAGCATTGACATCGGTGTCGGAAAAATCCTTCTTTTCCGAAGCGATCAGGCTGGCGGTAATAGTATCGATCTGCTTCTGCTGATTGGCGTTGTAGAAAAAGAGGAAACCGCCGATGGCGAGAGTGACAATGAGCACCAGTACAGAAATGAGGAAAAAGAGGTTGACCGTATTCGAGGAATGCACCCCGCGGTCGGTCGCAATCGGCGTTTTGGGAATGAAGGAGGACTGCATCTTCGGATCCATTGCCCTATTATAGTACGAAATACGGCCCAGCGCTTGCCGCACACTGTGTATATCCGAAACGAACGATTAGTCGAACTCCTGCAGCTTTCGCAAAGCGAGGCCAACAGCCACAGCGAATTCGGGCCCAGCGTCTTTCAACACCTTCTCAAGGAAAGCGGGTGATTGGATCTTGGTGAATGGGTCTGCGGAGACCACGGAGGTCTGGAGTTCCTTCTGCGCGAGCTCGGCAAAGCCTTTCAACATCGCACCGCCGCCAGTGAGCACCACTTTGGCGACATTTTTATGGAATTTCTTCTGGTAGTTGAGGAGCACGCGATTGGCCTCAGAGAAGATCATGTTAATACTCGAGGTCATCACGCCAGCCAATTCGCTATTTTCAGCTCCTGCAAGCAGGCCCTTCTCGCGCTTCATCACCTCCGCCTCCTCGATGGTGATGCCTAGGGATTGTGAAAGTGCTATGGTGAAATCCTGAGAACCGCGAGTGACGATGTGTGACACACGGAGAATGCCTCGGTCAACAATATATAGCTTGGTCGATCCCGCACCGAGGTCTACGATCATGGCCGGATCGGGTTCATGCTCAAGCACCGCACGGATGGTGCTGAAGATCTCGATTTCAAAAAACGAGGTATCGAGAGCCGAGAGTTTTATGACATCGCGTGCTTGCTGCAAAGCGTCATTATGAATCACCACCAAAAGTACGTCGAGTTTCCCGTCTTTTTCCTGCGTCTCGTCCTTCGGGATCACCCACCAATCGAGCGAGACTTCACTGATCGAGATGGGGATATACTTTCGCGCCTCGATCGGAATCATCTGAGCGAGCTGCTTTTGATCCACCTCCGGGACCTGGATGACGTTTACCAAGCTCGAAGACATGGGAATGGAGAGGCCAGCATTCTTCGTAGTGACGCTCGCCTCACGCAATAGGTCTAGCAGCGCTTCGGCGAGCTTCTGCGGCGGCAAGCGGGTCGCACGACCAACTTCAATCCCTGCATACGGTCCGAGTGCAAGTGCGCCGTATGTTTCGAGCACCGCTTTGCCATTCTGCTTTTTCAGCTGCACCACTTTGATCGACGACGGTCCAATATCCACGCCAATGACGCTCGATTCCCCTTTTTTGAAGAGACCGGCAAGTTTTTTAAACGGATTGTCCATGGAAAGCGATATAATTGTACCATGAAACGTTTTGCGAAATGGCTCGTGCGGGTGCAGATAAAATCATACCGGCTTTTAGACACTTTCCTCGACCTCTTGTTCCCAAAGAATTTGATGGTGCAGGAGCTCGAGAAGATGTCCGCTGTAGAATTTGCCAACGGCAGCGGTGGGCACGGGGTAGACCGCCTTTTTCACGGTCACTACCCACCCGAATGTGCGGAGTGGTGTCGTGCGATCCTCACCTATCGCGACCGGTATGTCCGAACAGCAGTGTGGGAACTGAAATATCGGAAGAGTGCCAAAATAGCGAGCATTTTTGGTGAGCTACTAGTCCAAGAATTGGCAAAGTATGCTGGGGATTCTCTTGTTATACCAATTCCTCTCTCAGAAAAGCGGCGACGCGAGCGCGGATACAACCAGATCGAATTGATTCTTGAGCAGCTACCTGCCGGCAATCGCTGGAACATCGAGTTGGATCTTTTGCACCGTAAACACCACACTGTTCCACAGACGAAACTCTCGAGAGCGGAGCGTTTGAAGAATTTGGATGATTGCTTCGAAGTCACGGATCCGCAAAGGGTGGTTGGCAAAAATGTTGTTATTGTCGACGACGTTATGACTACCGGTAGCACCCTTCGACGGGCTCGTGAGGTACTTTTGAAAGCTGGTGCCAAAGAGGTACTGGGCCTTGCTCTAGCACACTAAATCCCTCCGCCAGACAAACTGAAAGACTGGCGCAAATGCCGAAAAATATGCTATCATCGCCGAGTATCCACGGAGGGGTGTCAGAGCGGTCGAATGTACCTCTTTGCTAAAGAGGCAGGGTCTAAACAACCCTCGGGGGTTCGAATCCCCCCCCTTCCGCACCGAAAAATCGCTTGCGATTTTGAGTAAGGAAGGGAGAAAAGTCCCTTCGGACTTTTCGTGGGGGATTCGAAAAGCTTGAGCCTGTCGCGCGGAGCGAAGCGAGCACGACGCGAAAGCTGTACAGGTCCCGTAGGGACCGAATCGTTTCGATGAAGGTGAGGGACCGAATCATAGAAACGGAAAGATGGATGAGTGGTTTAAATCAACGGTTTACTAAACCGTCGTCCCGTTACACGGACCGTGGGTTCGAATCCCACTCTTTCCGCAGTAAGAAAAATGTATCGGGAGACCCGAGTGCCCAAAAAGGTCATTTTAAGCTAAAATTAAAGCATGTTTAATCTATTCAAAAAACAACAAGTTGAACTAGTCGAACATCAATATAAAAATTTGGTTATTCCACTTCCCGCAAATTGGAAATATGAACTCGAAAAAGGAGATCTGGAAGCTTGCTTTGATTTAAAATCCCAAAGCACATTGCGACTTCATGTGATGAAAGCTGTTCCTCCAAAAGATAAGACTTCGGAAGAAAATATAAAATCTCTAACTGGTAACCAGTCTTGCACGACTACGCTCAAAGGGTATCTCTTAACCAAGCCTACTTATAGCGATACCACTGAGAGTGGTATAAATATTACTCTCGTCACTTGGAAATTAATCAACCCGACTGGCGATGAAAAAATAATTGCCGCCGTGACTTATACGGTTTTATCAGAGGAAAAAGATTCAGAGCAAGAAAAAGGGATGATTGCCATGATTGAAAGTTCGCTTAACAATTCTGAGCTGGGATAGTGCATATTTAAAATATCTACCCGACCCACAAGCATCGGCTTAACCTCTGAGATTATCCTAAACGGCCATTATGGTGTCTCGATGTCTTGGTACTAGACCCGAGTGGCCCGCTCTAAAAACTAGCAACCAAGTCGTCCCGGATCTTTCCCACTACCCTTCCCCCAAAAATTCTGCTTCGAGACAACACTCTTTCCGATCTCTTTTTCTGTTTGCTTCCGCGCATTCCCCGCAACCCTACCGCCGCGCCTAGCCACATGCCGATTTTTATCAAACGTTTCCGGCTTCTCAATCTCAGAGATCTCAGTTGTCACCCGCTCGCCAAGCATCGTGAAGATGAGCTCCATGTCCGTCATGTGATCGCGCAAATTTTCCTTCCCCAGCCGTTTGAAATCCCTATATTCGGCCGGCGTCATACCAAATGTCGCCGTAGATATTTCCGCAGTCAGAATAGCGAAATCCCTTTCACTAGAAACACCTCGATCTTTCCATTCATCGGTCAGATTCTGACGAATCGCTATTCCCCGGATGCGTTTATCGATCCACCCTTTTGGATATCCTTTCTTTTCATACAAAATTTTCATTCTATCTTGTGCCAATTCAGGATTTTCAATCTCCTGAATTCGCTCGTACCCAACACGCGCCAACCAGCGCTTAAACGGCTCAGCCTTGGGCGAGGGAATGGATTGAACCAAGCGAAACACGCCTTCTGTGTTCGCACAATCAGTCTCATATTTTTTACCATCAGAAGACTCCAGTTTCAGTTGTTTACAAAATGTAAACAACTGAATTTTCTCATCTTTCTCGAGCCGCTCCTTCATAACGGCCCAATAGACACGCGGGTTACTCGAATCAGTCAAAGCCTCCACCACATCGACAACAGAAAACCACCACTCATCGCCATGAATGACCCTTCGTACCTTTTTCCCTTCGAATAGTGATATTTTTGTCGACTCCACTCCTAAATTATATCAAAATTCTCTGCCGTCCACTCACTATGCCACATTCGGCAACTTTCCGCCCCACTCACTACGCAAACAACTTCATCACATACGACGGCAAAAATATCAGCACAGCCGAGTAGGCACCTTGGCCGATCAAAGTTCCCAATATAAATCGATCCCTGTCCGTCTTCAATATTCCGCACACATAGGAGATAAGGTCAGCAGGAACAATCGCCAATATATTCCACAAGATGACGATAAACAATTCGTTTTTGTCTACCGCCTGCTTGATCCTCTGGATACCTTTTTTGTGCCGCTGTTCGAAAAACGTGTACAGATGAAACGAGTCCGAAAAATGATAGATGCACAGCGCAGAAAATAAGATACCCAACAGAGTGAGAATAAAAAGAGGGAGCGGTGGAAAAAAGAGCATGCCAGCGATGGTGAGGTAGGTGGCCGGGATCAATGTGAAGCCACGCAGGCAACAGAGGGTAAAGTAGCTCAGATAGCTCACAGCTCCAGCGGCAAGCACCGTCGCCAAATGGTGCTGAAAGAAGTCCGGCTGGAAAAAATAGGTGTAGAGAATGGTAATCAACGCAGCCGACCAGACCGAGAAGAGCAGATTTCTTAGCACGTGTACATAAACATGCTTTTTTTGATTCATATTATGCATAGATCATTAAAAGCGCATAGGTCGCAACCAGATGACTGATGACCAGCGGCCAGAGACTCTTCGACTCTTTTAACAGGAACCACTGTGCAAGTGCGAAAACAAACAATATCGGGAACATGAGAAATGGAAAACCACCCGGCCGCCAATGCATCGCAGTGAAGACGAGCGCGGCCAAGCACATGTTGGTTTTCTCGCTCAGACAAAGGCGGAAGAATAGTTCTTCAGAAAAAGCGATGATGATCGGGTACAGAGCGAGTGTCAACATGGATGGGCGGGCGATACTTCCTTGGATAAACCGCCCGAAAGCTTCGTGGCCCAAATAGGTATCCTTCAGCAAATAAATCACCGCAAAATACAGTACGGAAAAAAGCATTGTGAGCAAGAATGCTTTTTTGGTGAAATGAAAATAGTGAAAGACATTCTTCCCTATCAGATAGAGACTGATTGCCGAAAGGAGAATTTCTACAATAATGACGAACATGGTCTGAGGAGTATAGTATATCCCTCGCGCGACAAATCGGCCAGGAGTATACTTAAACCCATACTCACTAGATAAACAATATGGACAAAAACCAATCGATCGCACTTGTCGCAGTCATCGTCGTGGTCGGCCTCTTCTTTTATTTCAATGACGCGCAGGCACCGACCCAGCAGAACACTCAGCAACAGTCTCAATCTGCCTACACTCCACCGACTGAATCCGCTCCTGCGACACCGACTTCGAAACCGGCTGCGAAGGCCGCAGTCCCAGTCGCGAAGAACACGGTCTCATATGCAGGCGGAGCTTTTAGTCCGATGACCCTCAATATTAAAGCTGGCGAGTCGGTAAAGTTTGTCAACAATAGTACCCTCTCGATGTGGGTGATGTCGGGTCCGGACACTTACCACAGCGAATATCCGTCTTTCAATCAGGAGCGCACTGTCGGCAAGGGCGGCGTATACAACTTCACTTTTGTGACCCCAGGTACCTACCAGTATTTCAACAAGAACAATCCTTCAGCAAAGGGGTTGATTGTCGTCACTAAATAAACAAAAGGAAAACCGCTTCCGTCTCAGACACGCCGTAAATTTCTTCTGAAATTTCGGCTCCGCTCGCCGTCGACACGGCTGCGCGAGGTCTTCGCCGGCAAGCGGTTTTCCTTTTGTCCACTCTAGCGCCAATCAATCTCCTTCAAGCCTCTTGACTTCAAGTACACATTAGCTTTGCTGAAGTGCTTGCAACCGAAGAAGCCATCGTACGCGGAAAATGGCGACGGATGTGCCGCTTCGAGTACTAAATGTTTCGAACGGTCGATTACCGCACCCTTTTTCTTGGCATAGTTGCCCCACAACATAAACACCAGACCTTCGCGTTCGCGCGATAGCGCCGCCACCGCAGCATCAGTGAATTCTTCCCAACCTTTTCCCTGATGCGAACCAGGAGTGTTGGCACGGACAGTGAGTGTCGCGTTGAGCAATAGCACGCCCTGCTTCGCCCAACGAGAAATATCACCGCAGGCACCCAGCTCCGGCGCGGTGGCAGCACCAAGATCGGCCAGGATCTCCTTGTATACATTTTTCAACGATGGCGGCACCACCACCCCTTTGTGCACAGCAAAACACAAGCCATTCGCCTGCCCCGCACCATGGTACGGATCCTGTCCGAGGATCACGACCTTCACTTGGCCGAACGGACACAGGTCGAAAGCGCGGAACACATCTTTCGGTGGCGGAAAAATTGCGCCCTTTTTTTGCAAATATTCCTCTCGCACAAAATGCGAAAGCGTCTCGAAGTACGGCTTAGCGAATTCGCCTGCCAACACCCTCTTCCACGAAGGTTCTATCCGCACAACCGATGCTTCCATATGGATAGTATAGCGTGTCACCAAAGAAAAAGCCGCCCGGCCTGTGAAGGCGCGGGCGGCGTGCGAAATCTGCTGAAAACCGGCAATTAGTTGGCAGCGGACTGACGTCGCTGCAGTTCGTTGAGTTGTTTACGGCGATCCGGCCGCAACGACAGCGGGAGCATTGCCGGAAAACGGGTGGTCAACTCCGCAACAATGAATTCGACTTCCTTTTCGGCGCTGAGATGGGTGCCATCGGCTCCGATCAGCGCATGATGTGCGGTGTCGAGTGCGTCGTTGACCATCTTGAGATTCAGCATGCCACCAGCGACCATTGACGGCAGGTCGATGAACCGGACACTACTGCTAGCGAAGTGGATCTGGAAGAGCGCTTTCGCAAGTGCGAATTTCCCGAGATCCACCACGACGCAGGTGGGGCTTTGCGTGTGGCGAGACAGCCACTCCAAAAGCATCTTGCTCACCTCCTCAGCCGAGCCGCTGTCGTTGGTCGTGTAGTGATAGAACAGAGCGGAGTCGGGGCGTGATTTCGGACACAGCACTTCGGCCGCGACCACCGCGACGGCGGTATTGTCAATCGCAAGCAGTTCTTGGCTGGCCGGCTGGATCGTGAGCGCGATGAGCAGCGGCTTCTGGTGCGTGTAGGAACGGCGCCGCTTGTGAGCGGATAGGTTTTTTGACATATGGAGTTTTGACTTTTGTGCAAGATGCCCTGAAATAGATCAGAGCGAAACGGCCCATATCCTAGCATATTTTGGGTAAAAAGTCAATCAGCGGCCGGCAGCGGAGTCGGATACAATACAGGGATGTTTTTGCAGACCCCTATCAACGAATTCCAGCGCCTACTAGAGCCGCAAAGGCGCGCGCTCGCGAAGCTTGGCCTCCGCACCGCCGAAGACCTCCTCTACCACTTCCCCGCACGGTACGGCGACGTGTCCGAGATGCGCCCGATCGCCAATCTTGCCAAAGGTGAGACTGCGGTGATCTTCGGCCGCATCACCGGACTCAAAACGAGCAAAGGATTTCACAGTCACATCGCCATGGCCGAAGGGATGATCGAGGACGACACCGGCCGCATCAAAGCCGTATGGTTTAACCAGCCATATCTCGCAAAGATGACTGCCGAAGGTGCTTTTGTGCGCGTCGAGGGAAAGGTGAGCGAGCGGCGCGAAAGTCTCTATCTCAGCAATCCCAAAATTGAGGTGGTCGCGAAAGTCCCTATCGCGGTCGGCGATTCCCTTTTTGGATCCGACGGTGAGGCGCACACTTTGTATCCGGTATATCCCGAATCGCGCGGTATCACATCCAATTGGATGTATCATGCGATCCAACGCATTTTCAAATCCGGCATTTTGGAAACGCTCATCGACCCGCTGCCGACAGTCATCCTCGAAAAATATAATCTGCCCTCGCTCCGCACCGCGCTCATCTGGATCCACGCGCCACAGAAAGAGAGCGACGCGCTTGCTGCGCGCAAACGTTTCGCGTTTGAAGAGATCTTTTTCATCCAACTCCAAAAGCAGCGTGACCGCAAGCAGTATCAGAAGCTCAACGGTTTTGTCATCGAAAAAACCGAGGCTGAACTCGCCGACTTCATCGGCCGCTTCCCTTTCAAAGCCACCGAGGCGCAGCACGGCGCGATCCAGACCATCCTCACCGATTTCAAAAGCGGCAAACCCATGTCGCGGCTGTTGGAGGGCGATGTGGGTTCCGGCAAAACCGCCGTGGCAGCCGCGACCGCCTACGCCATCGTCACCTCCCGCCCCAGCATGCTGAAAGGCGGCAAACGCATCCTGCAAACGTTCGGCAATCTCCAGGTCGCCTACATGTGCCCCACTGAAATCCTCGCCACACAACACTTCGAGTCGTTCATCAACTATTTCACCCACCTCGGCCTGCAAGTCGGCCTCATCACTGGCTCGGGTTGTCGAAAATTTCCATCGAAGGTCGCTTCGAACTCGCGCCTCGCCGAGGCCAAGGGCCGACAAAACTGGACTGACATTTCCCGCACCCAACTCCTGAAATGGGTCGAGAGCGGTGAGATCCCAATCCTCATCGGCACACACGCACTCATTCAAAAGGCGGTGAAGTTCAAACATTTGGCGTACGTCATCATCGACGAACAGCATCGCTTCGGCACCTCTCAGCGACAAAAATTGGCGCTGAAAAATGACGCTGCGGTGACGGCGCCGGCCAAAGTCAGCAAGATTGGCGCGCTGACAGCACCGGCCGCGGCCATCGCTCCACATCTTCTCTCGATGACCGCGACGCCAATCCCTCGAACGCTCGCCCTCACTTTGTATGGCGACCTCGACCTCACCCTGCTCGACCAAATGCCAATGGGCCGCAAGCCGATCATCACTGAAATCGTATTGCCGAATGGCCGCGCGGCCGTGTACGAAAAAATCCGCACCGATCTGCAAGCTGGCCGGCAAGCATATGTGATCTGCCCACGTATCAACGAACCCGATCCCGACAAAGAAGCTGCGGTGAATGCCAAATCCGTGACAGAGGAAGCCAGGCGATTGAAAGAAAAAGTGTTCCGCGAATACACGCTCGGCATTTTGCACAGCAAGATGACACCGAAAGCGAAAGACGAAGTGATGCTCGATTTCAAAGCGCAGAGGATCGACATTCTCTGCGCCACTTCGGTGGTGGAAGTCGGTGTGAATGTGCCAAATGCGACGTCAATCATCATTGAAGGCGGCGAGCGCTTTGGCCTAGCACAACTCCACCAGCTACGCGGCCGCGTCATCCGCAGCAATCATCAGGCGTACTGTTATGTATTCGCTGAAAGCAAATCGGAGAAAACCGTGGATCGCCTCAATGCACTGAAAACCGCCAAGAACGGTTTTGAATTGGCCGAATACGATCTGAAGTTTCGCGGTTCGGGCCAACTGTACGGACATCGCCAATGGGGCATCACCGATGTCGCCATGGAAGCATTGCAAAATCTCAAGATGGTCGAAGCCGCGCGCGCCGAGGCCGCGCGGCTCATCGACACCGACGACTCCCTCGCCAACTTCCCCCTCCTCCGCTCGCAGCTTGCCAAACGCGCTACGGCGGGAGAGAAGATTCACTTTGAGTAGCCACAAAGTTGACAAACGAAACAGTTTCGCCATATACTATCCAACGTGATACTTACATTCACATCAAAGCATCTCTGGAAGCGATATACCCAGGCTCATTCGAGAGCTGCTTTGTGTGTTGGATCAAGTATGAACTCCTAGTCTCCCCCATCGGTTTCCAAAATACACAGCAGCCTTCGAGTGAAGGCTGCTTTTGTTCTTTAAAAACCCTCTACACGAAAGGAAATCAGTATGTTCGAACATCTGTCTGTTGTCCCCTGCGAAAATATCACCGTCCGGGAACTCGTCGCCCTTGAGCAGGCCGGCCACTGCGTGCGACGTTCCTCCCATGCCGGCAACTGGAGCCTTTACAAGCTCCTGATGTCTCAAGTCGGATTGCCTGACTGCATCTGGGATGTCACCTGCGTTCACCGCGATGTGAACAATCAGCCTCAGCACCGCCTGTTGGGTGGAGAAAAGTGGCCGCTTCTTCCACAACTGGGCCCGCTGCGTGCCGAAGACACGACCAAATACCTGACACCGTATCATTGGACCGGCGAGAATGGCGAGAGGCAAACCCTCTCGCAGTTCCACGTCGCTCCGCTGAAGAAGTTGTATGGCGATCTTGTCACCACTCAATCCCGAGCCTTGCTCGAGCACAGCGACAAGTTGGCACGAGTCTTCGAGATTGTGCAAACGCATCGTCCAGAACTCCTCGGTCGCTATGTCCTGCCCTGCGGATGCATGGTGAAGCTGGAAAACCACGGCGCATTCTTCACCGCAAAATGTGCTCACAATGAAGCACGGGTGAATCGGAAGGAGCTCGCCGCTTCGGCAATGGGCACTCTGGCTGAGCTCGAAAAGCTCGTTTGGGATTCGCACGGATACGAGCCGAAAGGCGGCACGCTCTACACCTTCGAGTTGGTGGTGGCGAGCTTCTATCTTTGGGCTCACTGGCAGTTTGGCGACAAGACCATCTACGAACTCTCCGGTCCCGACATGATCGGATACGCCACGAAGCCACCCTTCATCCAGAGCATTCAGAAAGTGCTGGAGCTGATCGGAAAGCATGCACCCGACTTGGTCCCCAAAAGGATCGAGGCAAAAATCGTGCCGGTGACACTCTTCCGTTTCGGATACCCGCAACAATGCGAAATATCCAGGGCGGTGATGTCCGCGCACGAAGCGATTCGTGACATACAGGCAGTGAAAAGAAAGAGTCTTGGGACACAAGACATTCATGATGCCTGCGACGCGGCGATTCGAGGCATCTTGCCAATCGTCCGAGAGCACGGAAAAAAGTGGGACCTGTTCCACGATCCGAGCAAGGACGCCTTCTTCTCCCAACATGACCTCGCGGCCATGGGCGGAGAGATGCAGATCTGCGACGGGTATCTCGACGTGCCGTTTAGCACGATGAGAACGCTCTTGGCGACCATGCCGGAGAAGGAGCGCCAGCTCTATCGGAAATTGTTCGAACAGAAGCAGAGGACACCTTGATCCTTTCGGTGTAGCAAGGGTGCGGCGAGCTCACACTCGCCGTCATTTTCCTGGATTTGACTGAAGATATCCAATCGAATCCGGAAAGATGACGAAGTGATATGATAAAAAAACAAATGAAAATAATCGACATGCACCAGGACCTGATGCTGTATGTTTCTCGTCCTGAACTATACAAAGACAAGCACAAACAAACCAGCTTCGAGCAGATCAAGAAAAACGGTCTCAAGGTAGTGGTCGCTTCGGTATTTGTCGTGCCCAAAAAGGAAAATTATCTCGATCCTTCAGCAAACACGCTTATGGAGAAAAGTTTGCAGGCTTATGCGGCCTATTGCGCGGAACATCCTGAATTTATAATCATCAAAGATCGAAAAGATTTGAAAAAAGTTCTGGCAACCTATGGACTGTACGGCCTCGTCCTTCATATAGAAGGCCTCAACGTATTCGATGCGAAGAACGGTTGGAAAATGCTCGAGCACTTCTACGCCCTCGGCCTCCGCTCCATCGGCCCGATGTGGAATATCAACAATCCCTTTGGCGGCGGCACTCTCGACCGAGAAAGAGGGCTCACGGCGCTTGGCAAGAAACTCATCGCTTGGTGCGAAAAAAGAGGAGTCATTTTCGACTGTGCCCATATGAACGAAAAGACCTTCTGGGATGCGGTGAAAATAACCACGAAGCCCATCATGGTGAGCCACGGCAACTCCCGAGCGGTGCTCGATCATGTTCGAAATTATAGCGACCGACAACTTGAGCATATCGCCAAGACCAATGGGGTGATCGGTATCTTTTTCTCAAAGAAATTTCTGTCCGGTGAAAAGCGAGCGACGATGAAGACCGTTGGAGCACACATTGATCACTTCGTGCACATTGCCGGAGAAAATTCGATCGCGATTGGTTCAGATTTCGGCGGTATCATTTCTGGTTTTCCAGATGGACTTTATTCCGTCGATGATCTGCCTACGTTTCTAGAAAAAATAAGTAACTCATCAAAAACCCTAGGCGATAAAATGGCATGGAAAAATGCCTTGCGAGTAATACACTCTCACCTATTCTGAAATGATGCTGATGTGCGCCCGGAGGGAGTCGAACCCCCGGCCAGGTGTGTATAAGACACCTGCTCTACCAACTGAGCTACGGGCGCAAGTGAGAAGAAAAGATCGAGCTCGCTCGAGCTTTCGCTTCGAGTGCAGCGTCCGTATAGTATACGGGCGCAAGTGAGAAATAACGAACGAGTCTACTAGACGTATCATAAAGGAACGCGGGACTATCCGCAAACCATCATGAACAAAAGAAAAAACCGCGCCGTCTTGCAACGGCGGGTTTTGAGCGAAGACATGTCGGACAGCAACCTTAGCTGCTACCGATGGGCAACCGCGGTTTCCGCTGAAGCTTGCAGGATCTCTTCCAGACGCTGATTCAAACCCTTGAGCTGGATGGTGCGCCGCTGCTTGGCGCCTGCCGACCAGGCTTTGAGCAGCTTCGGCGGAACATTCAATCGGCCGATCTCATCACGGACTCGCGCCTCAGGCCAATCAAAATATGGATTCGTTCTCGGAAGAAAACTCATGCCCGCCTCCCTTCGAGTTCGGGCGTCGGCTCCATTCCAGCTCGCATCGGATTGGATCTGGCGGCCAAAGACGAACTCCGCCTGAAACGCGCATCTTCAGGCAGTTCAGACCTGCGATCGGCAAGCAACCGAAGGCGATAAGTCTGCTGCCAGCGTTCAGCCCGGCTTTTAGGAGTCTGGCGCGTCAGACGTTCCACCTCATCCATCACTTGATCGGTTCCCCACGCTCCGTAGGGGTTCTTCCTCGGCGGTCTCCTCGTCTTCTTCGTCTTCATATGATTGTGGTGCTGTGCCCGCCAACAGAGGCAGGTCTTTGCTCCGAACTTTATACAACAAAAACACCCACAAAGCAATTATTTCGAGACGTGTCGATAGGCATCCTTCCGATGAGTAATCGTGACGATATAGACCATGCGCTTCTTTTGGTCTACCTCGTACACGACACGAAACGGCCAGGCACGGATGGTCCAACAGCCCAGCAGCGGACCTTTCAGTGCTTTTCCCTGAAACGGATCAGTCTGAAGAAGCTCAAGTACCTTGAGCACCTTTAGTCGCACTGACACGGACAAACTATCGAACTCCCGCTCGGATCTTCGTACGAGCAGCACTTGATATGCCATGCTTTTTCTTTAGTGAATCGAGAGATACGACCCGGCCGCGCTTTGCCTGGGCGCGTGCCATATATACTTTCTTCTCGATGTTCGGATCTTCGGAGAGCACGTTGAGCGTCTCGGCCCACGACTCAAACTCATCAGCAGACATGACCACCGCTCGGGCCCGACCATTCTCGGTCAAGGTAAAATGAACGCCGGGTGTCTGCGTCTTTTCAGCAATAGCAAAAATGTTCTTGCGAGCCTCGGTGATCGAAATGATGCGCGGAATATTCATATGTACATTATAGCGTACATACTCAAACAAAACAAGGCAGCGTCACGACCACAAGCTACGCTGTCGGCGTAATGATATCTTTTTTCTTCGCTACGATCCCGAATGCCAACACGAGCTTCTCATACTCCTCTCGTTCGATTGTCTCCACTTCCACAAGTCGCGCCGCGATCGCGTCAAGAGCAGCACGATACTTCGTCACCACTTCCTCCGCCTTTGCTCGAGCCTCGCTCATGATGCGTGCCACCTCAGCATCAATCTCGGCGCTCACTCGTTCGGAATATTCCTTGTCCTCTACTCCACGACCAAACAACGCACGGCCGCCGCTGCCTTCGAGAGCGATCGGACCAAGCTTGTCGGACATGCCGTACTTTGTCACCATATCGCGCGCCAAAGCGGTCGAGACCTGCAGGTCATTGGACGGGCCAGTGGTAATATCGCCGAACACCATCTTCTCCACTACGTAGCCGCCGAGCGACACCGCAATATCATCCAAAAATTCTTTCTTCGATTGCATCTTGCGATCTTCGAGCGGCAAATGCAGGGTGTATCCCGCCGCGCGACCACGAGAGATGATCGAGATCTTGTGCACCGGATCGGCATGCGGCAGGATTGACGAAATGAGCGCGTGTCCCGCCTCGTGATACGCCGTCACCTCCTTTTCTTTCTTCGACAGCAAATGGCTGCGGCGCTCCGGACCAAGCATCACCTTTTCGATCGCGCGGATCAAGTCGAATTGCGCCACTTTCTTACGCTCTTCGCGAGCGGCCAAAATCGCACCTTCATTCATGAGTGAATACAGGTCGGCACCCGAAAAGCCTGGGGTACGTTCCGCGATCACCTTCAAATTCACATCTTCCGCAAACGGCTTTTTCACCGAATGGATCTTCAAAATCTCTTCGCGGTCGCCACGGTCTGGCAAGTCGATAGTCACTCGTCGGTCAAATCGGCCTGGTCGAAGCAATGCGGGGTCGAGGACATCTGGACGATTGGTGGCCGCCATGACAATCACCTTTTCTGTTGGCTCGAAGCCGTCCATCTCCACAAGGATCTGGTTCAGGGTCTGCTCACGCTCATCGTTGCCGCCGCCCACACCGGTGCCTCGGACACGGCCGACAGCGTCAATCTCATCCACGAAAATGATCGACGGAGAAGCGTCCTTCGCCACCTTGAAGAGGTCGCGCACACGAGATGCACCAACACCGACGAACATTTCGACAAATTCCGATCCGGAGATCGAGAAAAAAGCGACGCCAGCTTCCCCCGCGACTGCACGGGCAAGCATCGTTTTCCCGGTGCCCGGGGCCCCCATCAGCATGATACCCTTTGGAATCACGGCGCCGATCTCAAAAAATTTCTTTGGGTTTTTCAAAAAGTCCACAATCTCGGCAAGCTCCTGCTTCGCCTCTTTTGCACCCGCCACGTCCTTGAACTTCACGCGCTGCTTCTCATCGGTCGGCAAAATCATACGCGCCTTCGATTGACCGAAAGACATCGCCTGCATGCCTGCACCGCGCATCTGTCGTGACAAGAACCAGATAATGATGAGCAAGCCAAGTAACGGAATGATCACTGGCAACAACTTCCCCATCCAATACAGGGCGCCACTCGGGTCTTTGATCTCAATTTTCACCACCTTCAATTTTTCTGCCGTCGCACCGTATCGTGCGAGAGTGTCGGTGAGTGAAGAGTCGGTTTCTTTTTTCGATTTCTTTACAACGGCAGCAACCTCCTCAGTCGATGTCGCGCCTGGAGCCGGCTTTAACTTTTGGTATTCAATCGTCAAATCGCTGCCACTCACGCTAATACTCGCCACTTTCTGATTGTTCACATCTTGCGCCAATTCGGAAAGTGCAATCGTCTCGCTTTTCACACCCGAAGATACCAGTCCGGAAAACAGGCCGGTGAGCAAGAACAGCACCACGAGCACCGTGAGAAGGTTCGACAGGAAGCTATTTGGCTCTTTTGCGCCTTTTGGCATCTTTAGCTTGGGCACCTTAGGAGTTTTCACCGGCTTCATGGCCTCTTTTTGGTCATTGGATGGAATCTGATTCATGCGCTGATTATACAGATTTTCGAGGAGAAAGGAAGAAAAAACGCGGCCCCGTACAATGACGGAGACGCGTTCGCGAGAGATTGATGGCGGGGCAATGAAGTCTCGGGCCTACGCTCTGGCAGTGACCGAGCGAAGTGGCAAGGTGGGGACGGGCACAAGCGACTTCCCTTCTCGAGCTCGCTGGCGCCGCTCGAGAAGTTCGATCACCTTTCGGCTATGCGCCGCAATCGCCGGGTCCGGCCTCAATCCACCGAGAAGCACGGTTCCTGGCTGTCCACTCGTGAGCACGATGACTTCGAGCAGTTGTGCCACTCGCATCGTCTCTTCTGCGCGGACCAAGAGTTCAAAATCTGGCCAGAAAGCATCCTTCTCGAATTGGTGCTTCCATTGCCGTGTGAACCAATTGAAGTATTTCTGC
Source organism: Patescibacteria group bacterium (assembly GCA_038065315.1). Lineage (NCBI taxonomy): Bacteria > Patescibacteria group bacterium. Next base: position 433,393 of record JBBTRF010000001.1, read on the forward strand.
TCGTCTTTGACGAGGTGGACCGTGCCCGTGGTGGGACAGACGGTGAGCACGAGCGCGAGCCATTTCACTCCCTCGTTCAAGTTGCCGGTTCCCTTGTTGGGATCCGCGAGGCCCCAGACCTGACCGATACGCTGCGGGCTTTGACCACAACACTTGCAGAGGCGAATCCTGCGCTTGTGCAAGCGATAGAGGATCGTGCCAACGAGGGTGGCGACGAGGAAAATGACTGACGCGGAGGCGAGGAACAGTTTCATGGGTTTCCCTTTCTTTTTCCTTGTTTATTTATTGAGTTTTTATCTATTACTGAGCGAACTACACTGTACCATTTTTGGGTAAAAAGTAAAGCGGGTTCGACCACATTCCCCCATGCTATGATGATACCCATGGCGCTATTGCAGCACAAAAAAATCGGTCTCGACTACGAAATCCTCGAGAAGTACGAGGCTGGCGTTGAGCTACTCGGCACCGAGGTGAAGTCGGTCCGCGCCAAGCTCGGCAAGCTCGAGGGCGGCTACGTCACCATCCGCGGCGGCGAGGCTTTCCTCATGAACACCGAGATCCCGCCTTTCCAGCCCCTCAACGCGCCAAAAGACTTCGACCAGGCTCGTATTCGCAAGCTCCTGTTGAGTAAAAAAGAGCTTCAGGAATTGGCCAATCTCGAGGCGAAACAAGGTTTGACAATAGTACCTGTTTCGGTGTATAATAAGGGCCGAAAGTTGAAGGTGGAGATCGCAGTCGTAAAAGGCAAAAAGAAGCACGACAAGCGCGAATCCATGAAAAAGAAGCAGTCCGCGCGCGACGTCGCTCGCGAGTACCGAGATCGTTGACAATTGAGCACGCAAGATTTTTTATACGGGGATGCCAGGCATCGACGGAAGAATATCTCTTGAATGTGCGAAGGAGAGCTTCAGTAACTCTTAAAAAGGCTGAAAATTCTAAGTGCAAAACTTGGATCTGTAAAGTCTCCGTACTTCGGTGCGGCTGACCTTGCATTCGCTTACGCTAAAGCCTAAGCGACGCCAGCCGGATGGTTTCCACACCGTTCGGTCCTGACGCTATATTTGTGGAATAGGATCAGCGGAGTCCCGCCGCCGATTCGAGATCATGGGAATAGTGCGTACCGCTTTTCGGTCGTTTCATAACGGCACGCGCGAATTGCCGCAAGGCATAGAAGCGCCCTACCCTTCGTAGACCCATTCACTAGACTCTTCTGCACGGGGGTTCAATTCCTCCCATCTCCACATCCATAGAGTTTGAAGCCACAAAGTCCTCAAAAAGCCTTACGGCTGCTGGTATTTTATCGGTTCGATAACCGGTGTTTTTGTCGTAATGCAATTTCTCATTGAAAATGAAGAAGAACGTCTCCTGTTTTTCTCGCGCATCCAAGGAAGTCCATATCTTGTATGGGCTTTTAAGCAGTGTGGATACTTTATCCAGAGCGGTTCGATAAGGAATTGTCAGATCGATCTCGCCTACTGAACCCGACCCGAGATTCTCAAGCTCCGTTGAAAGAATTTCAATTTGATCCTCATAAGCTCTCTTAGCGGCTTCTACACCTGTCTTCGACGAAGAAATTGCTAGTTTTCCAATGTCCTCCTCTATCGACTTTTTCTTGGTGTTTCGCTCAGCTTCCTCTTTCTTGAGTTTACCGACTTCGTCTTGCCACACCCCATCAAACACAACCTTTAATAATGCGTCGACTTCTTTCTTAAGAACGCACTTTTTAAGAAGAATCTTGAAACGATCTTCAACATCCTTCTTTTTTAGAGATTTTCTGTAAAAGGAACAATCTTTCTTTTGACAAAGATAGTAAGGATGCTTCTTGTTTCGCCCTTTCGACCAACCGGAAGTAAGATGACTTCCGCATTCATTACACAAAAGAAGACCCCTTAGCGGAAAGTCGTCTCTTACGTCCAATCGCACGCGAATACCCGAATCTTCCTTGCGCAATCTTTTCTGAATTAGTTCAAAGGTCTCGATTGATATTATCCCCTCGTGTTTACCGAGCCTTCTTTCAACTCCCCGCTTCGGATATTCAATATAGCCTGCATAAAACGGATCCTTCATTACAGCACTGATACGGCTTATATACTTATCAGGATTACTACCTTTCCAAAATCCCTTTTTAAGCAAAAACCGACATACATCGACCCTACTCCTCAAGAAGCCTTTAGCGAACTGCTCGCGTGCCGGCTTGAGCAGTTCCAAGCCGTCTTTTGTGGGCAGAGACAACATTCCGTGCGCATGATCCTTAGTCATTTTATAGCCCCTCTTGCTACCATAGGCCCAGTAACCCAATTCCAATCTCGCTCGTTGCTTTTGAGTAACCTGCCTGTGATTTTGGTGCCTCTCAAGTTCTGCTTGTCCCGCCATAATTAATTCTGAGAAGCGTCCCTCTGGACTTTCATCAAAATTATAGTTCAAACACCTTAATACGATATTACGTACCTTGAAAGCAGCTCTTAATTTCAAATGAAATTCCACGTCGCGAGCAAAACGCTTGAGATCGTCGAACACAACAACATATCTCTTGTCGGGATTTGCGTCTATGTAAGCAAGGAGCTTTCGCATAGCCGGACGATTCATAAAATCACCTCCGCCTGTATAACTATCGGGAAAAGTCTTTGTGTGTGGAATACCTAATGTCGATAGTTCTTTTACACATCTCCCCTCCTGACTTACTAAGCCTGTCCCCTCAATCTCCTGTCTCTTACTTGAGACGCGTGCGTAAACGAGACCCTCCCTGTCCTCGTAAACACTTTTTTGTTGTTGTATCTTTTTGTTTTTTAACATTTTTTTCAATCTCCTCTCGCACGGCCTTTCGACAAAGCATCTCGAGATACCGCAACCTCTTCAATATCTTGTCGTCAGAAATTACCCAATCACCAAGAAGGTCGCGGTAGACATGGGTGGAGACCGTAGTCTCCTTATTATCATAGCACCTGTTTTCTTGGCTCATAAAAATAACCTGAGGGTTAGGCCCTTAGGTTATTCGATGACCGATTTAGATTGACTTAAGACGAATCTAAGACAAAAGCTTTTTAGGAATTCTCACTGACTGTCTAGTGGTAATAAATGCCCAATCTAGGCTATATTTGAGCAACTTTATCTTAATTTGATAAATCGCGTTGTAACACCTCTTTTCATCTTGTTTTCCACCACCAAGTCGCTCAGCGATCTCTGAGAAAAACCATTCTTCACCAACCTCTTTCGTATCCTCAAAGATAACCCTTAGAACATGATACTGATTGGAAAACTTGCGAATTTTAATTGTGTTCCCTTTTATATACAAGAGTGATTTTTCTGGGTCGAAAAAGATGCCATTTGGAGCGATTCCAGTATCGCAAGAGTCGCGCTCCACGATCTTCTTCCTCACCGACCTAAGAACCTTTAGCTTTGCTCTGGTCTCCTTGTTGATATTAAAAAGCTCCTTATCCCCCTCCAAGTTAGGGAAATTTGGTTCTTCGTAGGTGAGTGGGAATGAGCAAACCGAATCCGTCTCGGAAAATATCTCTCTTTCATCCTCAAAAGCCTCCTTGTCCCTATCAAGAAATTTTCTAACAGCTGCCTTCCATCGAAGATACATTTTCCTAACATCGTGGTAATAGAAGGGGTTGTTCTTCCCATGAGACATGGCAACACCTTGGTTGGTATGGGCAGTTATTGTAATCCCCCGTTCGAACAACTTACCAATCCCCTCTGACAGGTCAGCATCTAAAATACTGGGGATGAGATCTGGTAATTTTAGCCTTCGTGGGTCCATCAGTAGAAAGAAAGTGATTATATGCTAGTATATAAGCACAATTGAATTGTTTTGAGTAGCCTAAACCACACAAGCAATTGTTGGCATGGCGAAAAGCCCAGTAACGACCAAAAAACCCATCATATGGGGTTGTCGTTACTGGCCGTACAGGGAAACTTGTATGGAGGGCGTAAGCTCTCACCCATGTGGTGGGCTTTTTGCTACCCAACACTTGGTTAGAAGTTAGACCAGTAACATCTCAATGACCAAAACCGGACTCCGCTATCATTTATTTTTGGCAGTACACCTAATTGGTATAGTGCTTATTATTTCGGGAATAGCTTTCATATTTCTGAACATGCTCATCATTACGAGTGATGGCGTAAGTCATTTTGACTTACTCGGACTACCTATACCCACACCGCCGATTTGGTTTTCCTACATACCCTACTATGGATCCTTACTGGGCCAATTTTACGAAATGTTCTCGTGGCACGGCCTTGTTGAAATTGTCATAACAGCAACCTTAATTTTCCTGGGTGTTGGCCTAAACAATCTAAAGGTAACTGGGATCGCTCACCGACCGAAAAAATGAATCTTAAAACAACATCAAAAGAGAAACTTCAAGAGCTACTCATTGCTGCCATGAGAGAGGAATTAGAGGACCAAAAAGCTGCCAAAAAAGATCGGTTTATAAGGGCGGCCAATTTAGCAATGGCGGAGGCCGATGAAAGAAATGCTGAATATGAACGCAACCTAAGAAAGGTCCTGAGTGAGGCAAAAGATAACATGCCACGAATGAGTAACAACGGGGCTACAGTGGAGATAAAATTCATTGATTATCCCAATGGGTATATTCGGTATTCCTTATCGTTCCTCCACAGCAAGAAATCCTTTCTAAATCCAGAATCACTTACCGAAAACCCCGTCACTTTCTATGAAGAAGGCAAAGAGTCTTTGATCCCCTTCTTTGAAAGCTTCTTGGAAGACGAAGTGCAGTCGAGATACGAACCGCTAGAGCCTGATGTAAGGATTGAGGGCAAGAAATTACCGCACCAGTTTTTTAGGTTTACCTTCCTTATCAACGAAAGTAAGATCAAGCAACCTGAAGAAAATGATGTCGCCTACGGTGGCTTTATTCCCGCCCTGACACTAGAGGTTTCAAGAGTAGAGCTTTGGAAGTTTGTCTCGGAACTCCGCAAAGATTACGACGACTGGGCACTCAGAAATAACGGTCCGAAGATAAAGCGACAAAGCATAGTGAAATACGTGAAGTTAAGAAAGGTTGCTGAGGGTGTCATCGTGGCTCTAATCTGGATCCTCATCATCTTCATCTGGAATCAATTCGAACAACTTTGGAGAATATTGCTCTCGTAGTTTAACGGAAAAACAAGGCCGTTCTAACGCCAAGATGCGGGTTCAATTCCTGCCGAGAGTACTTGGAATTAAACAGACTGATTCTTTAGCCTAGCAAGGGTTTCATTGAGATTCCTGATTGTCTCATCATGGCGGCTATCTCGTTCCGTATCACCTCCATTAAGGAGTTGGATATTTTTCGTGAGCTTATCCAAAGCATCTACAAGATCGCGATATTTAGCCTTCCTGACGGTCTTAGTCATATGTTTGATGGCAAGAGTACGTTGTATCTCCAACTCCTCAACAAGGGGCCTTATTGCCTCTTTGTAGGCCTTTGTACCGGTGACAATCTTCGGTGTTTTAGACACAGACTCAGAATATCCGTGCTTTTTGAGGATTTTGCCCATATTCAATTTCCGACCTTTTCCGAGGTTTTCCATCACTTCTCCTGCTACGCTTTTGGCGTTTATGCTGGTCATCTTAAAATTAATTACTTTGATAAAACGGACTTCAAGCCAACCTCACGAGAAACATCAATTAGTGCAATTATAACACTGGAAGTGCCTGATTTTCAGCCACGCCTCCCCGCATTGCAATAACTACCCGAAATCTGTAGGCTGGGTCTAATGTTATGAAGAAAGGGATCTGCAAAATGTGTCTTAAAAACAAGGACCTCCTCAAGGAATCGCATATTATTCCTAAATCTTTGTATAAGCTCCTAGCCGGGAAAAATGGCCTTTTGGTCTTCCTGAACTCCAAGCGACCTGAGCTTAAATACAACAGTGCTTACGATAAATATATTTTATGCGCAGACTGTGATGGTGGAATCATTGGGAAACTGGATGACTACGGGGCAAAATTCTTACACGCTAAATTTCCCAACAAGAGTACACCGCAGACAAGGTATGTAGACGGAGAAAAATGCCTCGTTTTCGAAGACGACCCAAACTATGACTACACCAAATTTAAGCTGTTCTTACTTTCGATTCTGTGGCGCAGCAGCGTATCTTCCCACCCCTTCTTTAGGGCAGTGAAACTATCGCCTGACACTAAAGAAATCTTAAGACTAATGATCAAGGATGGCGATGCGGGCAAACCGGACGAATACCCCTGCTTTATACACTTACCGCCAGTAACGGAAAGCTCTGAGGGACATCATGGCTTTAACATAGCCCACTTGCCTACGATGTCACCAGTCTGCGTCGAAACAGACGGAATAAAAATCTGCAAATTTATCATTACGGGTTGCCACTACTATTTTATAATCGACAGGCCCAAAAACATCAGAGTGATACCGAGCATGGAAAAAGATAGGCTTACTATTAGATTCAGCACAAGGATGGAGCAAGACATGCTGATCCAACAAATATTCGAAATAATCCGTGATCAAAAAGATACTCAGTAGTAAAGACCATAGCGCTTGATCAGAGCGACAAAATCCTTGTAAGTACTAGAGTGGCGAATGGCTTTTTCTTCGTTAAAATGGCTTCCTACAGATTGTGAGATGTCTTTTGCACCAACCGTCTTATTTAGGTCAACAAAAGAATTAAATTTCTCTTTACAGTGACAACTCGATGTAGTACTAGACAACAGTCTATTCAGCTCACTATCATGTTGATCTTTAAAATCTGGAAAGTTCGATTCTAATCCAGCAAAATACCAACTTTCAATCTCCACCTCAACTGGACAAATAAGGACCTCCTTGAATGATACGGAGGAACTGGCCACGGCCTCCTCAATTAACTTTTTCCTGACGCCACTCTGACTCTGGTCAATATCAAAAAGGACAACTAGATAGAGTTCAAAATCATTACCAAAAAGATAGGTGTGATTCTTGATGAAAAGAGAAGCAATTTGATATGTATCGGGCTTCTTTAATCTTTCCTTTCCAGCAACCTTACTACCAAGCTGGGGCGGGAAAGGAAAAAACCAAAAGACTTCATCCTTACTGTATATCGAAGAATTGCCATCCTTAAGGAGCTTTGATTCAAAAGACCTTCTTTCCAACAATCTCGGCAAAAAGTATCTTTCACTATCCCCCTCTCCGATTAGCAAGCAGACCTTTTTCATACTTCTTTTACTGGAAAAATTCCTTCGATTGTCCCCTGGCAAAATAATTCCGAATTTTTCTTATCGGAAATGTACTTCTGCTCCTTCGGTGACAAATTTTCGATGATTGTCTTGTAATTATAAATATTACATCTATTTGCACCCTCTACCACAACGTCTCCGGCAATAGAAGCCGCGTCCTTTATATAGAATATCTCCTCGGTAGAAAAACCATCCAAAAAATAAGGGGAGTGTGTTGTTATGAAGATTTGAACCCTTCTCGACAATGCTCTTAAAACCTCAATAAACTCTATGAGAATAGTCGGATGAACGATCGAATCAGTCTCGTCCAGGAGAAGGACGTGAGGTAATTGATAGCTCCTTTCCAAGGATCTCAGATTAATCCAGTTAAGTAAGGTAATAAAAAACACCAAAACGGATGTTCCGTTGGAGATTGTCCATATACCATCAGGACCGTTTGGCGACGAGACAGACAAAGACCCCTTTGAATTAATCGACACTCCTCGAACTATTCCCTTGGTGTAAAGGTTCAGATCATTAGCAAATTTTTCTTTTATTATTTTATTTTTTTCTATATCGCTTATCAAGAAAATAAACTCAGAGTTTTCAAGGCTGGTTTTGTTAGAAGGAACACCTCCATCCTTGAGTCGTCTCAAAGCTTCCTGATAAATCTGCTCATTCCCTTTGTCCGTTACATATTTATGAAGTGACAAAGCGGTCGTTATGTTACCCATATCGACACTAAGAAACTTCGGTCTAAACTGGGAAACAACGCTGTTTTGTAAATGTTCAAATATGGCAAAATAATTGTCGCCCTGCGGGTTTTTTATCGGATTCGACTGGATGATATTAGTATCACCTATGTTTTCTGTCTTCGAAAAATTCTTTTCGTAAACAAGGGTATCCTTCATCGTTACTGCACCTTTTTCAAAAAGAGAGTTATCTTTTGCAAAGGCTGACCATTTTATCTCACGATCCCTATTTACGTATTGCTTACCAGTAAAAAAGAGTTTGTGTAAGGTCGAGAAGCTATTTTTATCTAAAACTTTTTCGAATATCATCGCCTCGGTCTCGACACAAAAAAAATCAGTCTGTTCGTCCACCTGATTTCCGCCAACAAAACAAGTTCTTGCACTCTTATTCTCTATTGAGGTCTTCAACGAAGTAGTTCGAAGCCCTTGACCGATAGTAACATTATTGCCGCCAAACTCTTGAGTGTAGTCAGTTTTAATTTTCAGTGCAGAACTAATTGCCAACAGAAAATTGGATTTACCACTTGAATTTCTGCCCGTAAAAACATTAAGATCGCCGAAGGAGATATCGGCCTTACTAATATTCCTAAAGTTCTTAATCTCAATATTTCTAATTTTCATGACGATAAGTCTATCACAAAATGAGGCGAAATGCGATAATATTTAGTATTTCAAACCCTAAATTTACGGAAATAGCCTTATTTATCAACGAATATCAATTCTGAAATACTCCCACAGAGGTATTTCGAGTGGGTCACTATTCAAACAAAGGATGCAATACGTCACTTGTGTCCCCTCTCCGACTATAAGATCAAGCATTCTCAAGGGCATTTTGCAGTGTTAGGCTTGAATTGTAATAGCTCCAAAACCGAGAAAGGTAGGATTTTACTCGGTTCAATGTCTTTCGTGACATCTCCACAACAAAAGAAAAATGCCAACACATTGTTGGCATTTTTCTTTTGTCTATCGGAAGAGATGGGAGGAATTGAAAGCCGGAGCGGATGTGAGGCCAGCAGGCCGAACCGCGAGGCGGGGTCGCAGAAATTTCCGAGCGTCGGCGAGGAAATTATCAGTGACCAATTCCTCATCGAACATTGACATAGCAGTTTAATCATGCTAGCGTAATTTCAGCTCCAAAACGTTGGATCGCTTCCAACATCACACACATCAGTCAAACTATGCAACTCACAACCGAACTCCTCACTCCGTTCATCGGCGGCCAACTGGAAGTCCAGAACACTAACGAACGTTACATCTACCGTGGTGAAATCAAAAAACTAACGGTGGTGCACAACGAACTCGTCGTGGAATTCAACTGGATGGCCAAAGGCGAGGGCTTCCCGCCGATCCCAAAGAAATGGGTTCTCGACGAACAAAGAACCTACGCGCTCAGTCTCGACATCAGCTCGGTGAGTGACATCGGTCCGAGTGAAGGCGAAGTCGGCGGAGGCAGTCGCCTCTGCATTCAGTGCTCTATGATCGGCGAAACAGTAATTCTCTTCCCCGCCGACGGAAGCAAGCTCGAACGCACCCAGGTCGAAGGGCTGGTGTAACCAAAGCCCGAACGAAACAGTCTCCATGCCCCCGACCTCACCGTCGGCGGGTTTTTTATTTTCCACATCAATTGACTCTCTCCCATTTAAAATGTACCTTGAATACAGCGGCTCGAAACGCGAGCCTCACCCTCCACAAAAAGCTCTTTCTTATGCAAATCACCTACTCCTTCATCGAAACATTCAGCGAGCTCCAGGAGGACGACACGGGGCAAATAGCCTCATTACTCTCCCAGCTCTCACCCCAAAGGCAATTTTCGCCGAGCCAGCTTCGTCGAGCCATGATGTTCGGCTCGCTTTGCGTCGCTCGCGACACAGACAGCTCGGGCAAGATCGTCGGCATGGCATTGCTTGTGTATCGACACACCGCGCTGTATAGCTCTGGCACGATCGAAAGCGTGGTCGTCGACGATGCATATCGCGGACAAAAGATCGGAAAAGAATTGATGAATCATCTGATCGAAAAAGCCCGACGCTATCCTGGCTCGTTGGCACATCTCGACCTCACCTCGAATCCAGCTCGCGTCGCGGCGAACGCTCTCTACAAAAAATTGGGCTTCACGCTCCGCGAGACAAACAGTTATCGGATGATCCTCTGAAGACCGAACCTGGTTCAACCCCACAAGAAAGGCTACTCATGCACCCAGAAGAGTGTCGACCGTGTAAGGAAGGAAATCATGCCCATTGTGAAGGGGGAGATGGGGTCTCAGGCTGTTCGTGCATTTCGTGCCGAACAAGCAAGCATCTTCTGCTGGAAGCTGCGCGAGACCAAACCCTTCCCAGGCGACCCCATCGAAAACCCCGCCGGAAAAGGCGCTGAATAAGCGCCGACGAACGGCAGCCCCACAACACATCGTGGCTGGCTGCTGTTTTTTATTTTCCTTCTTTTGATCGCCCAATAAAAAACCCGGCTCCCTGCAAAAGGAGCCGGGTCGCGTTTTCGAATCTGCATTCGTCTGCATCACGGAACTTGGGCGAACGAGTCAACCCTTCGTCCCGGACTGCTTGATGAACTGGAGCGTCTCGCCGGTCTTGAGGACGCGTTCGTCGTCCACCGTTTCATCGCCGATCACGGCGAGCATGGTTGGGGCGATATTGAGCACGTCGCTGAGGCGATTGCGCACATTCCCCACCGTCAGGGTCTCGCCATCGCCGAGGTTGATGCTCTGGCTGTTGGCACCGCACTGGATCTGCACCGCAGGGGCGCTCGGGATCACAGGTGGTTCTGCTGTTGCAGTTGCTGTTGTCGAGTCGTCTGTCATGTTGCCTTTCTTTGGTTGCCCTCCGGCTTGCGCAGGAAGGCTTGGGTGTTGCCGGTTCTCACATCGAAGAACTGCTCGGAGTATACCAACTTTTGCTTTCCTGCCAAGACCGCGGAGACCATCCAAAATGCGGAGAGCATATGAACGGCCGCGGCCAGGTTGGTAAAGATCAGTTGAGGCACTCCGCTCGCAGCGAGCTCTTCGCAGCTCATTTCCGCCGGATTCCGATCCTGCGGCTGCGCGATCTCGGGGTGGAGATGCGTGATCGGCGGCGTCAGATCCTTTCCTCCGTTACGGAGATAGATCTGAACATTTCCGTCGGTCAGCTCATTTCCACCCGAGATCAGTGTGACCTCCTCCAATTCCCGACAGCGGTCGGACACCAGTTTGCGGGTGGCATGGTTATCCACCCCCAGGAACACGGTGTCGCCGTTGTTGATCATGAAGAAGATATTTTCTTCGGTCACGTATTCCGATTTTGCTTCGATAGCGAGGCCGGGGAAATCCCGCCTCATTCTCGCGGCCGTGACCTCTGCTTTGTTTCCGACATCCAAGAATTCTTGGCGGTCGGCGTTTCTGGCTTCGTAAGAGTCGCCGTCAATGACGACGACCTGGATGTTGCGGTCAGCGAGCGAATCGAGATACCGGCACAAGGGTGATATCAGGTTGCTACCAATACCGCCGAGTCCGATCACTTTCATGGTCATAGGAATCCCTTTCTGTGTTTGACGAGGTCGAGCCACTCTTTGGGAACCTCCCAACTATCAATGTCCGGCCAAGCGATCCGATACAAACCTTCTCGTTCTGGGGTAACACCCTCGAACCAGCCGGTCTCTACGGGAAACCTGTTTCCATTGATCGCTAATTCCGCCGACAGAGAAAACTTTGGATACCGGTCCACGTTACCAAGGGTAATATGGACCCCATCCGCAGTGTCTTCGTCAGTGTGGTCAGTTTCAGAATGGAAGGCGTGAAGCCGGCCGTGCGAATGAATCGTTCCGATACAAAGCGCTCCAGGGAGCCGTCCGGAGGCGTCGTAGTCAGCCGTCACTAGGGTCACTTGTTGTTCAGGGACCGTGAGCTGGTAGCCTGTTTTTTCTCCGTGATGCAGGAGCAGACAAACCTCGCTTTCGGAGACATCGTAGACGGCTTTCGCCAGCTTTAGAGCTTTCGCAATGATCTCCCCAGGCAGCTTCGGCAAGAGTAATTTTGCTGAAGGGTATTGCACCCTGAGCGCGCACGCTTCGGCCACAGGCACCGTTGCATCTACCCACCCCATCTTCTTACTAACGAAGAGGCCATTTCTGGCCACGACGTAGTGGGTCGTCTCAGGCGCCGCTGCGGCACCTTTCACTTTCTTGAGATGGATCGGTATCATTTTGCCTCCTCTGGCTTGAGGGTTGCGACGAAAGCTTCGTGAGCGGCCGCTATCGACCTCTCCGCATCTGCTTTCATCGAAACCATTGTCTGTTGCACTGCCGCTTCGAGAGCTTTTTGCAAAGCCTCGTCCGATAACACTTCGTCGATCTGGTCGCCGAGCTGGGTTTTTGCAAAGCCGCACAATTCGCCGACAGCTCGCTTGAATTCCGTGGCAATCTGAGCCAGGAGTGCCGGTTCAACTTGCCAGGTAGGCACGAGCTTGAAGCAAGCTTCTTTCATCTCATTCTCGACCCTTGCTGCCAATTGAGCAACAGCGGTATCGAGCGCTGACATGACATCCTTGCCAGTCCGTTCCCTTCTCTGTCCAGCCGTATCAGCAGCGAAATCAGCGCTGATCTTTTTCAGCATGCTCGCGACGGTTTGTTTGGCCGGAATCCAAGGGTAGGACAAGCCGAATAGTGAGTCCTTTCTCGAAGCGCCCGCCCAAGCATCGATACTAAGCTGACGATGTGCTTCCGTGACTAGCTCGGTTTCGATGAATCTGCCGCCCCAAAAACTGGCGATCGATTCTTCCGCCATCACGGCCAAGGATTCCTTAGCCGCCGACGGCGCGAAACAGACCTTGAAGTCTCCAAATGTGTTCGGAAGAGCCGGACAGAACAGTTCGTCGTTCAGATCTCGCAATGGAGCCTTCCGAAACAGCACGTATGCCCCATCGGACTTGCGCCCGCGCAACACGATGAAGAACACGACGTAAGGCAAAGCCAACTGAAACATGTTTGACCGGTCTCCGCCTTGATACATAATCTTCAGTGTGCGTTTTTGTGGCGGCTGTTCGATGACGAATGTCGTCATCTTGCCTTTCCTAACGACGAAACGCGTGCCCGTAGGCAGCGCAAGCGAATTCACGCCATTATCAGCTGAATCCGACGGATCGTCCTGGACAGCCTCTTGCCGAATTCGCAAGACGAGCTCGACAAGGTGCTTTTTTACGGCAACAGCAAAGATCTGCGATGCTTGCTTGCCGAGCTCCTCCAAGAGCTTCTGACGGAAACCATTCCGATCGGCTTTTACCATTCCGGAAAGGTGCTGCTCATCGAATTTCCGCATGAGTCTTTCTGCTTCCGTATTTACTTTAGCTTGTGCTTGGCCGATCGGTTTTTCGGCATCGGTTTTGAGTCCCCGGCCTGCTAATATGCAGACGTTTTTAGGGGCTTGTTTCAATTCGCGCCCGAATGCTTCAAGGGCCGTTCGAATAGGAGCCTTGATCGCATCGGAAAACGAGATCGAGCCGACTTGCCGGAATCCGAACACAGGCAAGATGCCCATGAAGCGGCCCGGCTTCACTTCTAGGACCAGCTTTTTCAGCATCGGCCCTTGTTTCTGATCTGCAGTGCACACAAGGAAACCCTCCTTCAGCGACTGCAGACCCTGGCCGAGCGACTGCTCAAACCAATTCCGAATCCGCGTGAGGATACTGAGCATGGGATGTCCTTTCGATTTGAATTGTTAAAGTGCACACGATCAATGCAGGTGCACCGATCTATGACTCTGTATTACCATATTATTGGAGCATAAGTCAATGGTTGCGACTTGCCGATGTTCCCCATGCTATCATTCTCCCCATGGACCCGCTCTACGTCCCCCCTCGCACCTTCGACACCCAAGGCTTCGCCTTCACTCTCAAATGGGGCGGCCTCCTTTTGATCACCATTCTCATCGGCCGCTCCACCTACGCGCATTTCTCGCCGAGCACCGATTCACGAAATGCTCGAAACGCGCAGACGGCCGAAGAAACCAAAAATATCCGCGACCGCCTCGCGAGTGGACGCGCCGGCAACACCTCCCGCACCCCCCTCTCCGTCATCGACTCCGCCGCTAAACCCAAGCTCGCCTGGCTCGAAAAGCCGACGATCAGGCTCAGCGCCAAAATCGCCCGTCCACAAAACATCTCCGCCACCGCCTTCCTCATCGCCGATGCCGACACCGGCCAAGTGCTGATCAGTCGCCAACCCGCCCTCTCCCTCCCCATCGCCTCGCTCACCAAGCTCGTGACCGCGCTCACTGCACATCGGTATGGTGCACCATCACCCGTGCAAGAGCTCTTCTATCCACTCCTCATGGAGTCGAGCAACGTCGCAGCCGACCAAATCGCTGGCGTCTACGACGGCCTCGGCAATGTTGGCTACTTTGTCTCGCAAATGAATCGCCAGGCCGCCCTCCTCGACATGACCCACACGTACTTCGCCGACCCTTCCGGCCTATCCGCAGAAAATCAATCCACCGCATACGACCTCCTGCTCCTCGCCAAAAGCATCAAAGACCTCGCGCCAGACATTCTCGCCATCACCAAAACGCACGAGAAGACTGTGATGTTGGATAGCGAACGAAGCGACCCATACCGCAACCAAGCCGCCTCCGTCTATACCGCGATAGATGCCCCCACCTACCGCGACCTCCAAAACATCAACCTCTTCGCCAATGACCCACGCTTCCTCGGCGGCAAGACCGGCTTCACCCCTGCGGCAGGCGAAACGCTCATTTCACTGTTCCAACTCCCTATCCAAAAAAGCTCCCGCAGCGTCGTCTTTATCCTCCTCGGCTCCGACAATCGCGAGAAGGACTTCGGCATCCTCATGAAATGGCTTGAATTGGCCACAAAGTAACGAAACGGCCCAAACATTGCACAAAAAGGCCTATTGTGCTATAAATGCTGGGTTACTTCATACATCGTGAGCACCGTAAATCACAGGATAAATCATCAAATTCGAGTCGCGGAGCTTCGCGTCATCGGTCCTGTCGGGGAGAACTTCGGGGTCATTTCCCTCAAGGACGCCCTCGACAAAGCCCTGGCAGCGGGTCTTGATCTCATCGAAATCTCTCCGAACGCCGTCCCGCCGATCGCGAAGATCATGGACTACGGAAAGTTTCAGTACGATCAGAACAAAAAGCTCAAGGCGGCCAAGGCGAAAGCCCACGTCATCGAAGTGAAGAATGTCCAAGTGAAGATCGGCACCGGCGAACACGATCTTGCATTGAAAGCGAAAAAGGCATCGGAATGGCTGAAGGAGGGACATCGAATCAAAATCGACCTCTTCCTCACCGGCCGCTCGAAGTACATGGAGTTCAACTTCCTGAAAGAGCGACTCGAACGCATCCTCAAGCTCATCACCGAGGAGTACACGATCGCCGAAGCGCCGAAGAAGGCTCTGAAGGGCCTCACCGTTATCATCGAGAAGAAATAGCAGACACGCCGAAATAAAAACAACGTAAACAATAACATCGAATTTTAATATCAATCCCATGCGACCCAACAAGTCATACACCAAGCGCCTCAAAGTCACCAAGTCGGGCAAAGTGCTCGCTCGAGGCAAAGGCCACAACCACTTCAACGCCAAGGAGCGACGCCGCTCCCAGATGAAGAAGAATCGCATGGGCGCCGTCATCATGACCAACAAGACCCGCGCGCGCTTCCTCGGAGGTAACGCCGCTCTCGGACGATAGCGAGCAAAGCGAGATAAAGAAACGATCAACTTTTATTAAAATCCCCACAAGCATAACAACACCCCAATGGTACGCGTAAAGAAAGCAACAAATGCCCTCAAGACCCGCAAAAATGTCCTCAAGCAGGTCAAGGGTTATCGATTTGGCCGAAGCACCAAGGAGCGCATGGCATACGAGGCCATCTCTCACGCTGGTGCCTACGCCTTCGCTCACCGACGCGACAAAAAGGGTGTAATGCGACGCTTGTGGATCGTGAAGATGAACGCCGCACTCGACCCTATGGGCCTTTCATACAGCAAGTTCATCGGCGCAATGAAGAAGCAGAACATCGAAGTCGACCGAAAGATCATGGCGCACCTCGCGGAGTTCCATCCGGAGACTTTCAAGCGAGTAGTGGCGCAGGTTAAATAAGGAAGACGAAAGAAACAAAAAAACCGCCTGATGGCGGTTTTTTTGTTTACCTATTTAATCTCGTACGCCACCGCCCTCTCCGGCATCTCCGCATCAACCCCCACATTATCCCGCAACTTCTGCACCAAAAAGAGTGACGCCTTCGGCTCCCCCATTGCCACAAACACCTTCTTTAGCGACGGCGCAGCTTCACCGACAAATTCCACCAAATGATCCGAATCCTTGTGTGACGAATAGCCGTAGATGGTTTCGATGTGCGCCTTCACGCGAATATCGCGTTCGTTGATCCGCACCGTCTTATGACCATCGAGGAGCTGACGTCCGAGCGTGCCGATACTCTGATATCCGACCAGCAAAATCGTGTTCTTCTCGTCCGGCAAATATTCCGCCTCATGATGGATCACGCGCCCGCCAGCCGACATCCCTGAACCGGCAATGATGATCTTCGGACCCGGCATATTTTCGATGGCGCGTGACCCTTCATTGGTCGGCACATATTTGAGGCGCGGAAAATTGAAGAGCTGATGATCCCCCTCCCCCGCATCGGACTGTGCGGCTTGGTTGAAAAAGCGCGTCGACTTTTTGTAAATATCGGTGACTTTTATCGCAAGGGGCGAATCGACATACACTGGCACCTGCGGGATCTGCCCACAATCCACCATGTTGTTGAGCTCATACAAGATCACCTGCGTACGCTCCACAGAAAACGCCGGAATCACTACCACGCCGCGGCGTGCGACGGTTTCGTTGATCACACGCTTCAACTTCTCTTTTCGCTCGCTCGTCGGCTCGTGGTTGCGGTCGCCATACACGCTTTCCATCACCATGTAGTCGGCGTCAGAACCCGCGATCGATTCAGTATCCTTCAGCAACGGCGTCGGCGAATTGCCAAGGTCGCCGGTGAAGAGGATTTTTCGTGGCTCGCCCGCCACACCCTTTCCGGTGCTTGCACTTTTGATCGTAAACTCAATCATTGCCGACCCCAAAATATGCCCGGCATCGCGCAGGTACACGGACACACCCTCGCAGACTTGAAATTGTGTGTGGTATTCGACTGTCTTCCACAAGCCGATCGCAGCGCCGACATCTTTCGCTTCATACAGCGGCAACACGCCATCACGCTGCGCTTCTCGAGCGAGCAGTCCAACCGCGTCTTCCATGATCAATTCTGCCAGTGCCTTAGTCTCCGGCGTCGAATAAATGACGCCCTGGAAACCGTCTTTCACCAACTTACCAATACGACCAACATGATCGAGATGTGCGTGCGTGATAAAGAGGTAGTCGATGCCAGCCGGGTCATATTCAAAAGCCTTGCGATTGCGGCGCGACGACTCCGGCGAGCCCTGCTCGAGGCCGCAATCCACGAGAATGCGCTTACTTTCCAACGTTTCGAGCAAAAAATTCGCACCCGTCACCACCCCCACCCCGCCGTAAAATGTGAGGCGCGGCTTGTTCGCTTGGTCGTTCATGGAGATAAGTATAGCAAACTTTTACAGAGGACTGTGGTCAGTATTGACCTTTTTCCCAGCGCTGATATGATTGTAAATGTCAGAAACTAGGAAAAAGCCCTTCGTGAGTACTGCGTGTCCACGCGGTGCTTTTTCATTTACGGGGAACTTGCGATATTTGAGTCCTCGCACTAGAGAGGTCGGTAATGCGGCCGGGTACCGACCGTTTCAGCAAGCTCGAGCATATCTGCATATTTGGACAAAGGACGACCTCCAACTTCTCTTCCTGCAATAAGTGTTCAACGAGTGAGTAGAAATCTCCATCACCAGTCACAATGACTGCTTTTGTATAATTTCCCTTCTCTAGGACAGTCTTCAGGACTAGGTCAGCATCAATATTTGCTTTCGGTTTCCCAAATTCATCAATAACGACTGGTTTGAAGCAAACATCGTAGCCTATCTTCTCTAGGAATGCGTAAGAGTTTGAAAACTTTTCAACGTAGCCAATGAACAAAAATGCCTTCGTTACTCGATATTTATCGGCAAGGTAGCGGTGCAACTTTTCAAAATCCACTAGCCAGCCAAGCCTCTCTACGCCACAAATGAGGTTCTGGGTATCTATAAAAGCGTAGTTATTTTCTCTTTGTGGTGGCACCTAACCACTCTAGCAAACCACTGATAGAGAAACCGCAAAGAAACCCTAAAGAATTCGTGAAGAAACGATAAACTTACGATGAATTTTACACCCCCTCCGCAAACACCACGAGCCGCTTCGTGAATTGTCCAGCCGAACGATCCCACTCACCCTCGCAGGTGATGAGGTTGAGAAAGACGCCATTTTTTCGTGACACAGCACCGCGTCCGAACACTTCTTCCGTATTGTCTGTTGGCCCAAACACCTTGCTGCCACGCACAATGAACGTGCGCCAAATATTGTCCGCATCGGCCACTAAAATCGTGTCGCCAACGCGGAGCTCGCTCAACCGATCAAACACGGCCATGCCATTTTTCCACCCACGATGTCCCGCCACCACGGCACGCCCGCGCTCACCTGGCCGTGGACCAAAGGCATACCATCCCACTCGCTCGGCTTGTTTAGGCACACCCATGCTACCGTCGGCCAATACTCCTACTGGCTCAAAGGGCGCATCCACCTCGATCCTCGGGATTCGGAGCTGTAAAGGCATCCCTGAGTAGTCTACAGGCAACGTACCGGGGTTTTGGGTAACTAGCGCTGAAACATCATCTGGGCTATTTTGCGGGGCCTCTAGGGGCAAAAATGGGTTTACCACAAACAAACTGAGGCCAATCGCCAATGGAATCAGGACACACAATAGGCTGTTTTGGACCGGCGTTTTCACCCCGCTATCCTATCCCAAATAGCCATCCGGCGCCATTCTGGACATGAAAAATCCGTCTCTCGGCATCGTGCCAAGGACGGGTCCTTCATAGGGTTATTAGTCAGTATTTACCCAGCCTAAGCCAGGTGGGTGATCGCAGATGGAGCGGTCAGAACGCCGAAGCGCTCATCGAGGTCCAACAATTAAATCTCCCTTAATATGTGTTATAGAGTTAATACTGGAAATAACCCTACTGTAATTATATGCTTCCTATTTTTGAGCGCAATTGTGGAAAAACATTACGACACAGTATGAAAATTTTCCGGAAGAAAACCCCACTCATAACAGGGTTCTCTTCTAGACGGAGGATTATGATCGCTCACGATTTGCAAAAATAATGATCGGTGCCCGAGGGAGAGACTCGTCGGAACGCGTGTGAACGCACTCAACCGGAGTCTTCGCACATCGAGCTCCTTGTTTTGATTAGCAATGCGAGCTATAAACACAATCCTATCTACCATAGTAGACCTATACACAGAAGCGTCAACAACAAAAGTGCCTGAAACGGGTACAAGCTGTGCACAAGGTGTGTGCAACCTGTGCGTAAGCTGTGAACTAGTCGAAGATGCCGTCCAGATCGACGTTGTAGAGGATTTTTTCTTGCACCGTGTTGTAGCGAATGATCTCTTCCGGAGAGAACCAATGAGCGATCTCGTCTTCCGCCTCTTTCACCGAGCCGGACGAATGGACGAGGTTGCGTACCGCACGCGTGTCGTCGTCGGAAATTTTATACGAATCGAGCACGAAGTCGCCGCGGATCGTACCGACATCCGACATGAGCGGCTCAGTGCTACCCGTGAGCTTGCGCACCACCTGCACGGCGTGCGCACCCTGCCACACCATTGCAATCACCGGCCCACTCGACAAGTACTTCTTGAGCTTCTGGAGAATAATTTCCGTCACTTTCAACGGATCATCCTTGTGCGGATGCACTAACCCTTTCGCCTCGTATCCTTTAATATTCTTCTCTCCTGTCACACGGCGCCACTCAGGGTCGAGGGTGTAATGTTTCTCGATAAAATCTGGCTTCGGCACGAGCATCTTGAGGCCGATCATTTTCAAACCGGTGCGCTCGTAGCGCTGAATAATCTCACCAATGAGGGCACGCTGGATACCGTCTGGCTTGATGACCACGAGCGTGCGTTCGTATTTGTATTTCTGAATGTTGGTGTGTGGCATAGGTTGAGACTTCTGATTATCTGGATAAATTTTGTGTACTATGCGTTCTTTTTCTGATACTTGAGCAAAATCTCCGCCTCGACGTCGGCCTTGTTGCGGCCGAATTTCATGTATGAAAGCTGCTTGAGGTTTTCGATCTGGTCCGGCCGGCCGGGTTCCGGCGGAGTGAGGCGCATGCTGAACGGCTTCACCGGCCGGCCGCCAGCCAACAACTTCACGTACGCGTTGTAGTTGTCGACATTCATACTATCTTTCGCAGTGAAGACCGGCGCAAACTGCTTCTCCAAATACTCCGCATCCTCCGCGCCGACACGAAACGCCGCAATCGAACCGACGTTGCCAAACACGGAATTCTTGATCCCCTCCTGGAGCTGCGCGATAAATTGGTGCGCGATATTCAGGCTAAGCTTGTACTTTCGAGCCTCGGACAAAATCACTGAGATAGAGTCCGTGGTTACGTTCTGGAACTCGTCGATATACAAATAAAAAGGTGGCATCTGCGGCGCTCCAACCTGACCATTCAGCGAATCGGCGCGTGACAAAGCAGCCATCAGGATCTTCCCCACCAAGATAAGACCAATCAAATTGGCATTGATATCGCCGAGGCGACCTTTCGACAAATTGACCAGCAAAATCTTCTTCGTATCCATGATCTCACGGAAATTGAAGGTCGACTTTTCCTGTGCGATCACCGGCCGCATGATGTCGTTACTTAGGAATGTATCGAACTTGCTCACCACGTACGGCACAATGTTTGCCAATGACGACTCCCCGCCCGCCTTCTCCGCCACTTCTCTCCAGAATTGGGTCACCACCGGATTGGTGCATTTCAGCAATTTCTGTTCGCGGAAAATCTTCGAAGACAGCACACGCGATACGTCGAGCAAGGTGCCACCAGAAGATGGATCGTCGATGGTCAAAAGTACCGCATTGCGGAAATACTGCTCGAACATCGGACCACCTGCTGTTTTCATATCGAAAAGCTTGTTGAAGATAGACAGCATTTCGTTCACCACGAAGGTCTTCTGTTCCGGAAAGCGTGGGTCGTATTGGAGCATGTTCAAGCCCATCGGCCGCTCGGTGTATGCTGGATCGAAATAAATAACATCTTCGTAGCGCTCCTTCGGAATCTTCGCAAGAATATCCTGGATATCGCTACCGTGCGGGTCGATAAAGCAGACACCGTCGCCATTTTTGATATCCTGCACGATCATATTCTTCAGCAGGCTGGTCTTTCCGGTACCGGTCTGGCCAATCACATAGAAGTGTCGAAGGCGATCTTCCGGTGTCATGTGAATCTCCGTCTTCATGTTGCGGAATTCATTCACGCCGAGCAAGATGCCGTTGTGCGGCAAATCGAGCGGTGCTGGCGCAGTACCTGCCTTGGAAATTTTGAGCTGCGGTGCCGACTTTAGGACCGTCGCTGGCAGATGCATCACGGTGGTGAGCTCGCGCAGACTCAAGGCCAATTTTGCGTCTTCATCGTACAAGCGATACGCAAACGCATCAACAAACTTCTGCAACGCACCCTTCTTCTGTCGATCAAACACGAAACGATTACCCTGCGTGTTCTGGAATTGGTTGAATGCCGACTCCATATCGCTCAAAATGCGCTCTGCGGCGGTGTCATCGTGTGCCGAGACCATGAGACGGATGTTGGTGTAAATGATTGGGCTCTCGATCTTGCGTTGGATCTGTTCGATGGCCGCTTCGTCAATATGTGGTATAGAACGATCCTCACCGTCTTTTGGTTTCTTTGGCGCCTTGGCGGTCTTGAATACATTCGTAAAATGCTCGTAGAAGGTGTCAGGAAAATCAATTGCTTCGCTAGTTTTGACCCCCTTTCGAATGCGCTCGATCGCCTTCTGGTATCGCTTCAACTGTAGGTCGCTCTTCGCCGGCTGGCAGACGATCTGCAGCGCCGCACCCTCGCCATCGCGCTGGATCTTTGAAAACGTATTCAGAATGACGTTCAGCGGATCGTGGTCGAATTCATCATACAGCTTGATCGGCAAGGCCGACTTCTTCATCAGGCCAATTGAAGTACCAGCCACCACACCTTTCTCAGAGAAAATGTTGTAGTCGTCGTTCTTTTCGGTGATGCGTGCGTTGTGGAAAATACCCAAAATCTGCTTCTCAAAAAGGTCGCGCTTGGTGTCTGGCACCGCCATATAAAATACAAATTCGTTGCTGTGGTTCGACACCGCGAGCTCAATCGTGAAATAGTGCGCAGAGGTGTCGTCGTCATCAGACACCGAGGACATGCCGGAGTAAAATTGCTCCATTGAGGATACCAAATCCTTGAGTGACTTCTCCGGCGCCTCGCCGTCCCTCTCTGGCAACGCGATCTCGTACAGTGTCATCTTCAGCGCCTTGGAAATGGCCTCTTTTGGATTCATTTGGTCGACGCGATGGCCGGCCTTGAGGTATTGGATGACAAAACGATGAAAATCGTCCTCAAGGTGCGGGTTTTTGAGCTTTTCAACAACATCGAGTGCATTTTTCAAACCGTGCTTTTGGAGCACCGCGAGGAGCTCTGCCATCTTTTCGTCGTGCGCTTCTGGGGCAATGTTCAAGACGATCGCTTCGGAAGCCTGTGGCGACAAGCGATGGTCCGACGCCAGCACTTTTTCTGTCGGAAGCCCCTGATATTCGACCAACTTCTCCTTCATCACCCGCTCTTGCAGGGGCTGCGCCTCCCCGCGCTCGCGAAGCTCGCGCTCCTTCTGCGACACCTGCTCACGCAAGAAAGCGAGTTCCTGCTCTGGGGTGTGCAAGACTTCTGGACCAGGATTCATTGCTGTATTATAGCAGTTTTGCGCGCACCTTTGCTAAGGAAAGCTCTTCCGAGATGACCCTTTCCTCCTTCTTCAACGCTTTCATGAAAGCCACGACATCTTCTAGCTCGGCGAGATAATGCTTGTTGAGCTCATTGGACACTTCGAGATACGTCGAGAGCATATCCATGTGGATCCGTGCTTTTTCGGCCTCGGTGAGCTTCTTTTTCATCAACTCGTCTATCAGCGACTGCGCTCCAACCATATCACGCTTGTCAATCAGCTCGGAAAGCTTCGAAAAGTCGGCCTTGTTAGTCTTTGCGCGCACTTTCGACGGAATGCTTGAATTGTTGTTTTTTGGAGCCATATTATGTAGTTATTTTCTCGCCTTTTTTCAACAAGTCGCAATTAATCATCACACCCATGAGTGCCATGCGCCGCTCCCTGCCATCACCTTTGGTTGGGTCGATCTTCTTGAAGGCTTCCGCAAGTAGTCCCTTCATGATTTTAGCCTTTTGCGACTCAGCACCCATCCCACCGATCGCCTCTTGCTTCAAAATATTCTGTATCATCTTCTCCATATCGGCAATTGCCCCTTTTTTATTGATCGCTGTCTTTTCAAACACCGCAAATACTCGATTCCCCCATTGAGCAACGATAGCCTCGTGGAGCTTGTCGGCCATCTCGGCAATATTTGCTATTTCCTGGAATGGGTCCGCACCTGTTTCTGTACCGCGATTACCATCGAGGAGTAGCATGTATTCATAAATTCTTTGCAAATCCTCCACGGCAGTATCGGCAGTAAATGACGTGAGGGTATTTTTGATCTGTGCCTGAGCATATCTCACCAAAGCGATGGTCGGCGGCAGCTCTGTATAGGTGGCAGTTCGCAGGCTCTCAAACTGCTGGGTGACTTGAGCAAAAGACTGTTCAGCCTGCTCGATCGTCTGTTTCTTTTGTCGAATCTCTGCCAACGTTGCCTCAACATCGAGTAGCTTCTGTGCCACTTCAGGGTGGTGTTTCCAAAAAGGATTGTAGGTGAGAAGACTCCCTAAACCAAGATTGATCTTGCTCCCCTCCAGCGCAGCACGTGATACCCCTTGCTGAGAAGCCTCCACCATCCGTTCCCCTAGGGCTTGGTGACGCTTCAGGCCAGCGAGTTTAGCCTTCTCTGCCATATTCACTTTGTCCAAAGCAAGCTTTTCCCAAACATCCAAGGCATCCACTGTGCGGCCTTTCAAAACCCCATCTCGCTTCACACTGAAATCTGCGGCAATTGTCGCTTCGGTTTGCTCCTTCCAACCCGCCTTTTCACTCATCCAGTACATCGTCTTCAGCATCCTCGACTCGACAAAATTTGGTATCCACCCAGATACAGAATCTCGACGGGTACTCTCATGGACACGCTCTAGGTGCTTCTTCAGGTCAAGTGCATCCTGCTCGGCTTGATTAAAAAAATCCTTCCCCCCAAGGCGATCGACTTCGGCTTTTGCGGTAGCGATATTCTTTTCCAGTACCCCTCGAGTCTCGAGCTGGGTCGCGAGATTCAACAGCTGTTCTGGACGTTCCAACGCCTCAGCGTCGACATATTCTTGAAATGTCTTCCTCGCCTCTTTACCATTTTTTGGCAAATTCGAATCTGGATTATCAAAATCGAGGAGGAAGTCGCCCTTGATCGCCCCATTTGCCAATTCGTACAGATCGGTGGCCAGCTTATCCTTTATCGCAAAAGCTTTTCGATACTTCTCAATCTCAAGTGTGTTTTGGTCTTCAAGAAGTTGCTCAGCATTCGCCACCTTTGCAAAGAAGGCGCGGAATTCTGGGTTGTCATCAAGAATACCCACGAGAGTCTCGGAGCCGGTGACGGCGGCCGCTGCAGTTGCCGCTGCTGAAGCCTCAGGTGTCTTTGGCATCAATTTGCCGAGATTGGCTGGAGCGAAAGTTGGAGTCGGCGGTACTAGTGGAGTCGTCAATGTAGGTGGAACAGAAGCTGTGGGAGTACCCGTTACCGTGGGAGCACCGGGCACACTTGCGGGAGTTTTAACAGCTGAAGCAGGGTATCGTTGCTGCGTAGTGAGAGCAGATTTCACACCATCCTCACCAAGCTTCCTGATCGCAGAGTCGGGCCAGCCAAGCTCATGTAGAGTGCGTAGTTTTTCCCTTCGAGTTCTCGTCGGCCTGACCACTTCTGGCGCCACACCTGGTTGTGCCGCCTCTGGGGGAACAACCTCACCTGGCTCTTGAGTTGCCTCCTTCAGCACAATCTTTTCATCTCTCAAATACCCTCTGATAAATACCTTTACCGCACTTCGCAGATTATATTGCGCAGGAATGGTTTTGAAAAACTCGTCGAGCTTCTCTTGTCGATCAGCAATTTCAGCACGGCGCAACTCATTCAGCATTTTTGGGATATCTTTTCGTAACGTCGCGAGTACCGTCTTTGCGGAGATCAAACGCGCAGCAGGAACCCCCTCTTTTCTTGATCGTACAGTAAAATAGGCATCACCCATCTTTTCAAGCATTGTGTACACGTCAGTGAGGGTGCCTGCCTCATCAAAATCCAATGCGTCCTTTGACTCAACTTCAGGCGAAGCACCTGCCTCACGAAGGGCGTTTCGGAGAAGTCGACCCATGGCATCATTAAGGTAGCCTCGACCAGAAATCATCTTCGAAAATCTATCGAGAGTCGTCCTCTGCTCGTCTACAGGCAATCCTGATAACTCACTCAAAATTTTTGGGACTTCGGCACGAAGAATACCGGCCACAACCTTTGCTTGCACCATATTGTTTTTACGCACGGAGCCCTGTGGGGCTGGCATAGCAATGAGCTCCTCCCCATCTTTTTCAAGCATCTGATAGACCTCTTCGAGGGTCTTTGCTGTATTAAAATTAAATTCAACACCGGTCGGAAGCCTCTCAGCCCTTGTCGATGCATCAGTTTCGGACGGCGCTGGCATCTCAGCAAAGACTCCAAGATTACTGAGTACCGCCATCACATCCTCTCCAAATCCTTTCTTGACACCAAGATCTTTTAGACGACGGTCGATGATCCGACGACGCTTCTCAACTGAGGGATTTCGCTGTTTGAAACGAGGATCCTCAAATTCAGCGAATATCTGCTCGGCCATCTGTTTTGCCGGACCAACGCCGAGCTTGGTCTTCTTTTCAGTCTCTTCGTTTACCTTCTCAAAAAGAGTGAGACCTTTAGCCTCTTCGATCAATCGAAATATGTCTTCTTTCGTAGAAGCTCCGCCCTGCTGAGGAGGCGCTTCGGCGGTAGGGGTTTCTGCGTTGGCGACAACAGTATGGGTATCCGGTGGTGTAGGGGTAGGAACCCCCTCTGCTAGCGCAGGTTTTGTTTGATCTTCAAGAGGTGCTAGACCAGAGAAAAATGCAATGAGAGGTGCAAGGATCTCCAAAGCTTGTCCAAGCTCTCCTGCCGCTATCGCAGCGCGAATGCCAGCAGCGTGATCTTCGAGCTTTTTTCTTCTATCATCCCACTTTAGTGCAAGCTCATCTTCTTTTATTGGTTCCAAATCTTTCTGAGCACCTTCGCAGTATTTTCCGAGTCTTACAAGAACCTCCTCAACACCCTCAGGGGAAAGTTCTTTTTGTGTCACTTCCGCAAGATACCCGGTGAGCGATGCTTCTGCGCGGGTGACCTCATTTTTAATTGCCCGGATTTGCTTCCTTGAAAGTGTTGGGGTCTTTTCTCCAGCCTCAGGAACATCCTCGCGCTGGTCTTTATCACTTTTTTTACTCGTACCCCCACCACCGCCCGGAAGCTCAATTCCGTCAAATGGGCTCGGGAAATTTTCATCGCGTCTGTCTGACATAAAATAAAGTATACTACAAAACCGTCAAAACCTCAGCATCCCCTTCGCGGATTAGCACGGTATGCTCAAAATGGGCACTCGGCTTCATATCAGCCGTGCGGAAGGTATAGCCGTCGGGCATGAGGACAATATTGGCCGTACCGAGATTAAACATCGGCTCGATAGCGAGCACCATGCCGGGCTTCAGGAGCATGCCGTCGCCGCGCTTGCCAAAATTCGGGACATACGGCTCCTCGTGAGCAGCATTTCCCACCCCATGACCACAGAGCTCCTCCACTAGACCGAGCTTGTGCTTTTTGCACACTTGCTCTATGGCGTAACCAATGTCGCCAACTCGAGCACCACCCTTCGCCACTTTGATTCCAGCAACGAGAGCTTCCTTTGTGGCGTCAAGCAACTTTTGGACTGCAGGAGAAATACCGGTACCCTCCGCATCCACTACCGGCACCGTCACCGCTGCATCGGTATAGACTCCCTTGTGAAGCAGGCCGAAGTCGATACTCACAATATCCCCCACTTTGAGCACACGATTGTTTTCATTCGGAATACCATGCACCACCTCTTCGTTCACGGAAATACAAGATGATGCGGGAAACGGACGGTCAGCAAAGTCCGGTTGAAAATTCAAAAGTGAAGGCTGATCGCCGCCAGGCACACCGAGCTTCGGGTCACCTTGGGTGATGAGCATGTAAATGCGGTCGTCTATGGCGCGGGTCTCGACACCAGGCTTCGTCATTTCTGCTGCAATACGCAAAATCCGCGCGTGGCGTTTCCCCGCCTCTCTCAACAATACGATGTCGGCCGCGGTTTTAATTAAAGGCATGTTATTTAGAGGGAGTGGCCGCAACTGCAGCGATAATGTCCGTGTGAATCTTCGCCTCCGATTGCTCGCCACTCACCTCCACGAAACGATAATTCGGATTGGTGCGATACCATTCCACTGCTAGCTCAACATCGGTCTTATACCAAGCGAGACGGCCGCGGATTTCAGCACTGTTGTCGTCGAGGCGCTGGCGGGCGGCGAGTCGGCGAGCCGCCTCTGCTTCCGAAATATTCATAAAAAGCACGATTGGCTTTGAGCGACCATAGAAACCAAAAACGCTGTCGAGCACTTGCGCTTCATCTCGCTTACGCGGTGTACCGTCGATAATCAAATGCTCCCCGCCCGTAAGCTTCTCAGTGAAAAACTTCGCCCACATATAGATCGCCAAGAAAGCTGGCTGCAGGGCGCCCTTCGCTGACAACGCCTTCGCGGTCTTCTGTGTGTACGAATCCCCCTGCAAAAACGAGCGGAATTCTGCACCCGTTTGGAGGTACTTCACCGGCAAGGCTGGCGCACCGTCAGCACCGGGGGCACCGGCAGCAGCACCTGCACCTTTTTCCAGGTACGCCTGCAATAGAACCGCCTGTGTACCCTTCCCCGCACCCGATCGCCCAATGAAGATAAACGTCTGTGGATTCATAGGGCCATAATATCATTTGGAGGCCTGTCTGTCAGTGTTTTTGAGTAGGTGCGGATTTTTCATACAAAGTATGAGGAAGTATGAAAAATCCGCAGGTGCTCTTTTCAGCCGCCACCCCCCTAGCCCGCCCCACGAAACTCAAACGCCGCGATAGTATTCGAGAAGGTATTAATGGAAAAGAACCCGCAATGAATATGTGGGGACTGCGGAGCGCGACTGGCGCGAGCCGGAGCAAAAAGCCACCAGGCTTTTATGCGTACCCCACATATTCATTGCGGGTTCTTTGCTAGTACGACCGCATCGAAACCTGTCCTTCAACCTTCTTCACCAAATCAATCACCACAGAAACAACGATCAAAAGCGCTGTTCCACCGATCGCAAACGAAGTGTTGCCGGTTGTGTTCTGCAAGATGAGAGGAAGCACCGCAATCGCTGACAAGAAGACGGCGCCGACAAGAGTGATGCGTGTGACTACCTTCGAGAGATATAGAGCGGTGGAATCGCCTGGGCGAACACCTGGGATAAATGCCCCACCCTTCTGAAGATTGGTTGCGATCTGCTGAGGATCGAAGGTGACCGCAGTGTAGAAGTAGGTAAAGAGGAAGACGAGCACGAAATACGCGATCGCATGAACCCAGTTGTTGTTCAAGAAAGCGAGCGCCTTTTGTGAAATATCAATGAGAGTTGGGTTAGTGCTCAATTCCTTCACAAAATTGAAGACCATCTGCGGCAAAAGCAGAATGGAAAGCGCGAAAATGATTGGAATCACGCCGGCTTGGTTCACTCGCAACGGAAGGTAGGTCGAGCCGCCGTTGGTGCTGCCGCCACCATGCACCTGCTTGGCATAGGTGACGGGGATAGAACGCTCTGCTTCGGTGATAATGACCACTGCCCAGATCACCACACACGCAATGAGAGCGAAGGCGATGTAAAACGGAAGCTTCGATGGGTCTGCGGCCAAAATATCGCGGAATTGACCCAATACCGGAGGAAGCTGCGACACGATACCAGCAAAGATAATCATTGAGAGGCCGTTACCAATGCCATATTCAGTGATGAGCTCGCCGATCCACATGAGCAGGGCTGAGCCAGCCGTGATGACGATGATGTTCACAAAAAGACTGGTGCCGCTAAGATCGCCGAGTAAGCCCTGCTTCGACAAAAGGAGCAAAAAGCCGTAGGCCTGTACCATTGCGAGAGGGATGCTCAGGCGTCGAGAATATTGAGAAAATTTAATGCGTCCAGCATCTCCCTCCTCCTGGTACATCGCCTTGAGCTTTGGCGACATCATAGTCAAAAGCTGCATGATGATCGATGCCGTGATGTATGGACCGACACCGAGCATCACAACAGAAAGATTGGAAAGACCGCTACCAGAAAAGATGTTGATGAGGCTCAAAAATTCATTGGTTCGGAAAAAAGCTTCGAGTCGGAGGACATCGACGCCCGGCACTGGGATAGTAGCGAGGAGTCGGAACAATACTAGTCCGACCAGCACAAAGAGCACCTTCTTGCGAAGGATCTTGTCGGTGAAGATGAGTTTTATTTTTTCGGTAAGCGTTACCATAGAGGTGCCGTTTAGGTTACGGGGCTACGCCCCACGATTATTTTACCATACCGCCCGCCTTCTCGATCTTCGCCTTCGCTGGAGCAGATACCGCACACCCTGAGACGGTAATCTTCTTGGTGAGCTCGCCTTCCGCGAGGATCTTCACTGGAGGAAAACCGCCCTTGTACATTTCAATGAGGCCTTTTGCAACGAGAGTTTCTGGATTGACCTCATCACCTGCCGCGAAGTGCTTTTCGATTGCTTCAAAGTTGACCGGCACCATCGCTACTTGGAAACCAAGGAAGCTGTTTCGGCCTCGGCCTCGGAGCTTTGGAATCTTCTTGATGATGTCTCGCATCTCTGGTCGCTTCTTGCGTCCTGATCGTGAGTTCTGCCCCTTGGTACCTCGGCCCGCGGTCTTGCCACGCTTGCCACCGCGCGCTACCTGGCGGCTGATCTTGTTCTTATGGATTCGCTTGATTTCGTGTGATTGCATGGGGGGTTGGATTACGCTTTTGCGGCGCTAGCAGTATGAGCGGCTCGAGCTGGTCGCACCAATCGCTTGTGTGAGTTCTTTGGATCAAATTCTGAGAGAGCGAGGATGGCTGCTCGTGCGTTATTCAAATGGTCCTTGGTACCCGAGAAGAGCTTGGCGGTGACATTCTTCACGCCTGCAAGCTCGAGCACATTTCGCACCGAGCTACCCGCCACGAGGCCCTTGGCTCGGTTTGGTCGAATAGACACTCGTGCACTGCAGTATTTTGCATCAACGTCATAAGGAACAGACATGTCCTTGGTGAGTGCGAGCTTGATCATGTGCTTCTTTGCGCTGCGCATTGCCTTGTCGATCGCAATAGCGGTGTCTCCAGCTTTGCCAGTACCAACACCCACCCAACCCTTTCGGTTTCCTGCAGCGATAGCCACAGAGAAAGTGAAGCGTCGTCCGCCGGCAGCCACTCGAGTCACACGTCGGATACTGATGATCTTCTGATCAAATTCAGGCTTTGCGCGAGGCTCTCGAGCGGGACCACGTCGAGGTCGGTCGCCACCGGCGCCACCGCGAGCACCACCTCGTCCAGCAAAGCCACCGAAACCGCTTCGTGCTGGTGCTGGACGCTTGGCATCTGCCTGGGCAATCTGCTGAGTTGGCGCAGTTCCTGCCAATGGTACTGGCTTTGCTTCTGGTGCCGGAGTCGCTGGAGCTGATTGTGTTGGGTTGGTATCCATATGAGTATTAGAATGTGAGGCCGCCGGCTCGAGCCGCATCGGCAATAGCCTTGATCTTGCCAGTGTAAATAAAGCCACCTCGATCGAAGACTGCCTTAGCGATCTTCAAGGCCTTTGCCTTCTCCGCGATCTCCTTGCCTACCATGACGGCCTTCTCCATCATCTTGCCCTTCATCTTGAGAGAGGTAGCGGCCGCGAGGGTCTTCCCTGCCTCATCGTTGATGAGCTGAGCATACACGTACTTGTTTGATCGATACACAGCGAGACGAGGGCATGATGCGGTGCCAGAAATCTTCGCGCGAATTCGCTTCTGGCGTCGTGCTCGGGTGATCTGTGCAAGTTGTGTTTTGGTAGTAGCCATGTGAGTGTGAATATGAAGGGATTATGCAGTCTTCTTGCCTTCCTTGCGTCGGATGGTCTCGTCGTCATATCGGATACCTTTGCCCTTGTATGGCTCAGGAACCTTGTTGGCGCGGACCTGCGCGGCAAACTGGCCGACGAGCTCTTTGTCCTGGCCGGTGATAGTGATGAGGTTTTTCTCGGCAGTGACCTTGAGGCCCTTTGGGAGCTTCATGTTCACCGGATGAGAAAAGCCGAGAGACATTGCGAGAGTGTCCCCCTTTACATCAGACTTGTAACCAATGCCTTCGACAATGAGCTTCTTGGTGTAGCCCTTGGTGACGCCTTCCATCATGTTCATGATATGTGAAGACCAAGTGCCCCAAAGCATTTTTGCTTCAGCAGTGGTGTTTTGTGCAGAAACATTCACATGACCATCGGCCACAGCAACGTTGATCAAAGAGTGTATCTCACGAGCAAGCTCACCAAGAGGACCCTTTACGGTCACGACTCGGCCAGCCACAGTAACAGTGGTATTTTCTGGGATAGCGAGAGGTTTTTTGCCGATTCGTGACATGTGAGTATGATTAAATAATTACCAGATCTTAAAGAGAAGCTCGCCGCCAAGGCCGTCCTTTCGAGCTTGCACGTCGGTCATGACTCCCTTTGAGGTAGAGACAACGAGAGTACCGAAGCCATTCTTCACTCGAGGCAGGTCGGTGGCACCAGCATAGATGCGCTTAGAAGGCTTTGAGATCCGCTCAGCACCGTGCATTCGAGCGAGGTTGCCTGTGTAGACGAGCTTGATCTCGACACTCCTGATTCCTTTCTTGCCTTTCTTCGTGGCATTCTTCACGTAGCCTTCCTTCTCGAGGAGGTCAGTGACGGCCATCAAAAGATTTGAGTATGGCAAAGTGACGAGCTCTTTCTGTGAAGCAGCTGCGTTTTTGATATTTGAAATGTAGTCGCTGAGAGTATCCTTTACCATGATGATTTTTTAATGCCTGGGATCATGCCTTCGTTCGCGAACTCTCGGAAGCAGATACGGCAGAGACCGAAATCTCGCATAAAGCCTCGCTTTCGACCACAGCGGAAACAGCGTCGAACAATCCGAGTAGAAAACTTCGGTTTCTTCTGAGATCGTGCGATGACTGATGTTTTCGCCATTGTGGATTGATAATTAAAAAAATGAGGCTCTTTGGGAGCGTGGAGACATACTAGCAATACGGACTGCCGATGTCAAACCACGCTTCCCTGCTTGATTATTCCTTGGCTTTCCGACCCTTCGCGGCCAGCTTCTTCTCCTCCTCCGGCTTCATGAAAGGGATGCCGAGGTATTCGAAGAAGATCTCCGCCGACTTTGCATCCTTCGCCGTGGTGACGATGGTCGCCGCGAAGCCGAAGACGTCCTTGAGCTCTTCGTCTGAAGTCTCAGGGAAGATGGTGTGCTCGCGGATACCGATGTTGATGTTACCCATCTCATCGATGGCCTTGCGCGCAATACCACGGAAGTCCTTGGTTCGAGGGAGGGCGATGTTGATGAGCTTGTTGAGGAAGTTCACCATTCGATCGCCTCGGAGGGTCACCTGGTAGCCGGCTGGGTCGCCCTGTCGAGACTTGAAGGTCGCGATCGACTTTTTCGCTGTCTTCACCACTACTTTCTGGCCCGCGATGCGGTTCATGCGGTCGGCGATGAGCTCGATCTTCTTCTTGTCCTTTACAGAACCAATGCCAGACGAAAGCACCACCTTTACGAGCTTTGGTGTTTCCATGATATTCGTAATACCAAGAGCTCCCTTGAGGGTCTCGAATGTCTTATTCTGCTTTTCTTTTACTCCGTTCATGATAGTTATGATTATTTCTTACGAGCTTCGACGAGCTTAACGTTTGAGACGTGAATCGGCATCGCCTTCTCGACAATTTCACCCTTTTTGCCATTTCGCTGAGCCTTGATGTGTCGCTTGTGGACATTGACGCCGTCAACCAATACCAAATTCTCCTTTGGCATCGCCTTGAGGATCTTGCCTTTCTTGCCCTTGTCCTTGCCGGCAATCACTATTACGTTTTCGTCTTTTTTTACGTGCATTGGAGTATGGTTATGGTCTCGTTATACGATTTCTGGGGCCAAAGAAGCGATCTTCTGGAAACCCTTTTCCGCGATTTCTCGAGGGATAGGACCGAAGACACGGCCGCCGATTGGCTCCATCTTTTCTCGCTCGATGATCACCACAGCGTTCTCATCGAATCGGATGTATGAACCGTCCTTGCGTCGGAATGGGTTGCGCTGTCGCACGACCACTGCTCGAAGAACATCCTTCTTCTTGATCGCCTTTCGAGGCTCTGCCTTCTGCACAGAGAGGATCACGAGCTCACCGATCTGGGCGTATCGCTTCCCCGCGCTGCCGAGCACTTTGAAGATACGGCCGATCTTCGCGCCGGTGTTGTCTGCAATAGTTACGATTGAGCGTGGTTGGATCATGGAAGTGTATTAAATAACGCGGAAATGCTTATTCTTCGAGATCGGTCGAGTCTCGATGATAGTGACAGTATCGCCGATCTTCTTGGTGTTGCCTGCATCGTGTGCCTGGAATCGCTTGGTGCTCTTCATGTACTTGCCGTACTTTGGCATTTTGTTGAAGGTATCGACAGCGACGACAATAGTGTCCTTCATTTTGTCAGACACGACCTTGCCGGTGAGAGTCTTCGGCTTCGATACAACCGCAGCCGCAGGAGCGGTGCCCTGGGAGACTTTGGTTGCTTTGATTTTAGTGTTCTTTTCCATGAAAATTATTTAACGGTAACTTTAGCAACCTTGGCCTTCGCCGCCTTCTTTGACGCAGCAACTGCCTTTGGAGCAACTGGGACGACAGGCGTAGCATTGTTTCGCGCAGAGACCTCGGTGAGAAGTCGAGCAATGTCCTTTCGGAGATTTCGGCCAGCCTTCACATCCTTGAGCTTGCTACCAGAAGAGCCAAGTCGAAACTCCTTCAAAGCCACTCGCTTCTCATCGATGGTCTTCAAAATTTCTTTGTCGCTGATTTTCTTGATTTCTTTCATGGGAGTTATCGTGAAATGACCTTAGACTTCAATGGGAGCTTGGTGCCTGCCTTTCGAAGAGCCTCCTTTGCTTCGGTGTCGACAACACCGTCCACCTCAAAGATGATACGACCTGCCTTCACTTCTGCACAGTATCCCTGTGGCTCACCCTTTCCGGAACCCATCGGCACTTCAGCGGCCTTTGCGGTATATGGCATGTCTGGGAAAATGCGAATCCACACCTTTCCTGACTTTCCAGCAAATCGAGAGATCACCTTTCGTGCTGCTTCGATCTGGTTTGAGGTTACTCGCGCAGGGGTCATCGCCTTGAGGCCAAATGATCCAAATGCCAAAGCAATGCCTCGAGTCTCGATGAAAGGCTTAGCGTAGTTTCGGCGCATTCGGTGCCACTTGCGATGTTTTACTTTCTTTGGGAGTAACATGGGAGTGTTGGTTAGTTCTGATTGTGGTTAGGCTTCGCCGCCTTTGCCTTCTCAGCAAAGATCTCACCTCGGTAGATCCACACCTTGATGCCGATGTCGCCATAGGTCATGTGCGCCTTTTCACGCTTGAAATCTACATCGGCTCGCAAGGTCTGGAGAGGAACTCGGCCACGCTTGAGCTCTTCCTGTCGGGCCATATCGGCACCGCCAAGTCGGCCAGTGAGATAGATCTTCACTCCCAAGACGTCTCGGTTTGCCATCACCTTCTCAATGGTCTGCTTCATGACGCGTCGGAATGGGAGGCGCTTCTCGAGGCCTTCTGCCACAGTGTAGGCAACGATGGCTGCATTAGACTCAGGAGATCGGACCTCTTCGATGTCGAGCTTGAGCTCTGGAGGCATTGCAAGCTTGTTCTTCTTGATGAAATTGAGGATGTCGTTTCGCAACGCGGTGGCACCTTCTCCACTCTTGCCGATGAGCATACCTGGTCGAGAAGTCTTGATGACCACGCGAAGGTTTTTAGAATTTCGCTCGATATCTACGCCAGCAGTATAAAAACCACGGAGTTTCTTGTCCAAATATTCACGAAGAGTGACGTCGCACTTGAGGTACGATACGTACTTTGTCTTGTCCGCGCCGAACCAGCGAGACTTCCAGTCTCGGATGATTCCCAATCGATGTGCATATGGATGGACGACGTGTGACATGTGATTATTTGCTATCTTTGTTAGTTTTTGGAGCCGCTTTTACCGCGCTCGCTGTCTTCGCGGCCTTTGTCACCTTTTTTGGCTTCTCTGCCACGACATCCAAGACCAAAGTGACGTGGCTTGAGTGCTTGTGGATCGGGAAAGCGCTACCACGAGCTCGAGGCATGCTGCGCTTCATGATGGTGCCGCCATTGACCTGCACGTTTTTGATGAAAAGGTTCTCTGCAGAGAGATTGAAGTTGGTCTTCGCGTTGGCCACAGCAGAAGCAATGAGCTTCTTCATTGGACCAGAAGCTTCCTTCACGAGGAAATCAAGCATGGTCATCGCATCGCCTACTTTCTTGCCCTTTACGAGATTCGCCACGAGACGAACCTTTCGCGGAGCCTGTCGATAATCGTTGAGTGATGCGGTAACCATTGGAGTATTGATAAAATGAAGGATGATTATGCTGGATTATTTCTTTTCTGCCACGGTGGCCTTAGCGGTCTGGGCAGCTGCGATCTCAGCCTCCTTCTTCTTGGCCTCAAGCTCCTTCTGCATCTTACCTCCGTGTCGTACAAACTTTCGGGTAAGCGCAAATTCACCGAGGCGGTGACCTACCATTTCCTCGGTGACAAGCACTTCAATATGATCTTTGCCATTGTGGACGCCAAACTTATATCCCACCATTTCCGGTGAAATCTGGCTGTCTCGAGCCCAGGTCTTAATAACCCCAGCTTGTTCTGGCTTCTTGCCGGCGATCTTCTTGAGAAGAATCTCCGCTACATATGGTCCTTTTGCGAGTGATCGGGTCATGAATGAATGAAAACAGCTCACCTGAGCCATGGCTTAGTATCTTAGCAGAAGCATATATAATGTCAACCCGCCGCCCCGCTCCCTTCGGGCACGCGTCAAAACTCTGCTGAGTTTTGCACTCACTCTCAGGCCGTCGCCTTCCGAGAGACCCTCAGGGAGCGAGGCGGCGGGTTGTTCATTGTGCAACAATTAGTGTCGTTTTACCGAGAGCGGAATGAAATTGTTATGAAGATTTTGCTTGTAAGTAGCCGTACTGGTTATATATAGTTACGGGTGCTAGATGATGAAGAAACCCGCAAATAACTATGCTTTTATAGATAGCCAGAATCTGAATTTGGGTGTACTTGGTCTTGGTTGGAGGCTTGATTTTTCGCGCTTTCGAGTCTATCTGAAAGATAAGTATGATGTGTCTAGTGCCTTTATTTTTATAGGATACGTACCCGGGAATGAGAGGTTGTACTCTTACCTCCAAAAATCTGGCTATATTTGTATTTTTAAACCCACCCTGGAATTACCTGATGGGGCAGTGAAAGGCAATGTCGACGCCGAACTCGTACTGAACACCATGATTGAGCTTCCAAATTTCGACAAAGCAGTGGTCGTTTCTGGGGACGGTGACTTCTACTGCCTGGCACGACACCTTATTTCGAATAGAAAATGTGAAGCGATCATTGTACCGAACAAATACAAATACTCTGCTCTCTTGAGATTCAAAGACATTAAGCCCTACCTCCGTTTCATAAACGACCTGCAAAACAAGCTTGAGAAAAAATAAAAGAAAAGGCCCCGCAAGGACGGAACCTTGAAGGGTGATCTTTTCCATTCGTGATATTGATAATTCTATCAAACTCAAGAAAGGAGTCAAGGCGATGAAGTAGCCCAAGTATCTACCCCCAGAGAGACCCCTATTCCGACTTTCGCCAGAGATACTCTCATCGTTTCCCTTTCGAGAAACCGCAGTGGACGGGGATTTTCTGACCTTTAGAAGTAGATACTTGGGCTATTTCAATTCGCTTTTCTATACCTAAGGCATATACCAAAAGTAGCCGAGCGGTCAAGTGTCGCGATTAGGAAAGTAGGTGTTTTGTTAATTCCTCAGCATTCTTGTACCGCTTCCCATGCTTCTCCGCCCATTCGGTCTCCTTGATCATTCGCGCTTCCTGGCCAGGAGTAAAACCATTAACAGTCCTGATCTCAAAAGGAATCGACTTGGTGCGAGATACCGTACGAAGAAACAACTTCATCGCGGAAGACATGTCCAAACCAAGCTCGGCAAGCACCTTTTGAGCGCTTACTTTGGTCGCCTTATCGATACGAAGTTGAATAGTGGTGTTCATCACTCTAGTATAGACAATGTCACTACTTTGTCAATACGTTAGATATTCTTTGAAAAAAGGATCTTTGAGTCGAAATCTGCTATCTCATTTACTGCCTTCGATGTAGACCGGACAAACTCCGTCTCATCTTTTCTCGAATGTCCTTCCATCTTCCAGCGTAGGGAGACAAGAAGTCTGATTAGCACGAGGGTCTGGATATCACGCATGGCCCCGGCCAACTCACTTTCGCCATACTCATATCCCTTAAGAAAAATGGCGATGTTCTCTTTGCCGGTATTCCAAGTAAATAGATCCGTAAGTTCCCCATGAGGCGCCCGGTGCCCACAAGAAGTTCCCCAATCCACAAGATAAATGGCTCCTGAAGGATGCACAACAACATTACTCAAATGAAGATTGCCATGACACAATGTTGGGGCATATTGCCAAGAGCGGACTTCATTCACCCTCTTTTTAATACTCAAGAGTTTCTCACTGGAAAACACGCCTGCACTTTGGAAAAAGTTGTCTCCAAAAAGCTTGTCGTCAACATAATCAAGATCAAACTTGCAATCCGGTGCTGGGATGGCATTGAATTTCTTGGCATACTGACCTAAAGTAAGCCAAATTCTCCCTGCCTCCTTTGGCAAATCCCTACCATCAACACCCTCAATGAATTCTTGGAACGAGAATGAGTGCCCTACCTCCTCCCCTATCGCAATACACTTCGGGGTCGGAATATTTATCTTGGAAACCTCATCCATGCACCACTTCTCTCTTTGGTAGGTTTTGAGGGCCTTTCCACCTTTCTGCATCCGCAAGATATAATCCACACCATTTACAGTAACCTTGCAGACAAGATTCACCACCCCCTTACCCCTAATCTCCTCGATCGATGAGGGTAGCACCCCGAAGACCTTCTTGGTAATTTGATCAACGACTTCTTTCATATATTTCTCTTTTATTTGCACTAATCGTATCACAAAGTGTTAACGCCAGGGCTGTGTAGCCAAAAGAAAAATCCCCTCTCGGGGATTTTTCTTTTGGCTACTAAGCCTCCTTCTTCTTCCCAACCTTTCGTCGAGAGACGATAAACTGATTTGAGTATCGCTTTGGAGTTCGAGTCTTCTGACCCTTACCTGAAGGCTTACCCCACATGGTCTTCGCTCGGCGGAGACCTCGGCCCTGCTTACCTTCTCCTCCTCCGTATGGGTGGTCTACTGGGTTCATCACCATACCTCGGACAGTCGGTCGAATACCCATCCATCGAGATCGTCCTGCCTTGCCAATGTTCACGAGCCAATTTTCATCATTTGAAACAGTACCGATAGAACCCCAAGCGGTGTCGAGCACCTTTCGTACTTCGGTAGAAGGCATCTTGAGGTGAGTCATGCCAGCATCCTGTGCGATCACCTGGATAAAGTTGCCGGCTGATCGTCCGAGCTGTGCGACGCCACTTGGCTGGATAGACACGCTGTGCACAAAGGCGCCAACAGGAATGTTCTTCAAAAGAGTTCGGTTGCCAGTCTTGAGCTCCGCCTTTTCTGAGACAATAATGCTGTCCCCCACCTTGAGATCCTTTGGAGAAAGGATGTAGCGCTTCTCGCCATCCTTGTAACACACGAGCGCAATGAAACCGGTGCGGTTTGGATCGTACTCAATGGTCTGCACTACAGCAGGAATATCTTTCTTATCGAAAACAAAGTCAACGTGTCGATAGAGTCGCTTGTGTCCACCGCCCTTATGTCGCACAGTGATGCGGCCGTCGGAGTTGCGCCCGACTCGATGCTTGAAACCAGAGACGAGCGCCTTATGAGGAGTGTCAGTGGTCAAGTGCTCGCTGTATGACACAGTGGTCATACCTCGGCGAGATTTGGTGAATGGTTTATAGTGTTTCATTGGAGTATTTGGTGGTGCGACGATTATACAAATTCAATGGTCTCCTTCTTGCCGAGGGTGACGTAGGCCTTCTTGCCTCCCTGCTTTACGCCTGCCTTGCCTCGGACAAAAGATCGCTTTGAAGGTACCGCGAGGATCTTTACGTCGATCGGAGTCACCTTGTACAAGGTCTTGATCGCAGCCTTGATAGATGCCACGTTGGCACTCTGGGTCACGTTGAAGGTGTAGACCTTCTTCTCGGCCAAGCGAGCGGCCTTCTCGGTGATGCGTGGGCCGAGGATGACAGATACTGGGTCGTGTTTTACGGTAATGGTAGTCATGTTATTTCTTTGCAGTCTTAGCTACTTTCTTTGGCTCACTCGCTGCGGTTCGCGCCGGAAGTCGGCTTGCAAGAGATGCGACACTCACCTTTGGATTCTCGATCACGACGTACTTGTACTTCATGAGGTCGAGGACGTTGAGATTTCGTACTTCGTTGACCGAGATATTGCTCATGTTGCCGAAGCTTCGGTCTGCTGAAGCGCTCTTTGCAGACATCGCAATGAAAGCGGCGTTGTTCTTCTTGGTAGCGAGCATCTCGTAGCCCTTTACGCCAGCGAGTGCAGCGATGAGAGACTTTGCGTGCTTGGTCTTGGCCTCCTTGAGAGCAATAGACTCAACAAACAACACTTCGCCGTCTCGCATCTTCTTTGAGAGCAGGGTGAAAAGCGCCTTCGCCTTCATCTTCTGGTTGACCTTTCGGTCGAAGTTCTTGTCATTTCGAGGACCATGAGACACACCTCCACCTGGCCACAACGGTGATCGGATAGAACCGTGTCGGGCACGACCAGTACCCTTCTGCTGCCATGGCTTCTTACCGCCTCCTCGTACATCACCTCGAGTCTGAGTGTGAGCGACTGGATTGCGCTTTGAAGTCATCATTGAGGTCATGACCTGGTGTACCAAGTCGGCGTTCCAGTTCAAACCAAAGACATTCTCTGGGAGCTCGAAAGCGCCAGCAGCCTTGCCGTCCTGAGTGTAGATTTTTGCTTCTAGAGTATTCATGGGTTCAGGGTTATTTCAGGATTACTGTGCGATCACTTCTACCAAAGTACCTCGTCGGCCTGGAATTGCTCCAGAAACAAGAAGAAGGTTCTCTGTGGCGTTGATCTGCACGACCTTGAGGTTCTTGACAGTAACACGATCACCACCCATTCGTCCAGCCATTCGCATACCGGGAGCCACACGGCCGCCGGCTCGTCCTGCACCAGAGATGGTACCGACTTCTCGCTCAGAGTGCTTCTGACCGTGGGTTCGGGAACCTCCCTTGAAGCCGTGTCGCTTCACTGCACCCTGGAAACCCTTGCCCTTGCTGATCGAAGACACTTCGATCTCATCGCCTTCCTTGAAGACAGAGACGTCGAATTTGTCTCCCAGCTTCTGGGTAGGAGCGGCCACGCGGAACTCCTTGAGGGTTCGGAAAAGACCGAGCGCCTTGGTGTGTCCCTTTTGAGGCTTCGAGACGAGCTTCTCGCGAATCTCGCCAAATCCAATCTGAACAGCTGAATAGCCATCCTTTCCGGACTCTTTAACCTGGGTTACAGTCACCGGACCGGCCTTGAGGACGGTCACTGGGTGAACATTTCCCTCTTGGTCGAAGACCTGGGTCATATTCAGTTTTGTTCCGATAATGAATTTCATGTGGGTTAGGTGAGGCGGTTAGTGGGGTGAATACTGGTGGTTAGATCATCTTGACGTCGATGTTGACTCCTGAAGGCAGGCTCAGGTTGGTGAGTGCCTCAATTGTCTTTGGATTTGGGTTCACAATGTCAATCAATCGCTTGTGCACTCGCATCTCAAACTGCTCTCGCGCGTCTTTGTAGACAAAGGCAGCTCGGTTTACGGTGTACTTCTTGATCTCTGTAGGGAGCGGAATCGGTCCGAGGATAGTGGCATCGTATCGAAGCGCAGTGTCCATGATCTGCTTCACGGAAGCATCGAGGATCTTGTGTTCGTACGCTCGCACACGAATGCGGAGCTTGTGGCTCACCTCCTGGCCCTTTACCGTAGCCTTGGCGACTTTCGTCTTGCCCTTGGCCTTATCGGCCGTCTTTGTTTCTTTTGTGGTCATGTTGAGTATGTGGCTCCTCTTGAATTGGTCGCGGAGCCGGCGATTTACTTAGTGATCTTGGTGACCACTCCTGCACCGACGGTTCGTCCGCCTTCTCGCACAGCAAATCGCATCTTTTCCTCGAGTGCAATCGGCGCTACGAGCTTGACGATGAACTTCACGGTGTCTCCTGGCATAACCATTTCAGTGCCCGCAGCGAGGGTTACCTCACCGGTGACGTCTGTGGTTCGGATGTAGAACTGTGGCTTGTACCCATTGAAGAATGGAGTGTGTCGGCCACCTTCTTCCTTCTTGAGAACGTAGATTTCACCCTCGAAGTCGGTGTGAGGAGTGGTAGTACCTGGCTTTGCAAGTACCTGACCTCGGGTAACGTCTTCCTTTCGAGTACCTCGGAGGAGAACACCCGCGTTGTCACCTGCCATACCTTCGCTGAGCTGCTTGTTGAACATTTCGATACCAGTGATGGTAGACTTTGCAGTCGGCTTGAGACCAATGATCTCAACTTCCTCGCCAACCTTTGCGATTCCTCGCTCGATTCGGCCAGTAACCACAGTACCTCGTCCTTCAATAGAGAAGATGTCTTCGATTGGCATCAAGAATGGCTTGTCGATCTCACGCACTGGCATAGGGATATAGGTGTCGAGTGAGTTCAAAAGCTCATCGATCTTTGCAACCCATGCTGCATCGCCTTCGATCGCCTTCAAAGCTGAACCTCGAATCACTGGAGTACCCTTTCCGTCGAAACCATACTTCTCGAGAAGGTCTCGGATTTCTGCCTCAACGAGGTCGAGCATGTCCTTGTCATCCACCATGTCGCACTTGTTCAAGAAGACCACGATCTTTGGAACACCCACCTGCTTTGCGAGGAGAATGTGCTCTCGAGTCTGTGGCATTGGACCGTCTACCGCAGATACCACGAGGATAGCGCCGTCCATCTGAGCGGCACCAGTGATCATGTTCTTGACGTAGTCAGCGTGACCTGGACAGTCGACGTGAGCGTAGTGTCGAGCCACAGTTGAATACTCAACGTGTGAAATCGCAATGGTAATAATCTTTGAAGGGTCGCGTCGGCCGTCCTTTTCAGATGCCTTCGCTACCTGGTCGTATGCAATAGGATTTGCAAGACCTTTCTTTGACTGAACAACAGTAAGAGCCGCGGTAAGAGTAGTCTTGCCGTGGTCGACGTGTCCAATAGTACCGACGTTTACGTGAGGCTTTGATCGATCAAATGCTTCTGCCATATATTTAATGAGTCCCTAATTCTCAAAGCTCAACGCGCGAGAGTGGCTGAGCCTTGTAACTTAAGAACAAAAATTAATGATAATAAATCGTGTTAATACCAGGACGTTTCTTTTGATTCGAAACGGCCAAAGACGCAAAAAATGCGACAATGGGTATAGTAACAAATTGGCCGATAAAGTCAACCTTGGCGCACTGGCCGCCTCAGACACGCCGTAAATTTCTCCTGAAATTTCGGCTCCTCTCGGCGCCGTCGCGCCTGCGAGAGGTCTTCGTCAGCCAGTGCG
This sequence comes from Patescibacteria group bacterium, assembly GCA_038065315.1. Taxonomy (NCBI): domain Bacteria; species Patescibacteria group bacterium. Next base: position 476,471 of record JBBTRF010000001.1, read on the forward strand.
CCAAGGTTGGTTTGATAGACATTTGTTGCTAGACCCGATTGTCTTAGAGGTGGTAGGTGGTGTCGTCGCGATTGGTGACATCGAGTAGAAAGATGTCGTCGTTGGTGAGGTGAAAGAGTATTCTGTATTGACCGGAACGCACTCTATAGATATCAAGGCCTCCTTTGAGCTTTTTCAGGTCGAGACCAACGAAGTTGCGCGATTTGATTTGAGCAATGATCAGCAGGATCCGTCCTCTTTGCTTTTCTTCCAGCTTGGCGAGGAATTTATCAATTTTGTGCATCGAGACGCTTCAGGGAGGCAAGCACTTCATCGATATGCACCCCCTTTGGATCAATTTGAGTAAAATCCACCAATGTCTTCCACACCCCTTCGTCTCCCCACTCGTCGACGGGCACCATTTTGAATGCCGGTTTCGACTTTTTCACCACGACGAAAGACCGCCCTTTTTCTACTTCAGAAATATATTTTTCCATGTTCTCTCGCAGCTCTTTTAGGCCGATAATATTGGTTTTCATAGCACAAGTTTATCTTAAGATAAACTTGTGTCAACCAAGCCTGCCGTCGACAAAACAGACAAAGAAAGCATATCAGAGTGGCGATAAAGAAACTGCTAAGAAATGTTCAAGAAAAAGCTAATTTTTGATAAAGATTCAACAAAGAAAGTCTAGGGGCTACTCCGCTGCAACACCGCCCAAAAACACTTTGCTGAGCGTATCGCCCTTGATAATCTCGGCAGCAGGACCGGCAGCCACTACCCTACCCTTGTCGAGTACATAGGCACGATGAGCAACTTCGAGAAGAGATTTGATATTGTGCTCCACCACCACGACAGCCATCTTGCGGCGCTGGTTGATCTCGAGGATCTTGGCGAACATTTCCTTCACGATCTTCGGAGCAAGACCGAGCGACGGCTCATCGAGCAGGAGGATCTTTGGGTCGGTCATGAGGCCGCGGGCGATCGCGAGCATTTGCTGTTGGCCGCCGGAGAGATTGGAGGATTTTTCCGAGAGTCGGCTACGTAGTGCCGGGAACAGATCAAGCACCTGCTCGAGACGCTCGGCACGAATCTTTGCAGAAGCGACGGTCCAGCCGCCGAGTTCGATATTCTCACGGACGCTCAGATGTTTAAACACGCGGCGGCCTTGAGGGACAAATGAAATCCCTCGATGGATCACCTCATGCGACACCGGCAAGAAGGTCTGCCCTTCCCAAGAGACCGATCCAGAGCTGATCGGCGCCAAGCCGAAGATCGCCTTGAGTACCGTTGACTTGCCGGCACCGTTTGGACCCATGAGCGCCACGATCTCGCCTTCATCTATAGACACCGAGGCACCATCAAGAGCCTTCACGCCACCGTAATGGACGTGTAGGTCGCGGGTTTCGAGAAGGATCTCTCTTTTTACATTATCGGCCATTACGCCTTCAATTCTATCATCGCGGGAGGATGAGGGCGAGCTACTAAACACCGAGCGTTAATTCACAGCCACAGGTTGACCATTCTTGACTTGCTTCAAGATCATTTCCCGCTTCGCCACACCGTTCTCATCAAAGAGACCGGATTTTGAGAGGCTGGATTGGACACAGATAGTATCTGCTTTACATTCATCCACTGCTGAAGAGAGAATCTCTGCTGCTTGCTCAGAAAGACCGAACACGGCTCCTTCTCCCTCAGCAATATCTTTCGGGAAAGAATAAAAAACGTCCGGAACCAAAGTACGGACAACGGGAAGCTCAGCTACGTAAGTAGAGAAGACGGGTGCGACGACACCAAACTGCCTGAGCTTCGCGACCCCGCCAGCAAAGAAGAATGAAATATCTGGTGAGTAGATCACATCGGGCCTCGAAGCCTTGATCTTCGCCACTTCAGTGGAAATGTCGCCAGTATCAGCACCAATCGCAACATGATAGACGATGTCACCCTTAAAATGAGCTCGGAAACTATCGACGTGCGTCTTCGAGAAGGCATTTTGATAGGAGACGAGAGCAACCCGCTTGTAGCCGCGACGGGTAAGCTCTTCCGCAATGAACTTTGATTCGTCTTCCAGAGAATACTGCACGTTGTAGAGGTTACCCCCGCTCGCTTCATAGAGCGTCTTCGAAGCCGCCGATGGTACGAGCGCGAAGTAGTCACCCGCAAACTTCGACAACACTGCACCAATAAGGAAGCTCGCCGCCGCCGTGACCAGCGCCCCGACGAGCAGTGACAGGAAGAAATTCATCCCCGTGGTCGTGAGCAGGATGCCTGTCGCATAGGCACCGAGGCCGTAGAAGGCCGCGTGTGTCACCGAGAGTAGGCCGGTATACCCCACCACCAAGTTGAGCGACAAACCCAAGATCCCGTAGATGCCGATGAGAATGAGGAGGTGAATGAGGTAGTCCATGATATGCAGGCGCTTGTGCGCCTTTAATCATACCAAAAAAGGCGCTTGACTCATATTTTCGATTTTGCTAACATACTAACTGTGGTACCTCAGGGGCTTCCGGAAACGGGAGCCCCTTGAAGCTTCTAGTTGGGAAGATAATGTAGAGGCATAAAAAGACCCACCCGCCATTGCTGGCGGGTGGTAACATCTAACACTCTAAGTATCGCAAAACTGAATTGAAGTGTCAATTTACTTCTTCAAAATCCCCTGCGGCCGGAAGAGCAGGAACAGGATAAGCACAGTGAAGGCAATCGCATCCTTCCACTCGCCGGAGATGTGCCAAATACCGAAGTTTTCGACAAAGCCGAGGAAAAAAGCGCCGAGTACGCCGCCGTAGATGTTGCCGATGCCGCCGATGATACAGGCGATCACGCCTTTGAGGAGTAGCGACATGCCCATGGTCGGCTCAATGCCCGTATCGAAGCCGATGAGAATGCCGGCGAGGCCAGCGATCGCCGAACCGATGAGAAACACCTTGCCGATGACTTTGTCAGTGTTGATGCCGACAATCTTGGAAACATCTTCATCGTCGCCCACAGCTCGTACCGCGCGGCCGAACATTGTCTTTTTTGAGCACCAGCGCCAATCCGCTCATGATGACCAGTCCCGTCACGAGGATGACGAGCTGGATCTCCGTAATCACTCCCCCGAAGATGTCATACACCCGCTGCGCTGAGGAGTTTTGCGAGAGCGTCTGGAATTGGCTGGTGAAGAGGATGGCGATAATGGCCTGCACTGCAGTGAAAGCCCCGAGCGAAGCCACCATGAGCACCATGCTGGAGGATTTGCGAGCACGGAGGGGACGATAAACAAAGTGATTGATGAGTCCGCCCACCGCCGCCGCAATGACCACGCCAAGCAGCACCGCCAGCCACAGATCGAGGCCAAGCATTTTGTAGAAATAGAACACCGCGTAGCCGCCCACCGCAGTGAGCGCACCATAGCCGAGATCGAAGAACTTCACCGTCCCGAAGATGATATTGAATCCGAGCGCCAGCAGCGAATAGATCGCGCCGGCAATGATGCTGTTCAGGATGAGTTGTGGGAGGATGTCCATGTCTCAATAGTATAGCAAAAAACCGCTCGGAGGGAGCGGTTTTTTGCTCATTGAGGAAAAATTACTTCGCGTCAACAAGTGCACCATCCTTGACCTGCATCATTCGCATACCGATACCGGTAACGTCACCATTCTCATCGAATCCAAAAGTTCCAGTAATCCCTGGAAAATCTTTAGTAGCATAGAGAGCCTGCTTGATCTTTTCAGTATCACTAGCCCCTACTTTTTCAAAGATGGTCGCTAGGAGATAGACCTCGTCATAAGCGTTTGCAGAAAAGAACGGATAGGTTGGTTCAGAGCTGTAACGCTTCTTACTTTCCTGCAAGAAAGCGTTGGCTCGGGAGTTTTCAGAGCCAAGTGCCGGAGCATCCACAATATACGCACCTTCCACAGCCATGCCTGTCTTCACAAACTCAGGACCTGAGAAATATGCTGTGTAGAACTGAGACTTGATACCGAGTGTTCGAGCCTGTTCAGCCAGACGAGCACCGTCTGAACCAGTCTGGGTATCGATCAGGATCGCCTCATGGCGCGAGAAGCTCGGTATCATCATCGAGAGCCACGAGATCGCCGATGCCATGCGCAAAATCTACGAACTCGCCTGGGCCGAAGCAAAACGGCTTGACGCCGACCTACGCCTGAAACCATAGCCCTCATTGACACCCATCTCTTAAAAGAATAGGCTTTAAGGCGGATTTGAATCTGCACTGTTTTGAATCCAGAAAGGAGGCCGAAACTATGTATCTGAATATTCGAGGAATCGAGAACGATCTCTACCCCGAGATTCCCTACTACCGCTTTGTTTGGGGGCCAGTGATAGAAAAAATGTTGGACTTCAAAGACGAAAAAACTCCCTTCCGCCTCAGAATGGCCAGCACTCACTATCGCGGTGCTTCGGAAAATATCCCAGACGACACAGATATAAAGGTGCTTGTCTTTGCGGTTCGAGTTCTGATTGGCACTCCTGACCACTTCTGCTTCGGAGCCCACGTCATCAGCGGCTGGCCACCATACGAAGGCCGTGTGATTGAGGGCGGCATCATGGACGACGGAAGTGGACTGTTTGTCCTGACTACTCCAGATATCTACCTTCTCGCCGGCTTCGACCGGACCATAAATAGAGCCGTTTACACGGCCTGATACATGGAGTTTTATCGCCCCGCAGCTCAGCCGCGGGGTTTTCTTTTGCAGTTTCGTAATTCAGGAAAGGCAAAACCGCCTGTTGGCGAAGACCTCGCGCAACTGCAACGGCTCGATATTGACCGAGATATGTAAAGAAAACAAAAACACCTTCGGTGAAGACCTCTCGCAGCCACGTCGGTGGCGAGAGGAGCCAAAATCCTAGCAAGGATTTATGGCGTGTCTTCGACGAAGGTGTTTTTGTTTTCTCTACTTCCTCGCTTCAATAATCTGCTGCTCCACAAACTTCGGCACCGGCGCGTAATGGTCGAATTCCATCGTCGCTGAACCCTGTCCTGAAGTCATAGATCGGAGCTGAGTAGTGTAACCGAACATTTCGGACAACGGCACCTTTGCGTGCATTACCTTGGCCTGACCGCGCTCGGTCATTTCTTCGATCGTACCTCGCTTTGAAGAAATGCTGCCGGTGATATCACCCATAAACTTCTCTGGGAACAATACCTCCACCTTCATGATTGGTTCCAAAATAACCGGCTTCGCACGCTTTGAGGCGCTCTGGAAGGCCAATGAACCGGCGATCTTGTACGCGATTTCAGATGAGTCGACATCGTGGTAGCTACCGAACGTCAATTCACAAGACACGTTCACCATGCGGTATCCGGCGATAACACCTCGGTCCATCGCTTCGTGCACACCCTTCTCCACTGCAGGGATGAATTCGCCAGGGATCGCACCGCCCTTGATAGAGTTAATGAATTCGAAGTCGGCAAATCGGCTGACATTCTTCTTCACCTTCTCGCCTTCTTCCAACGGCTTCATCGGTCGGAGAGTGATGATAACGTGACCGTACTGACCCTTTCCTCCGGTCTGCTTGATGTACTTCTCTTCCGCCTCTGCCTCGCCCTGAATCGTCTCTCGATATGCCACCTGAGGCTTGCCGACGTTGGCCTCGACACCGAATTCTCGCTTCATACGATCCACCATGATTTCCAAGTGAAGTTCACCCATACCTGAGATGATCGTCTCGCCTGTTTCAGAGTTGGAACTGATCTTGAAAGTCGGATCTTCATTTGCGAGCTTCTTCAAAGCCACGCCCATCTTTTCCTGGTCGGCCTTGGTCTTTGGCTCGACGCGCAACGACACCACTGGCTCCATGAACTTGATCGCTTCGAGGATAACTGGATTTTCTTCGTCACAAAAGGTGTGCGAAGTAAGGGCGTCTTTGAGACCCACCGCAGCGGCAATCTCTCCGGCGTACACTTTCTTCACTTCCTCGCGCTCGTTGGCCTGGAGGCGCACGATACGACCCAATCGCTCGCGCTTGCCGGTGGTTGAGTTATACAAATACGTACCAGACTCCACAGTACCCGAGTACACGCGGAAGAAAGTCAGTTGCCCAACAAAAGGATCGTTCTGGAGTTTGAAGGCCAAGGCACAGAAAGGTTCCTCATCTGAAGGCTTGCGGAAGATGTGGTCACCCGTGTTTGGATCAATGCCTCGTACCGGGGGAAGGTCAAGGGGAGATGGAAGATAATCAACGACGGCGTCCAATACGAGCTGCACACCCACATTCTTGAGCGCAGAACCAGTAAACACTGGGAAGATCTTTCCAGCAAGCACCGCCTTTCGGACCACTCGCTTGATCTCATCGATCGAGATCTCCTTCCCTTCCAAATATGCCGACATGGTCGCCTCATCGTATTCTGCCACTCGGTCAATGAGTTCAGCTCGATACTTCTTTGCATCTTCGAGCATGTCTGCAGGAATCTCCTGTTCAATAATCTTAATACCCTTCTCACCTTCGAAGGTGTAGGCCTTCATCTTCACGAGGTCGACAACACCACGATGATCACCCTCCAAGCCAATAGGCAGCTGGAATCGGATCGCATTTTTGTTCAATCGCTCGAGAATAGAGGCATATGAGCGCTCAAAAGACGCGCCGGTTCGGTCCATTTTGTTGATGAAGCAAAGTCGAGGAACATTGCTTTCGTCGGCATAGCGCCAGTTGGTCTCAGACTGTGGCTCTACTCCCGCCACGCCGTCGAATACCACCACAGCACCGTCGAGTACTCTGAGAGAACGCTTCACTTCTACGGTAAAGTCGATGTGCCCTGGAGTGTCAATGATGTTGAAACGCACCTTCTTTGAAACATCCTCCTTTGGCATGTAGGTAGGGTTCCAGAAACAGGTGATCGCCGCGGCGGTAATAGTAATACCTCGCTCTCGCTCCTGCTCCATCCAGTCGGTAGTGGTCTCGCCCTCGTGCACCTCGCCGATCTTGTGGATCATACCTGTGTAGTACAGGATTCGCTCTGATGTGGTGGTTTTTCCCGCATCAATGTGCGCGATAATGCCGAAATTACGTACTTTTTCGAGTGGATAGTCTCTGTTCATATATGTTTAGTGATAGGCGTTAGACTACAGGAAAAGGGCGAAAAATGCAACGCTATCGGGCGATTGGGGCCCTTATTTCCCCATAGTATAAAGGCGCTTAACCTCGGCTGAGGAGAGAGTGCGATTATAGATCCGGACCTCATCAATTTCACCCAAGTAGTCATTGTTACAAACACTGTCACCGATGCGCAATGGCGCCGCATTGACGAGATCGAGGATATCCACACCTGATGCACTATTGTCGAACACGCCATCAACATAGGCGCTGAGCGTTACACCATCCCGGACAGCCACTCCATGATGCCACTCCCCGTCATTTACGACGGCATTACTTGCTACGCAGGTCAAATTACCTAGAGCATCATCTATGCAGGCCGAAAATGTACCGGCTGCAATATCGACCTCCCAGAAACTATCATTGAGGCAGACATCGCGAACAGAAACAAGACGCACGCCGCCACCAGCAAAGGTCGTTTTGAACCAAACTGAGACTGAAAATGGACCTGTGCCGAAATCGTAGGAAGAAACATTCTCTCCTTCTAAATAATCAATTGCGCCGTCTTCAAAGTTGAGACCTTGTCCGATCCTTCCAGGCACTAGTGCGGTAGTGGTCGGCATATCGATCATAAAGAGATTATTACCAATACCACTGCGATCGTACACCGTCCCGCCAATCATGTCCGGGCCATTGAAAGACCAGTATCCCGTCAATCCACCTCTAAGGGTCGCGTCAGGGGTAGTATTCACTTTCAATCGGGTCAGGGAAGCCATCACCTTCGATGTCCACGAATTAGAAAGGAACGTCCAGCTAGCCTCTACCGTAATCGGCAGAAACCAGCAAGAGAGACTGAGAAGAAGGACGCTGATCGCGGAGTGGTACTTCATAGCTATTGTTGTGGATCAGAAGGGCTGAAAGGATTCGCGACGATTACCGTGCGCGTCGAGGTTGCGGCATTGCCAGATAGATCAGTCGCTACGTAGGTAATGATGTAGTTTCCGACGGCGGCGGTGTCGATTTGATCACCCGAAACAACAACGGAGAGATTGTTGTCCCGATTGTCGGCCACGAGTGCACCAAGATCGGAATACACTGCACCGACCAGAAGGTTGGCTGGATTGTTTCCTTGGATGGTGATTGTCGGGGGCTCAATATCGGGTGCCAAGACCAGCGCAGGAGCGTCAACTACAGCAGGAGAGGTCGAGGAGATACTCGTACCGCCATAGCTTCGGAGAAGTGCCTTGAGCTGCTCTTTCTCTATGCACACATCATCGACACATAGACGCTGGCTGACACGAAGTGTATCGGAAGTTGGGACAGAGACGGAAGATAGGGTGTTGTTTCGGATCGAATTGATCTGCGCTTGCTGCTCTTGGATTGCCCTTACGAGAACTGGGGTTAATTCTTCATACCGAACACCTCGAGGGGTAATGCCGTCAATTTCAGTAAATATCAGTCTTGAATCGACGCGTGCCACCTCTTCCGCAATGAAACCGAAGCGGGACTCATTGTTGCTATTTGAATTAAACGTGATCGGCCGCAGCTGGCCGATGAGAGTAAGAGCTGGACCATCAAACGTCTCTATGTTGTGTTTGAAGCGAGCAGAAGAAACAGTGCAATTGGTGGCACCCGTGTTCACTAAAATTTCCTTTGTCGACGCATTAATACAGACCGCGTCCGAAGTCGCACTTGCTAGAGTCAAGCCATCTACGGCCATCGACCCCACCACTGAAAGTGTCTTCCAAGGAGAAGTGCTGGCAACGCCCACTCTTCGGCTCCAGGACGGCACCGCGCCGGCGCCATCTGACTCTGCATACACGGTGAAAAGCGAGTTGCCGTCGATCCTAGCCGAGTAACTCTCGACCGTGCTGGAAGCGGCAGTGGCAGTGATGGGCATATCGATCCAGGCAACAATCCCGGCGTTGGTATCAAAGGTCATTGGACCAACCTGAAGATCGTCCACCGAGGTGACGCCGCTCGAAAAATCATACTGAAAGGATCCGCCGCCAACAGAGAGACCTCCCGATAACGTGGAAGTAGCGGTAGTTGAAGTGGCGCTTAAATTGCGGAAAACTCCCTCGCCTATCACAGAGAGCTTCGCGTAGGGAGAGGTGGTGCCAATGCCAATATTTCCCGCCTGACTCACAAACAGACTCGAAGTCGCCGTCAGCGTCGTCCCCGAGCCGTTGTAGAAAGGAAACTGACCTTGGGTGCCTGAATTCACCGTCCCAGACCCACCGCTTCCGGAAATACAAGTACCTCCCACAGCGAAGCAACCGGCAGCCAGATTAATGCCGCCAGTTCCGTAAAAAGTCGTGGTAGCAGTAGTAAAATTAGCCAAGCTCCCGATGGAAAGAATGCTCCCAGGCGTGGTGGTACCGATACCGACGTATCCACCGGAATTAACAATGAAATCGGTCTGCGTGGAAGATCCAATCGCAAAAGATGGCCCGCTGATGCCACTCGGATTGATAGAAAACAAACCCCACGGCGAGGTGGTAGAGACACCGAAATTCCCAGACGCAGTTGAAGCATTCACCTGGAGCACAATACAACTAGCATTAGTCGGCGCACAGCCTGGATCCAGTGTTTCGCCCGGCGCAAATGAGGCGGAAACGCTCGATGGGAGGGCGAAAAAAGAAACAGATGCACTGAAACAAACAAACGCGCTTGTGAAAAGAAAGCGTCTCATGGATGCGGTTAATTATAGCACGACCTTTTCTTCGATCACGCCGTTTTTTGCCAAAAATACGGGCGATGTGTGGACAAGAGTATATGTCTCGTCGGGATTTTTCTTCTCCACCGTGAGGTAGTACTCGCCCGGCGGCACCAAGGCATAGAAATGGCCGAGACGGTCTGTCACTTTGTGTAGTAACTCTTGGTTTGGGCCGGCAATATATACGCGGATGATCGCAAAGGCAATTGGCAAATCCGTGGAGCTATCCATCACGCTGGCAAATGCCTTTTTCTTGGCACCAAAGATTCTCAAGAGGAGTAGGCAAACATAGAGAGCGAAGATGGCGATGTTGTATGGAGCCGGTGCTGCCCAGAATGCAAGGACGGCCACGAAAAAGCCGACGGAGAAGGAAGCGTCGGTGATGCGCTTTTTGATGAGGTCGCGCTTCGAGTAAAAACGCGAAATCTGCTGTTGTGATTTAGCAAATTCATTCCAATCGAAATTCACGGGGTCCAGCGGGATGTTTTTGATGAGTACTCCGCCCGCTTCCAAGGCAGTGATCGGTTCACCGAAATAAAGGTCTGAGTAGAGCTCATCCGCCATCTTTCCGGCCAATTTCTTCGAGGGAAATGTGTAGTTGGTCTTGTTGGCGACCATGGTGTATGTGCCGGACGCGAGCAAGAAGCCATAGCGGCCATCGAGGTCGGTAATCGACGTATTGACCTCGTTCCCCTTCTCATCTTGCAAGACCACGTACGCGGGGTCGAGCGGCTGCTTGGTAACGCTGTCATACACAGTACCCCACGGACGAGAACGTTTTTTCAGGCCAAAAGCCCCGAGCAAGATTCCCCACAATCGGAGTGGGATGAGAAACAGCTCGGAAAATGACAGCGGGTTCAAGAAAAGCGATGAAACGCTGGCCGCACCCGCGCCGACCACGCCCGCCGTCGACACCGTCTTGGTCACCACCGAGCCAGTTGGACTCTGGATCACTTCTTTTGTCTCCTCCGCCACAACCTTTACCGTCTCTTGGGCGAATTCATAGCTTTGCTTTACCTGCTCGACAGCACCGGAGACGATTTGCGTGACCGCACCTCCTCCGCCGCCACCGCCACTCGAACCGGAGCCTGAACCTGAAGAGCCGCTACTACCGCTATCACCACCAAAAAAGTTGGCGATGCTCGAAAAGACACTATCGACAGTCGCGGCCACGGACTCGACGGCCGACTCAACCACCGATGGAGTTTCTGCCTCGGCCGGAGGGGCTTCAGATGGAGTATCTTCTGGTGGCGCCACATCGGGAGCTGGCGCCGGAGACTCTGCCGGAGCTTCAGATGGTGCCGGTGAGGACTCCGCCGCTGGCGCAGACGACTCTGAAGAAGAGCTACTAGATTCTCCGCTACTGCTCGAGCTTGAACTCGAACCTGATCCGGAACCACCACCCCCTCCGCCGCCACCACCACCGCCGCCACCTGAAGAAGCACCGCGAACGCTCGCAGGGCGCCAATCTGTGGCCACATTAAATGAACCCGAGCCGCAGGTGCTGTTTGTGCTGCAATTAAACACGATCCAGCCAGTGTTTTGACCCCAAGCGTAGCCGGAAAAGACTCCCGAAGAGCTGATCACGACTCGAACACCGCTGGCGGATGGATGGAAATTAATCCAGCCAGTGTTTTGGCCCCAAGCGTAGCCGGAAAGATTGCCGCTACCGTCATTTACCACCCCGTAGCCAGTCGGATTAAGGTTGATCCAGCCATAGTAGTCGCTCCACACGTAGCCGGTCATCGCGCTGTCGGTGACGTGCACATCTCCTTCCGTCGTGCCGAAATTGAACGTACCGAAATTGGTATCAACGGCCTTGGCATAGAAATTTCCTGGCTCAATGATGCCGTTGGTGTCTGAGGCGTGCACAGAAATCGAGCCAGACGAAAGGATAGACAGCACAACCAAAAGAAAGAGGGCGACTCTTGTCATACTTCCCTATTCTACCGCGCTACTGCAAAATGCGGAACGGATATCTCGCTAGCAGCAAAAAACTAGAACCCACTGAACATTGCCATCATCATCCACATAAACAAAATGACGCAGAGGATGATCACCCCTGGAGAAAGTCGGCCGCCGCGCTTCAAAAGTGGGCTGTTCTCACGCTCGAGGCAAGTGAGTACGATTACAAATGAAGAGAATGCGATGACCGCGAGAGAGCTGAGTGATTTATAGAGAATTGCTTTATCGGTAATAATCTCCCAAATGCTACAGACCCCGAGAAATGCGAGAAGAACGGCCGAAACGATGAGAGCGCCGAGAGTGGCAATGCGCACAATCCTGAAGGTCGGATTTGGCACCGCGGGAACAGGAGGGTTCAGAGGATCTACCGCCTCTCCGCCGCCAACAAAACGCCCGGCCACCATCACTACCACTGCAACAACGGCCAAAATACCGAGGGTCGCAAATGATTTCGAAATAACCTCTTTGTTAAAAACGTCCCAAACCCCAAGAATAGAAATGAGGGACAGGACACTCACGGCTCCAATAAAGATTCCCGAAGCGATATTTTGAATGGTTTTCATAAAGGAAATTGTACGTCGGTACCCGGAAATTGGCAATGGAAAGAAAAACGGACACCTTTCGGCGTAATGTGGGGATACGCAGGTGTCCGTCGGTTAGAAGAAAGAAGAAACAGTAGGGTTGGTTTCGTCGGGTTCCTTTTTTCTGTTAACTCTCAAGTCGTCGCCCGAGCGCAAAAGCATCAGGTCCGACCTGCCTATAGGTGTACAAGGCCTCGGAAGATATTCCGCCACGTCGGCCACATCACAACCAAAGGTTGTGGCCTTTTTCTCCCTTGCCATCTTGCAACCCACTCAATCTTGGCCTTTCAGCGCCGATTTGTCAAAATTTCTGACAACTAGCCCCACAAGTCGCTATGCGTACCCACGTCGACAAGCAAGTAGAAGGAGTTTTCAATCTCCCTGTATAGTATTCGATAGTCGCCAGTTGCGTTGATACTGCGACAATCCTTGTTTCTGCCTAATAATTTATGATTGTTGAGAATCGGACTGAATTCATCTTGCACGAAAATTCTGAGCCGATCCGAGACCTTCTCCCGGATCTTGAGTGGCAGTTTTCTGAAGTGCCGTTCGAATTCCGATGATCTAATAATAGTAACTGCCATTTCGAAAGAACAGAATTAGGAGTTAAGATCAGCCAAAAGGTCTTCGATATCGGTGAACTTCTTCAACTTTCCTGAAGCGAGCTCCTTTTCCGCAATCTCGATAGACCGAAGAAGTCTTCGTGTCGGTCGAAGATTCATCGAGAAAGACACCTCCTTCGTGCGCACAAATTGCCTCAAATACGCATTTACGATCGTACCAAGCTGAAAACCGAGCTCCTCAGCTGTTTTTTGAGCAGCTACCTTCAATCTTTTATCTACTTTTGTTGTCATAAGCGTAGTAGTATTCATATACCAAAGTATATACCTAGGTATAGTATCTGTCAACAAAGAAAAAACCGCTTCCCAGCGGTTTTTTCTAATCGCGGAGAGGAGCTTTTTCAAAGGGACTGCGGAGCGCGACTGGCGCGAGCCGGAGCAAAATTTCACCAGAAATTTATGCGTACCCTTTGAAAAACTCCTTGTAGCGCTACCAAGCGAAGTGCGCAAACGCCTTGTTGGCCTCTGCCATCTTGTGAGTGTTCTCACGCTTCTTCACGGCCTCGCCTTCGTTCTTCATGGCGAGCATGATCTCTTCCGCGAGCTTCAAGTGCATTGGCTTGCCCTTCTTCGCTCGAGCAGCATCAACAATCCACTTGATCGAGAGCGCCTGTCGTCGGTCTGGTCGGACTTCGATTGGTACCTGATAGTTGGCGCCTCCCACACGACGAGATTTCACCTCCACCATCGGTGCAGTGTTCTTCAGCGCGTTCTCAAAATACTCCAAAGGATTTTCTACCTTAGCAGTCTCCTTGATAGTGTCGAATGCTCCGTACACAATCTTTCGAGCGGCATTCTTCTTACCTCGCTCCATACAATAGTTGATCAACTTCCCTACTTTCTGGGAGCTGTACACGCTGTCAGGGGATACGATATTACGATTTTTGGCTTTTCGTCTCATTGGAGTATGGATTATTTAGCGGCTTTTGGCTTCTTCATACCGTATTGGCTTCGACCCTTTCGTCGTGTTTCTACACCACCTGAGTCGAGCACGCCTCGAACAATAGTGTATCGGAGACCGACATCCTTTACTCGTCCGCCTCGGAGAAGTACCACTGAGTGTTCCTGGAGGTTGTGGCCGATACCTGGGATGTATGCGGTGACTTCCATACCGTTGGTAAGTCGCACTCGGGCGATCTTGCGGATCGCTGAGTTTGGCTTCTTTGGAGTCTTGGTCGTAACCTTGACGCATACTCCTCGCTTAAATGGCGAGTAGAAGAATCGAGGCTTGTTCTTGAGCGTATTGAAGCTCTTGGTCAAGGCGATCGCCTTTGACTTTCGGTAGAGCTTGACTCGCTTGCGGCGCACCAATTGATTGATGGTTGGCATAGTGAAATGCAAATAAATAAACCGATTTTAATAATGACGATGATTAAATTCTGCTTCGCCGCGCGGAGATCTGTGTGGCTTCACCCTTTGCTTCCGAGGATTACTCACAGATTCCTGATGGTTGTGGCTGAATTATGAAGCTTTTTGGAGCTTGGCGAGCTCAGGCGAACCTGTTGGGCCGCGCTTTGCTCCGAGAAAAGCGTCCCCGTACTCTACTATAGAGAGGGGTTTTGCGCAAATATAACGCCTTGAACCCCCCTGAAACACGGCAAGAGCGTTACGCGAGGAGGCGCGCGGTGTTTTTGAGTAGGTGCGGATTTTTCATACTTTCTCATACACATTCATACAAAGTATGAAAAATCCGCAGGTACTCTTTTTCACTCCACCACCCCCCTCCAAAATGAAAGCCGCAGGATGTTGCACCTGCGGCGAGCTTTCGCTACCAAACCTACTTCGCCATAGCGGCGTCCAACGTGTTCTGAAGAAGCATGGCAATAGTCATCGGACCGACTCCACCAGGGACCGGAGTAATGGCCGAAGCGATCAAGCAGACAGGACCGAAGTCCACATCTCCCGATGTTACGCCGTCGACGCGACTGATCCCAACATCAACGACCACCGCGCCAGGCTTCACAAACCCAAGCTTCACGAAACCCGACTTGCCAAGAGCGGTGACCAAAATATCGGCCTCCTTGCACACAGTCGCTAGGTCAGGTGTCTGCGAGTGCGCCACAGTGACCGTCGCATCACCCATCTCGCCCTTCATGAGAAACGCTGCGGCGAGCGGCTTGCCGACAATGGAGCTGCGACCGACGATGACCACACGCTTCCCTTTCGCGGTGATGCCGTTGCGGCGGAGCAATTCGATAATCCCTCGCGGCGTGGCCGGAACAAAGCGCGGCGTGCCTCTCAAGAGCAAGCCTTGATTCTCCGGATGGAAGCCGTCAACATCCTTCAGCGGATCGATAGCGGCGACCACCGCCTCGACATCAATGTGCGCCGGCAGGGGCAACTGAACGATGTAGCCGTGGATCTTTGGGTCGGCATTGTATTGCGCGATGAGCTTGAGTAACTCAGCTTGCGTGGTGGTCGCGGGACGAATATCCACGACGCTGTGGAAACCGGCGTTGCGAGCAGCTTCGCCCTTACTCTTCACATACATTCGGCTGGCAGCGTCATTACCAAGCAAGATCACGGCCAGCCCGGGCTTGAAGCCAAGGGTACGCACGCCGTCGGCTATCTCGGCACGGATGTGCTGGGCGCAGGCCTTGCCGTCGAGAATGAGCGGTTTGTTCAGCGGTTGGGTAAATTCATATTGCATAATAGAGAGTGCTCCAATCCCATACTAGACCGTCGGGCGGAATAGTCAATGCGAGAAGCAACGAAAATTAAAGTGTCAGTGGCACACCCATCAATAGAGCGAAGAGCTTGAACACGATCGGCTCAAAAAATTGCCAGAGGAAAAAGATGAAAAAGAGTGCCAGCATGAGCGAGTGACGCTCCAATTGCACTCGAACATGGCTGTATCGCTGCGGGATCAGGGCGAACAACAGCTTTGAACCATCGAGTGGTGGCACAGGAGCGAGATTGAAAATGCCGAGCGTGATATTCACCAGCACGATCAGCCCAAACAAGGAGAAAGCTGCCTGATTGGCCACAAAATGCGCCGCAACACCAAAGACCGCGGCCACAATAAAGTTCGACATTGGCCCGGCCAGTGCCACGAGAGCCTCACCCCAGCGAACATTAAAGGCACTTTTGCGGAAGTTATCCGGATTGAACGGCACTGGCTTCGCCCACCCAAAAGACACCCCCATGAGCGTCGTGATGATGGGGATAATGACTGAACCGATTGGATCGAGGTGTTTGATTGGATTCAGCGTGAGGCGGCCAGCATATTTCGCTGTTGGGTCACCCAAACGCAGCGCCATATAGCCATGAGATACCTCGTGGATTACGACAGATAGTATGAGGACGGCCAGAGAAAAGAGGTTTAGCATGAAATTGGCGCTATAAAGCCTTGGAAACTTGCGCTTTTGTCAATGTATGATAGCATAACTGAACTAAATCACCCCCATGGCGAAAATCTGCCCAATCACCAAGAAAACCTCAATCGTCGCTGGCGGCTATTCAAACCGTACTCGAGCTACTCAATACAACCCTACCGGTATGGTGCGAAAGTACCCAAACCTCCAGAAGAAGACTATTTACATCCCTGAATTGAAGAAGTCGATTCGACTCACCATTTCTACCAAGGCAATCAAGACCATCAATAAGAACGGTGCGTACGCAACACTGAAGAAAGCGGGGTTGATTTAATCGGCCCGCAGGATTAGGATAGTCTCCAGACGGTCAACGAAGGCAAAACTTCACAGGAGAAAACAACGTATGAGAACTTACTACGTGGTGGGCGGCTCTGTCTGCCTAATGATCCTTGCGGTGTTTACTGACAACGGGGGGTTGTTCCCTCGCTGGATCATCGGCTCCCTTTGGATCACACTGGCCTATTGTTTTAGCAAGCTCGCACTTCCCCCAGAAACGACGCCATCTCTGAAACCGAAAAAAACCCGTGAGGTGTATCACAACAGTCCGAGACCTTCGGCTGCCAGGAGCGCTTCCAATTCGACGGAGTTCTCCCGCAATTTTTGTCGGCAGCTCTACCAAGGCGTCCAAGCCTGGAAGAAAGAAAATGCTTTCAAAAGCTGGGGCCACGTTGAGGCGGTAGAGATTTTCGATGAATTCTCAGCGGCGCTGGACAAACACCTCGATGAATTCCCGGATGAAGCCTACGAATCCGAGGTGCAACAATGGATCGCCTACGCCACCGAGATTCGCCGGAATCGGGACTGA
Source organism: Patescibacteria group bacterium (assembly GCA_038065315.1). NCBI lineage: Bacteria > Patescibacteria group bacterium. Next base: position 493,547 of record JBBTRF010000001.1, read on the forward strand.
TCACGTGGGCTCCGTGACTCGCTCGCCGAACCCCCACCACGATGGCCCGCCTTGCGCGAGCCATCTTTTTTATTTCTCTCTCCAATAATGATACAATCATCGTATGAAAAAATTTGAAGAAACAAAATTCAATATCCCCGCTCTGAGGGGTATTTCGGCAAAGACGATCGAGGAACACTTGAAGCTCTATGCCGGCTATGTGAAGTTCAGCAATCTCATCCTCGAAAAAATCGACGAGCTCTCGAAGGATGCGGAAAAGAATGCCTATGCTCTGGGCGAGCTCCAGCGGCGTTTTGGCTTTGAGTTCGATGGCATGCGCAATCACGAATATTATTTCCGGTCTTTTGAAGGCGGGGCAAAGGCAATCGACTCTGCGGCCGGCGCCAGTTCTTTAAAAAAGGCCGTCGAGGAAGAGTGGGGGTCTTGGGACGGCTGGCTCGCACGATTCAAAGCAATCGCTCTCACTCGAGGCATTGGCTGGGCAATGATGTATTACGACCCTGTCACCAAGCGTCTTTTGAATGCATGGGTGGATGAGCAGCATCTCGGACACCTCACCGGCCTCTCCCCTGTTCTAGCACTTGATATGTGGGAACACTCTTTCGTCGCCGACTATCAGCCGAGCGGCAAAAAGCAGTATGTTGAAGATTTCTTTGCAAACCTGAATTGGGAAGTGATCGAGGAGAATTTCCAGAAAGCGGCGAAGTAACGAAAAGATTTACTTTTCTTCTGCATGGGCAGAAAGAATTTGTAGATGTCTTTTAGTGGCTTCAACTATTTTCTCGTAAATACACTGAACATCGCCGAAGTCTTTGTAAGACTGTTGCTTGATAGGGTCAGCGAAGGCTACAAAATAATTGTAGTATCTATTACCCTTCCCACTGTTTTTTATTTTCTCAGAAAGTTTGGCCATCTTCTGTACATCAAAAGGTTCACCTGGGAATTCTCTGCGGTACCGGTAAGCAAACTGTCTTCCATGGGCCTCGATCTCACCTGGATTCCCCAAGTACTCAATTGTCTCTGGAATATCGACGGGCTCCAGTCCAGAACCAGGATTATAGATATGTTCCGCCTCATGATAAACAGCCTCAATCACACCAAGAAGCACACCTTCCGATTCTTCAAGTGTGGTGGCCCGACGAAGATTACCAACAGCAATAGTCATCAGGCGTGCAGCGCTATCATATTCATTGCTCTCACCCTCAAAGCGAACGGAAAAAACTTCATCGAGATGCGATACGGTGAAACGAGGTTTCCGTTGCCATGCAGCACCGTCATTTTCTGGCCAAACATTCTGTAGGCATTGGACAATATCGATATCATTACCACTCTGCACAGCTTCCCACCTGAGGCGAACAGCCTGAATTAATTTATCTTCTATGAAACGAGAGACTCGGAACTTTATCCTTTCCTGTCTTTCCTGAGGAGTTTCGTGTTCAGAGATTTCTTCCATGTATAAGAGTATACCCCTATATTCATAACCATGTAAAACTAGTGCGGAAACGTGGGCTCCGAAAAGGCGCGGCCGTCCGAGGTGAAGACGATCGTGCCTTTTTCGTAGGTGATGAGCGTGGTTACGTCGAATTTTTTGAGTGTATTCAGCGTTTCTTCATGCGGATGACCGTATTTGTTTTTGAAACCGGCAGAAATCACAGCCCACTTTGGCCGCAACATTGAGACCAGAGCCTCACCAGTGGAAGTGCGGGAGCCATGATGGCCAACCTTCAGGATGTCGGTGGGTTCGACGCGACCAAGCAGTGACTCGGTCTTCTTCGTCGAATCTCCCGTGAGCAACACGGAGGTGCTCGCGAACACCACTCGAGCAATAATGGAACCGTCGTTCGTTTTCCAATCAGATACGTCGCGATCCGGAAACAGAATATCGATTTCTGCTCCGGCGCCAATCGGGAAACGCATTCCCTTTCGGGCGATGACCGTCCGCGTGCCATGTTCTTTTTGTGATTTTGCTATTTCTTCTTTCAGCGTGCGGTATGTTGCCGAGACAGACGAGGTGCCGGGCTCGAGCACTAGACCAACTTTCATGGTTTGTAGCAGCGGAATGAAGCCGCCGATGTGGTCTTTGTCTGGGTTTGTGATCACGATCATATCGATAGAGTGTTGCCAAAATGGCAGGACTTCGCCCAGGCGCACGAGGAGTGTGCGATCGGGGCCGCCATCAAACAACACTGTGGTTCCGTTCGGTCCACGCACTAAGATAGCGTCGCCTTGGCCGATATCCAGAAAAGCAATCATCAGCGTGTCCTCAACGTCACCACCAAACTCCCCACCGTTTGCAAGATTCGGTGCATTCAGTGCTGTTGACGGTACGGCTCGAAACACGAACGACAGCGCAAAGAAAGCAACAGCAAAAACAGTGGCGACACCGAGCGCGCCTGTCGCCCACTTTTTCCAATTGATTATGTTATGCTTCTCTTCCATATTTCCACCACAATAATCCGCCGGTGATACCGTACCATCCTACCATCAGCCAAGCCGGAAAGTATGGAATGGCCACCGTGGCAAAAGACAGTTCCGCGAAGAATCGAACAATCAGAAAAATATATGCGAGCAGTGCATGGGCGATAGCCGCCGGGATGACAGCGATGCCGAGCGGCAAGATAGTCGCCACGAATCCAGATAGCATCGCAAATGGAATTGTCGGCAAAATGGCGAGGTTGGTGAAGATCGAGACCAACGAAATATCACCCATGCTGTACAACAAGTACGGTAGCACGAAGAGCTGCGTTGAGAGTGTCGCGACAAGTATTGTACGTAACGTCTCATGACACCACATAAGTCGGCGTTCGATCATTGGAGAGAGATAGATCAGGCCAGCCGTCGCAAGAAACGAGAGTTGGAAAGATGGATCGAAGATGAGCACACCCGGCTGAAACAGTACCATCAGAAAAGCGGCAAGAAAGAGTGCGCGAGGTACGTCATAGGTTCGATAGAATAACGCGGCGAGGAGCGCGATGACGGCCATGATTGCCGAACGCACGACGGTGGCTGCCGCGCCGGTCATGATCGAAAACAGAGCAATGAACACGATTCCGGAAACGATACTGATCCGTCGCGGCAAGCCAGACAAGAGATACATTACGGCCACGCCAATGATCGTGATATTGAACCCAGACAATACGACAATATGAATCACGCCCGCCTTCCGAAAGGCGTCTTCAAGTGGCTTTCCAAGTGAACTTTTTTCGCCAAGCAAAAGGCCCGCCAGCAACGCACTTTCCGGCACCGCAAAACGCTCGCCAATCCGCCGCAGAAACAGCTCGCGAAAGGTGAAGAGCTTGTCCTTTAGCCAGCCACCGCTACCGTGTCCGACGATCGTAGATCGAACGTTCTTTAATTGGTAATAGACATTGTCGAGAGCGAGGTAGCTTGGGTAGTCGAACATCCGACCATTGTCGGAAAGGAACGCTTCTGGCTTCACGAGAACTCCAGAAATACGGAGACGGTCACCGTATCGCACCGGCGGATACAACGGAACCGACACACTGATATTCGACCGTCCCCCATCCGGATGAAACAGGGTACGCCAAACCTGCCCGCGTTCTTGTGGCGGCTGTATTACCGTGCCGACAAACTGCACTGAACGGCCTAGGTATTGGTCTAATTCTGTTTTTGGTGCGCGGAGATCCGCGACGTCACAGCGGATCACTCCAAGCGACCCCCCGACCAATACCATCGCGACCCAAAGCATGCGGGCACTGGTTGGGGTCGTTGGATGGTTTCGAATAACCAGAATCACGCAGCCAAAAACAAACAGACCAAGTAGTCCAAGCCACCATGGAGTGAAGACCAATGAGCGAACCGCCACCCCTAGGAAAAAACCGAAGAGGCAACTGCGTAGCTTCAACTCCATCCAAAAAGTATACCGAAACAGTAATAGAGAAACTGCTAAGAAAGGGTAAAGAAACCACTCTTTTTTGATAAAGAAATTATGAAGAAAAGATAAAATTAGAATAAAGAAATTCTAAAGAAAAAATGAAGACGAAAAAGGCACCGTTTTACGCAGAAAATTCGCCAGAAATAATCGACTCTTCGGCTGCGGACAATGCCTTCCTGAACCGTGCACCGCGCTGTCCTTTAACGCGCGCTTCGCACTCTTTCCATGTCTTATGTACTTGCACCACACCCTTCACCGCACTTACATATGAATATGCCACGGCCTTACTGCGCGACCGATCGGCACCCTTGTCCTTTTTCTTTTCCAAGCTGTGAGAGATATCAAGGACATCAGAAATAAAATATGCAGAAAATTTGCCGTCAAACAACGGCGGACGCAACACACCTCCAGTCGCCAAAGCTGTTGCGATCACATCGCAGCGCTCGTTCCCCTTCACACCGATATGTCCACCAACATACTGCCATCGAACCTGCATTCCATCTGCATTCAAATGTGTAATCACCATGTCTAAACCCTCCCACAATTCGCGATTTTCTACGGGAGTTTTAGTGGAAGTGATCCAGCCCTTCTTCTTCCAGCCAGCAACCCATTTAGTAATCCCGTTGATCATATAGCTCGAATCAGAGTGAACGAGAATGTCACCGGAAATCTTTTGTGCCGACACATATTCCAACGCTCGCAAGGCCGCAAGCAGCTCCATTTGATTGTTCGTCGCTGTTCGTTCGGCACCGCCACCCTCTTTTACGCGCCGCTCTCCTGAACCTTGCATTTCATACACAGCCACAAAAGCCCAGCCTCCTGGACCAGGATTGCCTCGCGATGCTCCGTCGGTAAAAATAGTGGTGCTCATCAAAAGATTATACTGCTTCAAAATATATCCACAATCCTCAATCTCAATTCGGGAAAGTTGCGAAAGGTGGACTTTTCCAGTGTTGCCACCAGATGCACTTTTTCTCCGACGGCCAACTTTCGCCCTGCCCCAAGCTGGGCCTGCCAATCTTCGGGCGTGCTGAAAAAACCGATAGCGGAAACCTTGCTGCCATTCGTCTTGCCGAAGCCGAGTTCGATGTGATTTCGCTCTTTACCAAACGCTTTCACCTCACGCAGCAATGCATGCTCAAACAAAAACAAAGGTTTAGGATTTCCCGTGCCAAATGGCGCCAGCTTTTCGAGCATGCCGTACGTCTGCCAGTTGACATCATCAAGGGTGATCGAGGCATCGACAAAAAGACCTTCCCCTGCCTCGCCCCCACTATCACCACCCGCAGATTCCGTCGCAGCCGAATCCGAGGCCACCTCATACGCGGCCATCAGATCCGCCTCGAGCTTGTGCACTTCTTCATTCGTCACGGCAAAACCGCCGGCCAGCGTGTGGCCACCGTATGCCGACAGAGTCGCACCGGGCACCTTGCACATCAAAGCCTGCAAGCTCATCCCATTGGAACGGCACGAACCCTTCAGAACATCCTCACCGTCGCGTCCCCAGAGAAAAACAGGGCAAGAATAGGCCTCCATGAGGGTATTGGCCGCCAAACCAAGCAGTGCGGGCTTCCATTTTGGATTGCCGAGGACGATGAGTTTGGGTTTTTCTGTCTGGTTCGCCCACCGCGCCTCAAGCGCATGCTTCATTTCCTTCACCATGGCGGCCACAATACCCTTGCGCTCGTCATTTATGCGATTCAAATGGTCACTGAGCTGGTCGGCCTCAGTCTCATCGGTCGTAGAGAGCAAGCGAAAGGCGTCGTGCGGCACCCCCATGCGCGAAGCGGCGTTGATACGAGGCGAAATCGTGAAGCCGATGTCATCTTCGGTGAGATTACGCTGGTCCGTCTTGATCTTCCGCAGGAGCTTCATGAGGCCCACTCGAGGCGATTTGCGCAATACCTTGAGGCCATAGTAGGCAAATACGCGGTTTTCGCCGGTGAGGGGTACCATGTCGGACAATGTTGCCATCCCCACCATGTCGAGCAGCCATTTTTCCCATCCATCCTTTATTTCCGGCTTTTTTGACACCAGTGCCTGCACCAGCTTGAAAATCACCCCTGAACCACAGAGCATCTTCTCCGGATACGCACAATCGGCTTGTTTTGGGTTCAAAATAGCAAAAGCAGGCGGCAATACCGGCACTTCCTGGCCCTTTTTGTTCTTTTCCGTAATCGGCAGGTGGTGATCCGTGACGATCATATCCATTCCAAGCTCCTGACCACGCTTCACCTCGGCAATATCGGCAATGCCGCAATCGATCGTGATCACCAATTTTGCTCCATCCTTCGCAAAACCCTCGACCGCCTCCATGTTGAGACCAAAACCTTCGTCGTGACGATGTGGAATGTAGTTTGAAAAGTTTGCATAACCGATCTTCTTGAAGAAATCGTGCAATACGACACCGCCAGGGATACCATCGGCATCATAATCACTAAAAATGACGATCTTTTCGCCTTTTTCCACCGCCCCGAGCACTCGCTTCACCGCCTTTGCCATGTCTTTCAGCAAAAATGGATCGTGAGTATGCGTTTCGTAGCTGGGATTGAGAAAGGCTTCGGCCGATACCACGTCCGTAATGCCTCGATGGAACATCAAATGTTGTAGAAAGTCGGGATATGCCGCGAGCGCCTTTTTCGCCTCCGCGGGCACGGCCGATCGGAGAGCGTATTTCGCCTTTGTGGCGGAAGCGGTCCTGGCAGTCATAGCGGAAAGTATATCACGCACATTTAGCACTCAACGCCGCACACCAAGAATAAAAATGGTATACTTTTTCGCATGAGTGCTTGTATTTTCTGCAAAATCGTCGCCAAAGAAGTGCCTGCGGAGATAGTGTATGAAGACGCTGATTTTCTCGCCTTTCTGGACATCCGCCCACTCTCGCCTGGCCATGCCCTAGTGATCCCGAAGCAGCACTATCGCTGGGTCTGGGACGTGCCGAATGCCGGGGCATATTTTGAAGTGGCGAAAAAGGTGGCGAACGCGCAGAAAAAAGCCTTCGAGGTGGAGATGGTACTCTCAAAGATTGTTGGCGAAGAGGTTCCACATGCCCACATCTGGATATACCCCGATAACGCAGCTAGTGCAAAATTTAAAAAGAGTGACATTGTCGGAAATGCAGCGAAGTTGCGTTCGCAGATTTTATAAAGAAAACCGCACACGTCGAGCGTGGCGGCTTGTGATCCTGGAGAGGAGGGGCTCGATTACTTGGCTTGGCGAGCGTTGTGTTTGAACTTCCCCGTCCGTTCAACCCCAATGGTGAGGAGTAGGAAATGTCTGGCGAGATTCGCAAACGCCCATTTCCACGGACCCCTCTGCATGTCGACAGGGTGGTCTGGCTGGTATTCGAAATGATGCGGGATACAGCAGATGAAGACTGTCGCCTCCGGGAAGTAGTGTTCCCAAATAAGCCGGGCGCTGCGTGAATGCATCTCGCCGGTCACTACCAGAATCGAGTAGGGTGAACCCTTTCTGATCCCTGCGACACTAGCGCGAGAATCGAGAGCCGCTCTGATCTGCTGCGCTTCCTGAACCGTGTTGTCCATGGAACCAGCAGAGAAGTATTTGCAGCCATCAGAGATCTGGGCAACACGCAAAACGAGTTCGACCTCTTCGGCTCCGGGGAATGGGTAGCGGCAGGGACTGAAAGCCAGCCACGCTTGTGGAAACCGCTTGAGGTATTCAAGACCAACCCTCAGTGTCTCTTGTGTGGCATCCGTGAGACGATCACGACGTGTGACATATGAGGTCGAAATAACGAGTCGCAAATCTGGACTTCCCAAGTGGTCACCTGGGAGGCTTTCGACCTTCCAAAGGTCGACCAGTAGATTGAGGAAACGCTGCAAGAAACCGAGCGACGGAACGTGGGGCTTCATAGTTGACTCCTAGGGGTATTCGGGTTGAGACTGAATGGAAAAGTTCGTATTTAGGCCTTTCGTATTATATAACAAGTGGTGCCTATATGTCAAATATCTGCTGGTAAAAAAAGACCCTCCAGATTGCTCTGTGGGCTTGCAAGACTGACCGATGTTCCTGAAGAGTCCCTTACAGGTGACATGGGCCGTCAGAAGTGAAATTAGCCGACACCACAGGGGCGTCGCTAGAAAAAGGGCTTTTGTTTCATGGAGCGGGAGGGGCTACTTCGCCGGCGGGCCGATGGTTTGATTGCGGAGGCGGAGCTGCTGAACTTTCATCGTTTTGGTCCTTCCACTTGTTGTCGAAGAGTTGCCACTGCCTTGAATGTTAGCACTTCACACGCGTACGACGGGATGAATCCCGCTCGCGTGGACCAACACCAGGTGCATACTCTTCCCGCTTCTGAATATATACCCGCCCTCGATTTTACGCAAGTGCCTCAATCCCCACCAGCGTACCGTTCGCCAAAAAGTCGAGCATCGCACCGCCGCCAGTAGAGACGAAAATATGTTCGTTATTCAAACATGCATCAAGCAGACCTGCCTTCGAGAGCACGGCGATGGTATCTCCTCCGCCGAGCACCGCCTTGGTCGGGCTAGCGAGGAGCGCTTTCGCCAAATCGATCGTCGACTGCTCAAAACCTTTTTCATAATCGCCGAGCGGCCCATTCCACAACACAAACTTTGCTGTCTGTAACGTGCGGCTCAAATAATCGACAGTTTCGGGGCCGCAATCGAGGATCCGATCAGTCGCGGACACTTCGGTCGGGAGTTTTGGGTACGAATCAGGCGTATTCACTAATACATCGATCGGTGTAGCGCAGCGCGGATGCGCAGCGAGGGCTGAGAGGTCGATACTGCCCTTCGCCCGAAGCGACTTTCCCACTTCGAGGCCACGCTGAGCAAACATATCATTGGCTAAGGCCCCACCAACAAATACAAGGTCAGCTTTAGTGAGAAACTTCTGCACGAGCGGAAGCTTCGTCTCGAACTTCGCACCGCCAAGGATGAAAATGAAAGGGTGGAGCGGCTGGAAGGCTTGAGAAAGATGCTTCACTTCGCTATCAAACAACGGCCCGGCAAAATGCGGAAGGAGTTTTGGCAGGCCGACGATGGAAGCATGCGGTCGATGCGACACAGAAAACGCTTCGTTCACGTATACATCACCCAATTGCGCCACTTTTTTTGCAAAATCCGGAGAATTTTCCTTCTCACCGGCGTCGAGCGAGCGTAGGTTCTCTAAGATTGCCACATCACCGTCCCTCATCTGTGCAACATGTACGGAAAGAGTGTCGAAAGATTCGACAAAAGTCACCGGCGTCTTCGCATTCACATATTCCGCCACGGCGCGGAGCGACTGCGTCTCCACACTTTCGATATGCGCGAGCACGATGGTCTTTGCGCCAGCCTTTTTGAGCCACTCAATAGTCGGCAACAGCTTCTCGATGCGAAAATCATCTCGCACCTCCAACCGCCCCGCCTCCCCCTTCACGATCGGCACATTGAGATCGACGCGCAACAGAACTCGCTTCCCCGCAAGCGGACCGGCTTGGTCGAGTGTTTTGTAGCTATTTGAGCTCATTGGCAATCTTGGCAATAGCAATAAAGTCCGCAGGAACAAGACTTTCTCGGCCGATAAGCAGACCATCGACCTCTCCATCCTTTAAAATAGCCTGCGCATTCGATACATTCACCGAACCGCCATACAAAATCGGCATTTTGGAAACCAATTCTGGAGTGTAGAGATCGGAAAGTACTTTTCGGATATAGATACTGGTTTCATGAATCTGTCCTGGAGACATTGCGGCGCTAGCGCCAATCTCCCACACCGGCTCGTAGGCAATAACCAGCTTTTTCAGCTCTGCTGCCGAAACAGTGGCCAAAGAACGTGCGAGCTGATCTTTCAGGAAGGCGAGATACTTTCCATGTGCGTCTCGTTCTGCTTCACCAACACACACAATCGCCACGAGGCCATTGCGAATCGCTAAAAGTGCTTTTTTGGCGACAATTTCGTCGGTTTCCCCTATTTTTCTGCGTTCGGAGTGGCCAACGACAGCATATTCAGCGCCACAAGAGGCTGCCTGCACTGCTGATATATCGCCAGTATGCGAACCGGCTTCCTCACTAGAGATATTCTGCACACCGATCGCGATATTCGTCCGGCCAATGATTGTCTTAACCTCTGGCACATACAAAAAAGGAGGACAAACAACCATTTTCGTCTTCGAAAGGCCCCTCGCTCCCTTCTTTATCTTCTTCGCAATATCTTTCGCCTCCGCCAACGTATCCGGATGCATCTTCCAGTTTCCAACAATCAGTGGCATCATTCGCTTCTTTTTCATCCCGACAGTATATCATTTCACCGCGTGCGTTGTTAGATAGTGTGTAGGACTAGGCGGGGGAAAGAAAAAGGGACTACGGAGCGCGACGGCGCGAGTCGGAGCAAAAAGCCACCAGGCTTTTATGCGTACCCTTTTTCTTTCCCCCGCCTCGTCCTCTATATATTATCCAACAAAGAGTATGTTGGACTAATCATCGAAACCGCAAAAAACCCCACCGCACAACCAATCATCACCATGAGCAGTGGCTCAATAATCGTCGACATATCCTTGGTCTTCTGTTCCACCTCGCCTTCGTAGAAAGTGGCAATACCGAGCATCATTTCGGCCAATTGACCCGTCTCTTCCCCCACGCTGGTCATTTCCCCCACAAAAGCGGGATACAAATGTTCATTTTCGATAAACACACTGGAGATCGGATCCCCTTTCTGCACATTCAAACGCGCCTTCTCGAGCACTTCTTTGTAAAATCCATTCTGCACCACATCACGAGTGATCTCCATCGCTGCCAAAAAAGAAACACCAGCAGACAGCAGCGAGGAAAGTGTTCGAGCGGTGCGCGCCGAGTTGGCCTCTTTCACCAACACACCAATGATCGGCAATTTCAACATGGTTCGCTCGATCATCTTCTTTCCAACAACACTGCGCTTGAACAAAATCAGTCCGGACACCACAGCGACGATCGCAGCGACAAATGCGAACGTATGATATCGCAAAAAGTCACTGGTTGAGACGATGAGTTGCGTACTCCACGGCAATTCCACATTCAGCTCCTTAAACGTATTAGTCAGCGTCGGCACCACGTAGATAAACATCAGCACACCGATCACCGCGATGAGACAGATTACGATCGCCGGATAGATAAGAGCACCGCGCAAGCGCTTTTGCAGCAAATAGCTCTTCTCCATTTGGCCGCTGAGGGTCTTCAACGAGCCCGCGAGATTGCCGGATTCTTCGCCGGAACGTACCATGGCGATAAAGAGTGGCGAAAACGCCTTTGGGAATGCGGCCATCGCCTCATTGAGTGTTTTTCCAGCTCGAATTTCGTTGTTGATCGTCGAAACAGTCTTTTTAAACTTGTCATTTCTCGACTGACGATCGATCACCGACAAAATACGTGAGAGAGTGAGTCCGGCTTCGAGCATCGAGCCCATATTGCGAGCAAACATGATCTTCTCACGCATGCTGATGCGGCCAAAGAGCTGTCGCACCTTCTCGTCGATCACCGAGTGCTTCTCCAAGGTCTCCTCGGCGCTCACCAACATGAGTCCGCGGTCCTTCAGATTGCGGGAGACGACAAAACGGTCCGGCGCGTCATTGGTACCGGTGGTAGTGACTCCATTCACATCGATCGCTTTGTATGAAAAAAGTGGCATGGTGTTTTTTACAGCAAAACCTATCTGCGACTACTCCGAAATCACTCGCAAGACCTCTTCGATCGTCGTCATTCCCTCCACCGCTTTGAAAATACCGTCTTCAAGCATGGTCATCATGCCCTCTTTGCGCGCTTGAGCTTCGATCTCGGACGCGCTCTTCTCCTGCATCACCAATTCGCGGATGGTGTTCGTCACTTTGAGCACCTCATGGATGCCAAGACGACCATGGAAACCGTCTTCCGATTCCTTCGAGGCCTTTGGCTTGTAGAAAGGGATCTTTTCCCACGTCGCGGCTTTGTCGATAATCTTTTCCTCCTTCAGCAACGCCAACACATGATCAAGGTCCACCTTTTTGCCGAGCGAATCGAGCTGGGCCTTGGTCAAAAAGTATTTTTCCTTCGCCTCGGTGAGTTTGCGGATGAGGCGTTGGCCAATGATGACATTCACGGTCGACACCACGAGGAATGGCTCGACCTTCATATCGAGCAATCGTGGAATGGCGCCAGAAGCGCTATTGGTGTGCAGCGTAGAGAGCACCAAGTGTCCAGTGAGCGAAGCGTTGATCGCCAAAGAAGCCGTTTCGTTGTCGCGAATTTCACCAACCATGATGATATCCGGATCTTGTCGCACCAAGGTACGCAGCCCGCTCGAAAAAGTGAAGCCGATCTCCGGTCGCACCTGGGTCTGGTTGATGCGCTTCATCTGATATTCGATCGGATCCTCAATCGTCGAAATATTCACGTCGGCAGTGTTCACAATGTCGAGCATGGTATAGAGTGTCGTCGTCTTTCCGGAACCAGTCGGACCAGAAGTGAGGATCATGCCTGTTGTCTGCTTGAGCGCCTGGTGCACAAACTCCAAGCCGCGACCATGGAAGCCCATTCCCTCGAGGGTAAAGCCGGAAACGCTCTCTCGGAGGAGTCGCATTACGGTCTTTTCGCCGTAGTAGGTTGGGAGCATGGACACACGGAAAGACACCCGCTCGTTATTGATATCCACCTTGAAACGGCCGTCCTGTGGCAGACGCTTCTCGTCGAGCTTTAGATTGGCAAGCACTTTGAGACGCGCCGTCACACTGCTAATGGCATTTTTCGGCAGCACCATGGCGTCGTGGAGCATGCCGTCGATGCGATAGCGCACGAGCATCTGCTCTTCCATCGGCTCAATGTGAATATCGGATGCATTCTGCAAGATCGCGTGCTTCAAAAGGGTCTCGACGATACGCACCACTGGCAATTCCTCCGCCATCTTTTTCAAATCCCCTTCCGAAGCCGCGTCGCCACCCACTTGGTCGGCCAACGTCTTCAAACTTGCGGTGTCTTTTTGGATAATATCGCCGAATTCGGCCTTCAAGCTCTTTTGGTACTGCAACACGCCCGACTTTATCGAGTCCGCATCCGTGAGACGCGCCAAAATCTTCAATTTCGTCTTCTTTTTGATGAAATCGATCGCCCCGAGGTCGTCGATATCGGTCATCGCCACCTCGAGCGAGTCCTCGCTCTTCTTGAAGGCGATCACATTGTGATTGCGAGCGATCGGCTCCGGAATCATCGACAGCACTTCGAAGTCAATCTTCTGGCCTTTTAGGTCGACGAAAGGAATACCGAGCACATATGCCTGCATTCGGCGCAAATCGTCTTCAGAAAGCTTGCCCGCGGTCACCAAAAGCTGGCCGACGCTGACGCCTTTCTCAGCGCCCTCGGTCTCCGCAACCTCAAAATCCTTTTTAGACACCAATCCGGAGTCGAGAATAAGCTCCTTGAGCTGTTTCGGTTCGATGAACATTGCTGTGTATTATATCATCGACGGGCGTGGTGCATATCCACACGAAATCAGATAAAATCGACTTAGTATATACTTTGCATATGTTAAAAAACATTCAATCTAAGGTTGGGGAGGGATTGCAGTTCAGCAAGAAAGAAATTGGTGAACTTCTACGCACCATCCGTCAGGTGAAAAAAGGAGAAGGTGTCGCCGGCCCATTTAAAAATTCGAAGATGGTCTTAGACTACCTGCACAATGAGGGTTCTCATCGGCAATAGCTTCAAGAAATCGTGTGATTGACCAGCACATTGACCTCCCTCCCCATTTCCGCTATAGTATAGGGGTCTAAGTTCGCCTCCCGGCGGGCTTTATTTTTTAACAGCGCGGCAGCGCCGACAAGACACGGCCTTTCCGCACCATTATTCGCCCAACAACAAAGATATGTTCGACTTAAAAGTAATCAACTCGGTCCTCGCCCAGCTCGAAGAAGAGCGCGGCATTCCGAAGGAAAAGATCATCGAGGCCATCGAAATGGCCCTCGCGACTGCGTACAAAAAAGAGTACGGCAAGAAAGGCCAGATCGTCCGAGCGAAATTCGACCTCAACACCGGCAAAACTGAGTTCTCTCAGGTGAAGGTGGTGGTGGACGATACACGTGTGATTATCGAAGATCCTGCGACGACCGAGAATGCCGCAGACATTGACGAGACCACCGACGGCGTAGTGGATGAGCGTGCCCGATTCAACCCGGAGCACCACATCATGATCGAAGACGCGCAGAAGATGCGCAAGGGTGTCGCCCTCGATGATGAAGTGGTCTTCCCTCTTGATGCAAAGGATGACTACGGCCGCATCGCTGCTCAAACAGCGAAGCAGGTGATCATCCAGAAGATCCGCGAGGCAGAAAAAGAGTCTGTGCTCCGAGAATACGGCAAGCGCCAGGGAGAAGTGATCTCCGGCACCGTGCAGCGTATTGAACGAGGCAATATCTTTGTTGATTTGGGACGAACAGTGGCGATCTTGCCATACGAAGAGCAGATTCCGGGAGAGCGATACAAGCAGGGAGAGCGCGTGCGAGGCTATCTCGCCTCGGTAGAGGACGGCGCAAAGGGTGTCTTTTTGCGAATGTCTCGAGCGCATCCAAAATTCCTCGAGAAGTTGTTTGCGGTGGAAGCGCCTGAAATTGCTTCCGGCACTGTAGAAATCAAGGCGATTGCCCGTGAAGCGGGTTCTCGTTCGAAGGTTGCGGTCATGTCTCACGACAGTCACATCGACCCTATCGGTTCAATGGTGGGCCAGCGAGGTGTGCGAGTGAACACTGTCACCAGCGAGCTCGGCGGTGAGAAAATTGATATTATTGAATGGTCAGCAGAAGCGAAGAAGTTTATTGAGGATGCCCTCTCTCCTGCCAAGGTGGTGAGTGTCACTCTAGACGAGCGCGACACCAAGGCTGTCGTGAAGGTAGCGGAGGATCAGCAGTCATTAGCGATCGGCAAGGGCGGACAAAATGTCCGACTCGCTGCAAAGCTCACTGGCTGGAAGATCGACATTCAGTCAGACGGTCCGGCGAAGCCAGCGGAAGGTGAAGGCGCAGCAGTTGCGGAGGAGAAGTAATTATTAAAAAACAATAATCACAAACCCATGAGCATGAATTTGTGGCATGACATCGAGCCGGGCAGCGTCGAGTCGATCAACACGATCGTCGAGATCAACCGCGGTTCGAAAAATAAATATGAGATCGACAAAGCGACTGGCCTCATCGCCCTCGACCGCGTCTCTCACACTGCGCAGGACTTTCCTTTCGACTATGGCTTCGTCCCTCGCACCCTGTGGGAAGACGGCGACGCGCTCGACGTGATCGTCCTCACGACCCACCCTCTGTTCCCCGGCCTTTTGGTCCGAGTGCGGCCGGTAGCAGTGATGGAAATGATCGATGGCGGCGACTCAGACGCGAAACTCATCGCTGTCCCGGTAGACGACCCACGCTGGGCCAATGTGAAGGATCTGAAGGATGTGAACCCTCACACCCTCAAAGAGATCGAGCATTTCTACTCGACCTACAAGCAGCTCCAGAAGAAAGAGGTGAAAGTCCTCGGTTTCAAGGGCCGAAGCGACGCGGAGAAGGCGTTTGCGCGAGGTATTGAGATCTACAACGCCAAGTTTGGGACCCCGAAGGCCAAGAAAGCTTAAAAGGGTGCTTAGGCGTGTCGGAGGTGGATAAGTCGGTTTGAAGCGAAAATGGCCCTGTTGATGGCTTTTTTCGTGCTTTTTGGCCGCTAAAACCCTCCAAAAGCTCGATTTTCTGCCCGAAATATGCTATAGTATCTACCTACCCATATGAACACAAAACCAACAACAACTGCCGCCAAAGTAGTTTCTGCCGGGATTGCGCTCACCCTTCTCCTTTCGGCTACCACTGCTTTTGCGCAGAGCACCTCAGCATCTGCTACTACGGCCCAAAATCAGCCTTTTTCCAACAAATTAGCTCTTTTTGAGGGATTTTCCTCTTGGTTCAGCCAGCTCAAAAGGAACATGTCACCGGCTCCAGCCCCTACCCCAAGCGTCTTCATTGCCCCTGCAGCAACAGACCCAGACGAAGATCCTCTCAAAAACATTCGCCACGGCCAGAACATCCTCAACCGACTCCAAGACAAACACGACGATTTGAAGACGGTAGCAGACCAACTCAGCAAGCAGGTGGACGATTTTACCGCGCGAGGCTTTGACACTTCGAAGGTAAAGGTGTTTACTGACCTCGCCCAGGACAAATTGGCAGTGGCCGGGTACGATATCAAGATCGCCGCATCAGCTATGGTGACGATCGCGGAAGACGAACAGTCAACCAACGAAGACATTCGTATCACCCTGAAGGCCGCAGACGAAAGCGTCCGCACTGCCAGCCAAACAGTGGCGACAGCGAAGACCAAGGTTCGCGACTTTTCTTTGAAGGTTCGCAAGGAGGCGCGGTAAGCAGCGCAGCGTCGAGCAGTGCCGATTCAATTTAATTCATTTTTTCTTTTTTCAATGAGCAACACCACCCACACCCATGGCCACAGCCACGGGGAGCATCCGCGACATTACTCGAACATCAAGACCAAGAAGATTGCTGGGTCTCAAGTAGAGATCACCGGAGAGATCAGTGCCGCGGAGATGAAGCGCGCTTTTAAAGAATCGTTGAAGGCGTTTTCTGAACAGGCTTCTGTACCCGGCTTTCGAAAAGGTCATGTTCCTGAGGATGTCATTTTGAATAAAATGGGCGAGATGGCCGTGCTCGAGCATGCTGCCGAGGGTGTGTTGTCGCATGAATACATGCATATTGTCGTCGACCACAAAATCGAAGCGATCAGCCGCCCACAGATCGAGCTCACCAAGATCGCGAAGGATGCGCCGCTGGAATTTAAGATCACGGTTGCTGTCTTCCCCGAGGTGAAGATGCCAGACTACAAGAAGATCGCAAAGACCGAGATGAAAAAGGAGGAGAAGATCGAGATCACCGACAAGGAATTCGACGGCGCGATCGACGAGATCCACAAGACATACGGAAAGAAGGAGGGTGCAGAAGGGGACGCGAAAGACGCTGCTCTCGCCCCGCTCGATAACGCACTCGTGCAGACTCTCGGCGATTTCAAAGACCTCGCTGATTTCAAGAAAAAAGTGAAGGAAAATATGCTCAAGGAGAAGGAGTATCGAGCAAAGGAAAAGAAGCGTCTCCAAATCGGCGAAAATATCGTCGCAGAAATGAAGGCGGAGCTGCCGGAAGTGCTCGTCTCAAGCGAGCTCGCAAAGATGTGGGGCGAATTTGAACACAACATCTCCCGCATGGGTCTGAAGATCGAGGATTATTTGAAACATATCAAAAAGACTCGCGAGGAACTCAACAAAGAGTGGCGAAAGGACGCGGAGAAGCGCGTGAGCCTGCAGATCGCCCTCAACCGCATCGTCAGTGAAGAAAAGCTCTTGCCAAGCGACGCCGAAGTGACTACGGAAGTTGAAAAGATTCTCGCCGAACACAAAGATGCCGACGCCGAACGCGCTCGCGCCTACGTGGAAATGGTCCTGGGCAACGAAAAGGCGTTTCGCTTTTTGGAGGAGCAGAAGTAACTATACTTTTTGTTGTATAATGACGACATGAAACGAACTACTTACTACATCTTGTCTGGCATTCTTTTGGGTGTCGCGACGGATTTTCCTTTAGGATTATTATTTATGTCGTGCGGACTAGGAGGCGGTTGCCCAAATGTAGTCAATCTGGCCACCTTGATAATGCTATGGCTATCGCCAATAATAGGTGGTGTTATTGGGTTTTTTATCGCTCATAGAAATCCACAAGGTACCCCGTCCTCAGATATGGAACAGAAAATAGGTGAGGGTGTTATCGCTGAGCATGACAGAAAACCAAAGAAGGTGTTATTTTTTTCCAGCCTGCCCGTTATCATTATTCTAGCTTGGTATGTATTTGGCACGATACTATCTATCATCATTTTTCTAGCTTGGTATCTGTTTGTCATGCGAAAAACTAAATAGCTAGCCGCTACCGAGAGCACTTTGCACCTACCCCATCACCACTAACGCTGCCGCCACGATTGCTGCTGTCTCTGTGCGCAGCACCTGCGAGCCGACGGTCACAATCTGCGCACCTTTCTCGCGAAACAACCCGAGCTCTCGATCGGTCCAGCCGCCTTCGGGACCAACAAGAATACCGAGGCCTCCACGCTTCCCTGCTTTTGCCGCTTGGCCGAAAAGCTCGCCTCGCAACTCCACTGACCACTGCTTACCCGTGAGATGAAAAGCGACAAATTCTGTATCGGCGCTGTATTTTTCAAACAATTCATCAATCGGACAGATCGCCGCAAGCGTCGGCACCGTAGTGCGCTCCGATTGCTCGGAAGCCTCGACAAGAATCTTCTGGCAGCGCTCTTCGTTGATCGCCAGCTTCTCCGAACGGTCCGACAGCACGGGCACAAAACCGCTCACACCGATCTCGGTCCCCTTTTCAAGCACATATTCGAATTTATCTTTTTTTGGAAGCGATTGAAAGAGGGTCACGGGCATCTGGCGTGCCGCTTCTTTGACTTTCTGTGGCTCGTGTTTCTCGAGCACGCGGAACACCCCCTCGGTTTTCTCAAGAGAAACGATTTCTGCCGTGTATTGAAAGCCAGTATTGTCGAGCAGCATCACCGAATCACCCGCATGCAGGCGAAAGACGCGCTTGAGCTGGTGAACGAGAGCCTCGTCGTGTAGGTGTACCTCGCGGCGGTCGCCGATCGGCTCATTCAGCAACTTGTGGATGAAAAAACGCTGGAGTTTCATGGGTGTTGGATGTTTCGTGTTTAGTGTATGGCAAAGCGCGTGAAAAAGAAAGCGCCGCCCGAAAGTTGCGAAATATCCCCGTTTTCATTATAGTAGGCACATGTTAATCCCAACCGTTATCGAAAAGTCGCAGTTTGGCGAGCGAGCGTATGATATCTATTCGCGCCTGCTTCGTGATCGCATCATCTTCCTCGGCGGCCCAGTGGACGACCACATGGCCAACATCATCATCGCCCAACTCCTTTTCCTCGAATCTGAGGATGCCAAGAAGGATATTTTTCTCTACGTAAACTCTCCGGGCGGCTCTGTGTCGGCCGGCCTCGCGATCATCGACACGATGCGACACATCAAGCCGGACATCTCGACTGTCGGCGTCGGCATCGCGGCTTCTATGGGCGCAATGATCCTCTCTTGCGGCAAAAAAGGCAAGCGTATGATCCTGCCAAACGCCGAAGTGATGATCCATCAGCCATCGGGCGGCACCGAGGGTATGGCTTCGGACATCGAGATTTCCGCGAAGCATATTTTGAAGACCCGAGAGAACCTCAACAAAATGCTTTCCAAAAACACTGGCCAGTCTTTGGCTCAGATCGAAAAGGATGTCGATCGCGATTTCTTTATGTCAGCCGAGGAAGCAAAAAAGTACGGCATCGTCGACAAAGTCTTGCCAGCGAAAGAATAGTGTTATACTATGACCTCGTTCCCTTTTAATTGTTAATTCGCTTCCTTCGGACAGCCGACACGATAGACACGACCGACTTCCCGCTCTCCAGACACGCTTCGCACACCCATTTCCTGAACCCCACCATTCGATAAAAGTCACCTCACCTCCATCGCAGACACTGTTCGGAAAAGCCGCTAAAATATGTCATTAAAACTCGCCGCCCTGGCCGCTAGCATGGCCAGCTTGATCAGTATTGCGCTTGGATACTATCTCCGAGTGCTCATTTCACTTGGCAAAAAGGGCTCTGTGGAGCTCCAGCTCAAGCAGCTCCACCTCGAAGCTGAGGAAAAGTCGCAGAAAGTACTTGGCGATGCCGAAGCCAAGGCTGCCGACATTCTTCGAGACGTCCGCGCTTCATCGAAAGAGAAGGAGGAGTCCCTCAAAAAGACCGAGGAGCGTCTCAACAAGAAGGAAGACTTGCTAGACCGCCGACAGGGCGACCTCGACAAGGAAGTCGAGTCGATCAAGCAAAAAATTGTTGAAGTTCGCACTATGAAGGACAAAGTGGAGGTGATGGAGAAGCAAAAACTCTCGGAATTGGAGAAAATCGCGAAATTGAGTAGCGAAGATGCGCGAAATCAGATCATTTCGAGTGTGGAGAAGGCCAATGAAGATGACTTGATGAGCCGCATGCGCAAGCTTGAGCAATTTGGCGAAGAAAAGCTCGAGGACAAGGCCAAGGAGATCCTCGGCGCCTGTATCCAGCGACTCGCCGGTGCTGTACCAGTCGACATGATGTCCACCACCGTCACCATCCCATCCGACGAGGTGAAGGGCAAGATCATCGGCAAAGAAGGCCGCAATATCAAGGCTTTTGAGCGAATCACTGGTGTGGAACTCATTGTGGATGATGCCCCAGGAGCGATCATCGTCTCGTCTTTCGACCCAGTGCGCCGCCAAGTGGCCAAAATCGCCCTCGAACGCCTCGTGGCCGACGGCCGTATTCAGCCGGCAAAGATCGAAAAGGAGGTGGAGCAGGTGCAGAGCGAATTGAACAAGATTATTAAGGATAAGGGCGTGGAAGCGGCTCAGGAGGTGGGCGTGATCAATATCGACCCTCGAGTGCTCCAGATATTGGGCCGTTTGCACTTCCGCACCAGCTACGGACAGAATGTGCTGGCCCACTCGGTGGAAATGGCACATGTCGCCGGCATGATCGCTGAGGAAATCGGCGCTAATGTGGCTGTAGCCAAGGCTGGTGCCCTCCTCCATGACATCGGCAAGGCCCTCGACCACGAGGTGGAAGGCACCCACGTGGAGATTGGCCGCCGAATTTTGCAGAAATTCGGCGTGAGCGAGCAGATCGTAAAGGCAATGGAGGCGCATCACGAGGAATATCCGTATGAAACCGTGGAATCGCGCATTGTGCAGACGGCAGACGCTATTTCCGGCGGCCGACCAGGCGCGCGACGTGACAGTATCGAGAATTATTTGAAGCGATTGGGCGATTTGGAGGCGATTGCGACGTCATTTAAGGGCGTGGAGAAGGCGTACGCCCTCCAGGCGGGCCGAGAAATAAGGGTTTTTGTGACTCCAGCCGATATCAACGACCTCGAAGCCAAGCGGATCGCCCGCGAGATCGCTTTGCGCATCGAAAAAGAGCTTCGCTACCCTGGCGAGATCAAAATTACCGTGATTCGTGAGACGAGAGTGATCGAAGTGGCGCGCTAGGGCTAAAAAGCAACACCCTCGGTTCTGTCTACTCTACCTATCGACTCTGTCGATCATGAATTTCACGTTCTCGTTCATGTCGACGGGAATAATTGAGATCTCTGGATGCTTTTTTCGGAACACTCGGAAGATTTCGTCCGCAAATGCCTGGCCGATTGTCTCCACCTTTGTGAAGTCAAGAGTAATCGAACGGAAATTATCCAGGCCGACAAGTATCCTTCTGGCTTGTGACCTTGAGATATAGATCCCCTCTCTCGTGTACAGCTTTACCTTTACATCAGTCTTGTCGAATCCAAAATCACTACTCTCCCCCATATCCGAATACTTCTTGAACACATCGATAGTTTCTTTTTTTGAATCTAGCGAAACAGAGAAGCTTACCCTTGTCCCACTTTTACTTCTCTTGGGCTTTTTTAGGAAAATATCGTCGATCTTGTTGTTTACGATGAGCTGTTGAGAAAAACTCTCTAAATTAAAAATGTCTCCCATTTTCGAAGTAAAGAAAATGCCTTGCCCAGAATGATTTTCCGGAGCTGTCGTGGTTTTTCCCTTCAAAATATCCTGAATTGCCTCCAACTCAGAGTTTAGCTTCTTTACTTTCATGACATTACGAAAAACTCCTACGCCAGCGTCGGAAATAACAAATCGAAGCTCTCCATCCGCAACGGAAACCATCACCTCGATTGAATCAGTCTGCGAGTGCTCAATGGCATTGTTCATCATTTCCAAGAAACCGTAGCGCAATATCTGCAAAATATTCTTTGGCAGGGTTTTTATCCTCGGAAGTTTTTGCTCGATCTCATCCAAGACCGAACCCTCCTCTAGGTCTTTATTTTTATAGACTTTCTTAAAAAAAGTCGGGTACACCTCGGAATGATCCTGAGCATACTCCGTCAAGATATAGGACGCCTTCTTCGTAGATCCAATTTTAACCAAAACACCCTGCTTCAATAAGTCTTTAACCAACAGAAAGGCAGTTTGCCTCGAAACAGCCAACAGCGTAGCGATATCAGCCGTTTTAAACTGTTTTTTATCCCTGATATGGCTTAAAATAAGGTTTTTATTTGACATAATTTGATTACATATCAATTGTAAACCCACTACAATTAATTGTCAAGTGATTGTAAACTTCCCAAATATAATTGTAAAGTAATTGTAAAAACTAGTAAACTGGCCTCTTGGCAAGGATATGGCCGCCCAGGATTTGACATGCTAATGCTTTTTCGTTGTAAACATCTGCGGGTTGCGTAAAAAATGGCCTACTATATAATTATCTTAGGTTAAACCAATTCCTTGTGAAAGCGAGTTGGAAAATAAGTTGAGAATAAAAGCAGCGACAGCAGAAGTTCGGAGAATGTTTTTTATTTGTAATTTTCATTCCTATGAATAAAGCATCAATTGTCGACGCGATTCACGCGAAGATTGGAGGCACCAAGGTCCAGGCTGAGCAAGCTATGGATGTCGTGGTGGAATCCATCGTGAACACCATGAAGGGTGGCAACGAAGTATCTATCGCAGGCATCGGCATATTCTCAGTGAAGGCGCGAGCAGCGCGAGACGCACGAAACCCTCGAACCGGCGAGACTATCAAGGTCCCGGCGATGAAGGTTCCAAAGTTCCGAGCCGCAAAGGCGCTGAAGGACGCGGTGAGATAATCCGCCTCAGCCCAAGTCGTCGGTACCCTCCACAAGTACAGACATCTCTTCTCGAGAAGCAAAAACCGCCCAAGGGCGGTTTTTGCTTTGCTATAAAATTTGAAGCATTAAAAAAAGCGCTGGTGAGGCGCTCGGTTGAGTATTTTACTAGCCTCCACTAGTTGACTAAAACCACCTCGATTCACTTGAGGCAATAGCCCCGTCAGGAATGTCTAGGATCTCCCTGATCCACCGGACCTGCTGGGATCCAACACCTCGACAGGCTTTAATTTCTGCAAAGGTCACCTTGCCTTCGAGAATGAGCCGCCGGAGAGCTTGGAGTTTCTTCTCCCCCGGCTTCATATCTGCTGCGTGCACTTCCAAGATTTTCTCGACGATATTAGGGTTCATGAATCACAGGTAGAGGATGGCGTGTTTGCAGCCGAGCAAATCCCCGCAAGGAATAATCTTTTCCCCAACGAGAAAGTTTTTGAGCCCGCGTTCCCGCATGAACTCAATAACCTCCCGGCCAGGCAGACTCCCCATGAGAAACGGGGTGTTTGCAGGAATGACCCTGCCGCCAAATTGCACGACCCCACCATACTGCCAGCGGCGAGCCTTGATCCTGCAGCTCTCTTGACCCGGCATCCAGCCATACACCCCGGCACAGTGTGCGAGGTTTTTAGCTTCAGAAGATACCTTCTTCAGAGCAGTGCGTTTCTCGAGCACCTCTTTGGCAACCACTCGATTGATTCCTGCCCTAGCCACGAGAGCATAGGCCTGGCTCTTCCCGAAGCCGACGAGGTTCATCACACCAGCAATGCCGCTAGAACGGTAAACCCGCTCGAGTTCGCCACTATGGATGAAGTGGTCGTGACTGCTCGAGCTACGCACACCCTCATCGAAACGAGCACGACCACGAGGTGTCGAAACCGAGCCGCTCCAACATGCGAGAGTTTTCATTGTGTATCTTTCTACCGGTTATTCCGGCTTGTCAAAAAGCATTCTGTTTCATCCTTCACCCGATCGCCACACAGCATTCGAGGGACTCATCAGTCGAGATTTAATCTCGAGACAGAGACCTGGACGACACGGAGAAGTGGATAAGAAGATTTTAACAGTACCGTCCACGGTACCACCCCCTATGCGAAGCAATTAGGTAATCTTTTGCTTATCTTTTTCTCCGTGTCATACCAGGGATACGACCAAGGTCCGTAGAGATATCAACCTCCACAAGACGATTCTTTTGGGTTTGGGAGCCCTTGTTACGAAACAAGAATCAAACGGGTTGTTTTCAGATACAACCAAACTCAAATCCAAAGCATTCTGTTTCGTCGTTTCCGACTCATCAGGCGAAGCACACACTTCGCAACAGACCCAGTCACTCACTGGGCAGAGGGAAGTTTTTAATGGTCTTCCAACCTCACGATTCACACCGTGACCGAGAACAGCGCAAAGCTGAACTTCGCACCGTCAATTTCGGCCTGGGTATATTCGTGGCGACCTTCGAGCCGCGGCAAGCCACTCACCGCAAGGACGATCAGATCATCACCACCTTCGAGTGAGACAGTCGGTGCCTTGGCGGGAATTTCCACCTTCAACCCGAACCGTGACTCCATCACCGCGATTGTGGCCGTGTGGGACGGATTGAGGCAGGACACCACACCCGCCGCGAGCATCCCACGGACCTGCTCCAGCGTAAGCTGACGCTTACAGATGTTACAGAAGTCCGGGAACATGCTCGGGGCGATTCCGAAACCGAAATACGTTTTGCTCATAACTGGATGGTTTTCTGGGGTGTATGGTTTTGGCACACCTACCTAAGCCGTTTCAAAGACTGACAGTAAGGTCACTTGCCCTGCTGTCCTGTTTGTAATCATAGCACAGTAAATCTGTTTGTCAATCAAAATGCGGTAAATACCCTTAGAAAATCACCTATTTGTAAGGATATTCTAAAGTAGGCTTGATTTTATAGCTAAATATGTTACGATAGTGTGACAAACATGATATCAAAAAATATACTATCAGATGCTGGTCTTACAAATGAACAGTCTGTCGTTTATCTCTACCTTCTGGAAACCGGTTTTTCAACCGCCAAACATCTGGCTCAAAAGGCGGGAATCGGGCGGGCATTGACCTATAAAGTCCTCAAACAACTCGTTGACCTAAATTTAGTAGAGAAACGAGATGATATTGGCAAGATATCGAAGTTCTTCCCAAAGCACCCCAAGGTGATAAAGGAGCTACTTCACAGCAAAAAGGCCGAGCTAGATCGAGCTTCGGACACTTTGGGTCAGGTTTTTGGTGAATTGACCTCTGACTTCAACCTTCTGCTAGGGAAACCGAATGTTCAGTTCTTTGAGGGTCATGACGGCATCAAAAAAGTGTACGCTGATATTCTCGAGACAAATAAAGACATCAGCGTGATCAGTTCTGCTTCAGACAAGGGAGAGACGCTGCATTTGATCCGCGAGCAGATCAAAAAACAGGTGGCTCAAAACATCCGAACACGAGCCATCACCCCCATTGGTCATGAACATGAGCTATCCCACTCCCCAGAAGATGACGCGAAGCTCCTCGTGGAACGCAAAAAGGTCTCGGCAGAAAAATTAAATATCCCTGCGCAGATCATCATGTATGAAAACAAAGTAGCCATAACAAACTTCAAGGAGGAGTTTATCACGGTAGTCATCGAGAGTGCCTACATATATCAGACGATGCAAACTCTATTTGACTACGTATGGAATCATACGGCGGAGAAGAGCTAGGAGGTTTTAATCTTTCTTAATATCACAAGGCCGATGACGATAAGAACCATGAGAGAAAGCATTCCTGTTTGATAGCCGCGCGCGCCTTCGCCCATAGTGATGAGAGCGATGCTCCACACTGCAGGACCGACGAAAGTCGCAAAACGTTCAGCGACCACATAGTAACTAAAAGAAGACGCCACAAGATGCGTCGGCGCAAGCTCCCCCACCAAGGCGCGACTGATGCCCCACACTGGTCCATACAATATTCCGGCAAACAAAAAGACTGGGATCAGAGCCTTGAAACTCGTGATGAGGGCCATTGCTAAGAAAATAAAACACCAAATGACGAGGATCCATTTCAATACCTTGAGCTTTCCTTTCTTGTCAGCGATCCTGCCGAAGACAACTGCACCAATAGCAGCGAGAATGAGGATACTTGCTGTGAGGAGAGATTTTGTCGTGTCGCTAGCGCCATGAACCATTTCCAGATATAGAGGAAAATTATTGGCAAAGGTCAGCATCGCATCACTGAAGAGGAAGTAAGCGAGCAGAAGGAACATAAGCGGCTTGTAGCTGAACACCTCCTTGCACAAGGAGAGGATACTTGGTTGTGGTCTAGCCTGATCCGTGGCTGGAGATACTTGAGAAGTCTCTTTTTCCTCTCGATACAGAAACAACATCGGCAGTGCAAGCAAGCCGAAGAGGATAGTCGCCGGAAACAGCGCCTGAGCACGGCCAGGGTCACCAAAGAGCGTCAGACCGTTCACGAAAGGAAGGGTTACGAGCACTCCGACCACTAGACCAATCGAGTTGGCTCCCTGGCCGATACCAGATACCTGCGAACGGTTCCCTTCATTCGAAAGGTCATTTAGCATCGGTGTGAAGTAGGAAAAGCAGACCATGTAGGCATAGTTCGCGAGTGTATACAAGACGGTGGCTAGAAGTTCTCGACCATCGGTGAGCATCGTTAGCAAAGAAACAACGATGAAGCCTGCAAAAGAAAGTGCTGTCCACCATCGAAGGCCCTTTATTTTAACCTT
The DNA here is from genome assembly GCA_038065315.1 of Patescibacteria group bacterium. Lineage (NCBI taxonomy): Bacteria > Patescibacteria group bacterium. The sequence continues at coordinate 519,967 of JBBTRF010000001.1, forward strand.
GGTCGCATCAATCGCCCTGCTGATGACCGGTGCTGTGAGAATAAAAAGCCCTGAAGAAAGCGCGAGGGATAAGTTGTACCACCACGCAGGTTTCCCTTGATCAATCACGAGCCATTGCGAGAAATAGAAGAGGAACGCCATCAAGACGATGGAATTTGCGAAATCGTAGAGAGACCAGAGAAAAATGCGTTTCTTGTCCATACATCAATATTAGCGCACATACTAGACTTTGGAAACATCTACTGCTGTGAGTGGTGCGGGATGGGGGAATCGAACTCCCGACAACAGTTTGGAAAACTGTAGTTTTACCACTAAACTAATCCCGCATATACTGCGTGCTTTCTAAACGAATCGCGAACCGACCCTGATACTAGCAAAAAAAGAGGCGCATGAAAAGGAGGTAGGATATAATGTCCCAATGGAAGCTTTTATCGATCAGGCGGCCAAAGTGATCATGTCTCTCGTCTTCGGTGTGGTTACATTTGTCCAAACGACGTTACCGATGGCAACCAGCACTCATCCCCCCTACCAACCAAAGACGCCGGCTGCGGTGGTGAAGGAAATGGAGAAGGCGACCACGACGACCGTCGTGAAAGCCGACACTGTTGTCGAAATTGTCGAGATCGCCGAACCTGTCGCGACATCGACAGAAACCATCGTCCCAAAAACTCACGAGACTGTCGTTGTTCCTGCGCCCACAGCTCCAAAACCTGCGGCGAAACCTGCAACACCGCCGAAGCCGACACCAGTAGTAACGCCTGCAGTCGTAGCGACTCCACCAAAAAACACCGCTCTCACCGATTCGGCAATAACCGCCCTCGCCACCACTTCGCTGAAAGCTGGCCCACTCACCTTCGACGACATCAACACCCTCACCCGCGAGGCGCTCGTAAATATTCTCTGCTACACGCAAACGAGCGGACCGATCAGTCCGATCACCGGCTCCGGTGTCATCATCGACCCGCGCGGTGTGATCCTCACCAACGCGCACATTGCGCAGTATTTTTTACTGAAAGATTATGGAATGAAAGACTACGTCTCTTGCAATATCCGCACCGGCAATCCGGCAGTGCCGAAATACAAAGCCACCCTTTTGTACATTTCGCCGCGCTGGGTGAAAAACAATTCTGACAACATCAAGCGGCAGGAGGCCAAGGGCACCGGCGAGGACGATTTTGCTTTCCTCATCATCGACCGAGGTCTCAATGCCGAGCAGAAACTTCCCTCCTCCTTCCCCTACCTCCCCATTGATAGCATCGAACATGACTACGCCAACGAGTCGGTACTAGTGGCCGGATACGGAGCGGGCTTTTTGGGCGGTGAAGAAATCCAGCGCAACTTATACGGCATCTCTGCGATCGCGACAGTGAAGGAGATGCTCAGCTACAGCGGCAGCACCCTCGACTATCTCAATATCAACGGCAATGCCGTGGCGCAACGCGGCTCTTCCGGTGGCGCGGTGGTAGACAGCAAGGGCGCGCTGGTGGGAGTGATCAGCACTGTGTCTTCTGGCACGCAGACAGACACGCGCGAGCTTGGCAGCATCGGCCTTTCGCACATCAATGACAGTTTGTTGAAACAATCCGGCTCGGACATCCCATCATTTTTGAATACCAACCTCACAGAAAAAGCCGCGCAATTCAACTCGCTCATCGCACCGACACTGGTTAACGTCCTGTTAAAATCAATTGGCAGCGACACACCGGCGAGGTACTAGCAAAAGCCCGCGAAGTGTAGGACGAAATCGTGCCGGCTATTTTTTCTGCGAGTCCACAAATTGCTTTTGAATCCGGAGAATTTCGTCAAAAGAATCGTTCGAAGAGGTGCGATTGCGGCGCTCGGTGCCGCAGCGAGTACAGACATGATAGAGGACGTACTCGCTTTTTTGCGTTTCAATGCGTGCTGGCTTCATCATGCCGAGACACGGATTCGCCCGATCGCCAGGCTGAATATCGACGTGCTTCGCCCAAAGACATGCTGGGCAGTGATTGGTGTAGCCATTCCCTTTCACTGCCGCGCCACAATGTTCACAGGTGAAGTCTTCGATCTTTCGGATAAAGATTTTTGCCATACAGCGAGCATACGCTAGTCAGACTTTTTTCTCAACTTTTTTGCCACTTCGCTCTATTTTTTCGCCAAGGAAACGGTCGCGCCGAGAATATGCAGGAAGCCTTCTTGTGCGAGCGTTGTGATATTTGTATCAATGTCTCTTTGAGTGACCTTGAGAGTCTTCGGGGATTTTGGTGTCAAGATATTTTTTCGCACACCATTCAAAAGGACTTTCTTTGTGCAACCATTCACATATTCGGGCCTGGCAAGGACAGCCAAGATCGCTCCTCTCACCTGCCGATTCGAACCGACAAATGCTGATTGTCTTTTATACCCCTTGCCCTGGCGATTGGGATTCTCTACAACACCCTTCAACATAGAGCCGTAGTCCATAAGGGCGTAATACCATTCTCGCGGGCCACTTCGAGAAGTATTTTGCACCCGTCCCCTATCCGACTCTGGTAACATCCTCTCTACCAAAGCGAGAATGTCCATATCAGACACTTTCGTTTGACCTTTAAAAAAGCGGTGGATGAAGACTCGTCGAATATTTGTCTCGATAAAAGACACGCGAACATTCCAAGCGAAGGCGGAAATCGAACAAGCTGTGGCATAGCCGATGTGCGGCAGTGCATCAAGCTCTTCCACTGAAAGTTTCGGTAGGGTGTAGTGCCATTTCTCCCCGGCTAGTGCCGCAATCTTTTTCAGCGCGAGCGCACGACGATTGTAGCCGAGACCCCGCCAAACAGCGATCACCTCTGCGACTGAAGCCCTGTCGAGCGTCTCGAATGTCGGAAACTTCTCGATAAACTCTTGATACTTCCCCACCACCCAGCTCGCCTGCGTCTGCTGAAGCATCAGCTCGGAAACGAGAATTTTGTATGGATCTCCGTAATGTTCCGGACGACGCCATGGAAAATCCCGCTTGTTTCGAGCGTAATACTGCCAAATCTCCTTCTGGAATTGCTGAATCTGCTTCTGCGATATGCTTTTTGGTCGCACTGGTCGCATTTGTTATCTGTCGGGGCGCAGGGATTCGAACCCTGAGTCGCCTGTTCCCAAAACAGGAATGTTAGCCGTTACACCACGCCCCGATATTTCTTTTTTACTGCCGAGCTTCACCATACTAGCACAGGAGTCTAGCAACTTCAATGGAATTGCGTGAATTCGGGACGCAGCCACGCATACTAAGAACAAATCTACAGTACTGGGATAAAAGAAACCCTCGCGAGCCGTGTTTCGCTATTTAGCAGCACAGAGATCACTCCTAGTCGCCAAGGTGTTTCTTGTGAAACACCCTTCTGGTCCAGGTATATGGTGATTGTCCTATAGAGCTTCGCCAACTTTCTTCGATCCACCTGTTCTTCTGGGCGAAATCCTCCAGAACCAAGTTCATTACCCCACTCAGCACAAGGAAAGGATCCCACGGATAAAGTCTTCACTTCAAAGAACCAGAGGGTGCCGGTGGATGTTTCATGTGCAACAATGTCAATTTCCCCACACTTTTGACGAAAGTTAGCCTCAAAACGACTAAAACCACGTTTCACAAGGAACATTTTGGCGATTTTCTCACCTAATTGCCCTGTTTCTGAGGTATTTTTCTTTTTTTGTGGTATTTGCATATTTGGTTTCACGTGAAACGTTTTCATTTTTACTCTCGGACATGCTCTTAAGCTCTGTAATTATCCTTTATACTAGCCATATTTCTGAGAAATTAAGCATAAAAATGTGTGCCTTATCGGACTTTTATAGCCATATTTTGACCTCAAAAAGACTGTCCTTTATACACACTGTGCACATAGTTATCCACAGTTACGTCAATAGGGGCAGATTGAATACCCTTTGTTTTGATTGGACATTTTTGAGGAACAGACTCGGAATTCGCCGACGATCTACTACCTACCCACCGGCCTTCCATCAGCCATCTAAGGGACATTTCCTACACCACCCTGTAGTCTTTACTAAGTCTTTTGCTTTGTGCGGTCAGAGAGAATCGAACTCTCATCTCAACCTTGGCAAGGTCGTGTTCTACCACTAAACCATGACCGCAGTGCGACTATTTTACCTCACTTGCAGAAAAATTCAACAAGTCCGTGTGCGTCGAGCACATATCTCCTGCAAAAGGGGACATGGTCGACGCGCTACAGGTGCACCCATCAGGACTCGAACCTGAACTAACGGTTCCGAAGACCGTTGTGATATCCGTTTCACTATAGGTGCAAACAAATGCATCATACTCTAAAATTAGCTAAAACACAAAAGCTGTACTAAAATATAGCGACGAACAATCCTCTCAAGTAACATGAAAAAAGCGTCATTCTCAATACCAAAAGAAGTTTCACGTGTCACCGAAACGCTAGAAAAGGCTAATTTAAAGGCTTTTTTGGTGGGTGGTTGCGTGCGTGACCTGCTCAGCGGAAAAAAACCGAAAGATTGGGATGTGACCACAGACGCGACTCCGGAGCAGATCATTGCGCTTTTCCCTGACACTTTCTACGAAAATACCTATGGCACCGTGGGGGTAGTGAACAAAGAAGAGGGGATTGATGAGACTCTCAAGGTAATCGAAGTGACACCGTTCCGCCTCGAAGCCGACTACTCCGATGGTCGCCGCCCAGACCACGTCACCTTCAGCAAAAATATCAAAGACGACCTCAAGCGCCGCGATTTCACCTTCAACGCTATCGCGCTCAGCTCGAAAGGGGAGATTGTGGATCTTTTTAAAGGACAGGACGATCTCAAAGCTCGCACCATTCGCGCTGTGGGCAACGCAGACGAACGTTTCAAGGAGGATGCACTCCGCATCCTGCGAGCAGTGCGAATTGCGACTGAGCACGATTTTAGCATCGTAAAGGACACGGAGAATGCGATCCGTGCTGATGTCCATATGCTGAAGAATATCTCCCAGGAGCGTATCCGCGACGAATTCAATCGTATTTTGATGTCTTCGGAACCGATGAAGGGTCTCGTAATGGCTCAAAGCTTGGGTATTTTGAAATATATCGCTTCGGAACTTGAGCTTGCCATCGGCGTAGAGCAGAATCAGGCACACGCCTATACCGTCTGGGAACATCTCTTGCGATCCATGCAGCACGCTGCCGACAAGAAATGGCCGCTGGAAATCCGTATCGCGGCTCTATTCCATGATATTTCTAAACCGGAGACGCGCCGCAAAGGCCCAAAAGGGGAGTGGACTTTCTATGGCCACGAGGTGGTTGGTTCACGTGTAACCAAGAAAATCCTTGAACGACTCAAGTATTCCAACGATATCATCGAAAAAGTCACCAAATTGGTACGCTGGCACATGTTTTTCAGTGACACCGAGCAGATCAGCCTGTCTGCAGTGCGTCGTATGGTGAATAACGTTGGTCAGGAAGACATCTGGAACCTCATGAACGTCCGTATTTGCGACCGTATCGGCACTGGGCGACCAAAAGAGAACCCGTATCGACTGCGGAAGTATCACGCCATGATCGAAGAAGCCTTGCGCGATCCGATTTCTGTCGGGATGCTGAAGATAAATGGCGGCATTCTCATAAAAGAGCTCGATTTAGCGCCCGGACCGAAGATTGGCTTCATCTTGCATGCCCTACTCGAGGAAGTACTCGAAGATCCGAAGCTGAACACTGCAGAATATTTAAAAGAAAAGGCCCAAAAGCTCGCTCTTTTGCCTGAAGCCGACCTACAAAAGCTTGGTGCCGCTGGAAAAGATTCAAAAATGAAGGCGGACGAAGAGCTTGTAGCTGAAATACGCAAGAAACACTGGGTGGAATAGGGAATTCAACCAACAAAAAACCGCCACAGCGAGAGTACTGCGAGCGGTTCGAAGACCGCTACGAACAATGGGTAGGACGACGAGTGAAGTTGATCTGCTGCGAAAGTGATTGCCTTCTTGGGTTAAAATAGTCCGTAAAGGACTTAAAAGGTTTGTGAAGGAATACTTTTACTACATTGACGACTCCAAAATGTCCACCGGAAAGTTCCGTTTGGCCTTCTAGATTACGAGCGTTGTTACTCGTGTGATTGTAGAAGAGCAGTTGCCAGTTGTGGGTAAGATTCGGACCTTGGTTCCCAATCTATTTTGTCCCGATCAATTTCTGGCCTGGAGTGATTGTATGTCCTTTATAAAATGCTGTAAAGGACATGGTGTGGATAACTTACTTGTGATGTCCTTTATCAGGCGTACAATTACTATCAGTCGGTCAATCCTGGAGGACAATTATGGCGAAAAGATCTGTAAATGTGAGGAAGCCAGCGAGAAGATTGCTGTGCATCCCTCGGAGTCCACTATGGGCAAGCGCTCTGCGAGTCGGTTCTCTCGAACCGTCGCGCGCACCCATTCATTGCAGGGACTAGAAACCCCTGCCCAGACGAAACGAAAGCGGCGCCCCATGGACGCCGCTTTGTTTTTGTAAAAACTATTTTATTTTCTTTTTGCGAAACACCTACTCCACTTCCACCATCACTGGGCAATGATCCGAGCCCATCACTTCTGGGAGGATCGCAGCAGACTTCAGGCGCGGCAATAGAGCAGGGGAGATGAGTACGTAGTCAATACGCCAACCGACATTTCTCTCGCGGGCGTTGGCAAAATGAGACCACCAGGTGTAGAAGCCGTTGCCTTTGTGGAAGACGCGGAAGGTATCAATGAGACCAGCGTCGATGAAAGCCTGGAAGCCGGCCCGCTCTTCATCAGTGAAGCCTTTCAAGCCGACATTCTCCTTTGGTCGCGCCAAATCTTCTGGAGTGTGGGCGACATTGAGATCGCCGCAGAAGATCACGGGCTTTTTCTTCTCGAGCTGCTTGCAATATGCGAGAAAAGCGGGGTCCCACTGCTTGTGGCGCAAAGGAACGCGGCTCAGATCGTCCTTGGCGTTCGGCGTATAAACTGTGACGACATAAAAATCGGGGTATTCGGCAGCAATGACGCGGCCCTCAGTGAGCGGGTCGCCATACTCATCAGCGCAAAGCCCGTGCTTCTTCACGATCGCTTCAGGCAGGCCGTTCAAAACAGCGAGCGGCTTCTCTTTGGTGAAGATCGCCGTGCCAGAGTAGCCTTTTTTCTCAGCGGAGTTCCAATATTCGCTATATTCGGCCAGGTCCACCTCCGACTGGCTCTCCTGAGCCTTGGTTTCTTGCAAACACAAAATATCCGGCTGATATTTTTCGACAAACGGCACAAACAAGCCCTTTTTGTGCACCGCGCGGATACCGTTCACATTCCAAGAGATGATTTTCATGGGGCAAATGATAGCATGAAACACTCGCACAAGGTTTTCACTATGCCTCATTGCGCCAATGTTCGATATTTGTCATAATTCTCACATGAACACACATGAATCAGTCGGCGACCAACCAAAATCAGCGCTTCAAGAAAAGCTCTCTGACTTGCCAAAAACTACCGCGGCCCTAGACGAAATATTCAACAGCGGCAAGATTGAAGGTTCTTTCGAGAACTTCGTGGCAAAAGTTTCCACTCCGGAAGATGTGAAATTGACGATGCAAATCGTCGAAAAATACCTCAATGCCTGCGAAGATAGCGATGTGCGGATAAAAAATGCAGCAATCGCAGAAGTCGGGGCATTGATGGATCGTCTGTATAGCTAGTCCGGAGCCGAGAGAAAGTCGCCCTGCTCGCAGCGCCTATTTCATTCGCTCCAAAGAAGCGAGTGCGGCATCCTCCTTGGTCGTATCGAGACCGAGGCGTTCGAGATTGTCTCGAAAATCCTGGAGCTTCGCGATCGCGGATGCCATATTCGACTCTTCGAGTGCCCTGTCACGCTTGCGCTCCTCAGCAGCAGCCTGAGCGGCCTGCTCCTCGCGAATGGAGCGCATGTCATTGGTGATGCCCTGAATTTCAACATCATCGGCGCACGCACGGCGGAGTGCTTCATTTAACAAATCGGTAAAAGCAAGAGAATCGTCTGCAGAAATCTCAGGGTCTGCAAGAAGGTCTTGCTTGAGCGCAGTTCTTCGCTTGTCCACAGCGGCGTCGAGATAACCTTTGAGAGTCTGATATGCGCCCTCTGGGTTATCTTCAAACTTACCCGCGACCTCTGTGCGAATCGCATCGAGAGATGTCACATCGCTCTGTTCAAAACCTTTTCCTTCGGTTGCCATGATGTTCGTGGATTATGTATGTAATGTAATAACGTATCCAAAGTATAGCGCGACGGGCGACTGTCCGCTACTTCCGATTATGAAACTTCTTGTGCACCTCGCGAAGCTGCTTGTCGGTGACGTGGGTGTAGATCTGGGTGGTTCCGATATTGGCATGGCCGAGCAGCATCTGCACGGAGCGGAGGTCGGCACCGTTTTGGAGGAGGTCGGTGGCGAAGCTGTGGCGGATGACGTGAGGCGTGACCTTCTTCGATATACCAGACTTCACACCGTAATGTTTGACGATGCGTTCCACCGAGCGGGCCGTAAGGCGGGTGGTGCTGGTACTGAAATCCTTTTTGCCGGCCTTTTTATCTTTTACACTCTTTTCTTCTTTCCATTTTTTCAGACCAATTGGTCCGGCAGCTTGGACAAATAGCGCGTCGTCCATGTCGGCGCGCTTGTCGAGGTATTTTTTCACCGCCTGGCGCGCCGACTCGGACAAAAAGACGACGCGCACCTTTTCGCCCTTGCCCCGCACAGAAAATTCATCGGCCCGTAGGTCGAGATCCCGCGAGAGGGAACAGAGCTCGGACACACGGAGGCCGGTAGAGAAGAGCAACTCCATCATGGCCTTGTCCCGCAAGCCCTTCAAGTCACCTTTGTTGGCAGCCTCATCGGCGGCGTGCATCAAGCGTTTGAGTTCATCGACGCTGATTAAGTCTAGCGAGCGTTCGGCCACCTTGGCGAGCTCAATACGGTCCGGAGCCAAGGACTTCACCCCGCGACGGGCGCAGTATTTCAAAAACGAGCGTAGTGCGATCAGATAATAGTTTTGACTCTTCTTTTTCAGCGTCGTTGCCACGCGCCCGTCGCGGGTTTTCGTCGCCGCCTGCCTATTGAGCCATAGTCGATACTCACGCAGCACATCATCGGTCACACCCGCCGGATCCTTCAGCTTGCTGTATGCCAAAAAACGATCTAAATACCGCTCATAGTTGCCCACCGTCTTCAAACTACGACCCTTTTCGATCTCGGTATACTCGAGAAACTCGCGCTTGAGCTGATGGAGGTCGGACATGTAGCCATTATATCAGGGAACGGGCAGGCGTGTCGCACAATATTTCCACTTTTGCTTTAAGCCCAAAAATAATTGACTTTCTCATCTCAAATGTGTTAGTAATACCCTAATTACCCGCCTCGACGCCTCGAAAAAGGCTTCGAAAAAACAGCGGAAGAGCACATACACATCGAAGGAACCCTATGAAACTGAAAGCCACCGCTCATGCAGGCCTACCCGAAAGCCTGTTAAATGCCCTCAATGAAATCCGCCCTAAAGTGGTGAGGGGGGTCTTGGCTCCTCACCTGAAAGTCTCTCTCAAGATCGGGCCGGCAGAGTTCTTCGTTCAGCAATCCGACCTGGCTGATGCCGCTACCCACGAATTCTTTGTCCACGTTGGCCTGAGCGGGGTATCTCTCAACAACGAGCGTTCAAACAACGATTTCACTCGCGCTCTGGAAGCCTTGGTGGCCCTCTACAAGCATGAGATTGTGACTTGCAAGGATCTAGCTGGCACCGAAAAGCTGGTCCAGTTGTTCGTGGTCATCTACCTGGACGGCAAGCATCCAGTCACGGGAAGCAGTCTCATCGAGAGCAAAGCGGAATGGGTTTCCGTCGAGTAGCCCGCGGCCCGAATAGGACCATCTGGCTCAATCCGATGGCACGCAAGTGTTGTCGGATTTTTTGTTGACATATACCGACTAGAGGCGTACTGTTTTTAGTGGACTCAGCAGTGTTTATCATCTCACGATGGTCTGCCTGAGTTGTTCCTACACAGCCGCCTCAAGGCGGCAAGGAGAATACAAATGAGAATACGGAGGATTCGACCAGCGATACACAGCATTGAACTCACCGATGAAGAACGTTCGATGATGAATGAGGAAACAGTAAGTCAGTGCGAACGTTGGGGTTGGGTAGATCTCGAAGAACTCTTCAGGTGTCTGAACGATGCAAGAAGGGAGAAGAGGATGATGGAATTCGGGCATCCCCGCGCAATCTTCGAAGCATTTGGGGAGCTCAATTACCATTTCAAAGGTGAGATTCAGACAAACTGGATCCGGGAAGGAGCTTTTGGTCAAGGAGGATCTGTTCCTGACACCACAGATTCTGGTGTCATGGTTCCGGCTGGTTGGGCTAATAACGCCATCGATCTCACCGAAAAATGGATCAAGCGGGTAGACGTTAACAAAAAGGCCACTGGACTCGTTGCAACAAAGCACAATGGGGTCAAGGTCTCCATCATCAAACGTAGCGGCCACTGGACTCTCACGAAACAGGCCTGATCACACAATTTAGATTACTCATTTCCCCCAAGCCCGTCGCGAGAAATCGCCTCGGGTCTTCTTTTTAATACATTCTTGATAACTAAGCCATTTTTTGGCTAACTTAAGCCATTTCCGCCCTAAATCCTTGCATTTTAAAGCCTTTCATGATACCCTATATGGGATGATTACTTCAACGAAAAAGGCACGGATTCTCAAAGCAGTCCAGCTCCACGACACGGATACTGGCTCTCCTGAGGCGCAGATTTCCATTTTGACCAAGCGAATTGAGGAATTGGCTGGTCACTTGAAGAAGCACGCCAAGGACCGACACTCTCGACGAGGTCTCCTTCAGATGGTCGCTGATCGACAGAACCACATGAAGTACCTCCAGAAGAAGGACACCAAGCGATACAACAGCTTGATGAAGAAGCTCGACCTCAAGCAGACCAAGAAGGCCTAATACCTTCGTCTCTTCTCGTTTTCTCGACCATTTTCATACTTTTCGGTGGCATTCGCCCCATTTTCGCTTTTTTCTCAGTAATCATCAGCAGTCATGTGTGCCGATATACGGTATACTTAGTAGTAGTTAATATATTTTTATGACAGTCATTAAACACAAAGAACAGCGTGTCGGTATTTTCATCGACGCACAGAATCTCTATCACTCAGCCAAAAACCTGTACCATGCTCGAGTCAATTTCGGACAGGTAGTAAAGGATGCGCTCGCGGGCCGTGCTCTCATTCGCGCCATCGCCTACGTGATCACCACGGAGAGCGGCGAAGAGTCGGCCTTTTTCGAAGCGCTCACTAAAATGGGCATCGAGGCCAAGACCAAAGACCTCCAGATTTTCGCCGGCGGCAGCAAGAAAGCCGATTGGGACGTGGGACTCGCGGTAGATGCAATCAAAATGGCGCCGAAGCTCGACACCGTGATCCTCGTGACCGGTGATGGCGACTTCGTACCCCTCGTCGAATACCTCCAGATGAACGAAGGATGTCAGGTGGAAGTCGTTTCCTTCGGCCGCTCAAGCTCACTCAAGCTCAAAGAAGCCGTGGATGAATTCATCGATCTCGATACCAACGCGCGCAAGTACCTCATCGGCGCAGGCATTGCTGCACGAGGTGGTGGTCGCGGCATCCGCGGCGGACGAGGACGAGGTGGGGCAGTAAGCGATGGCCGACCGCACCTCAATCGCACTCACTCAGACGTGAACAACACTATTTTGGACAACGCCACAGCAACCACACCTTCTCCGGAACATTCCCGAGCAGAAAACGACGGACCAGTGATACAATAAGGGGATGAACCCGAGGGAGTTTTCTCTTTCCATCGAAAACAAGACGCTCACTGCCTCATTCACCACGCTCGCTGAGCGAGCGAATGGCTCGGTGATCCTCCGCTACGGCACCACCGCACTTCTTGCGACGGCCGTAATGTCGGAAAATAAAAAAGAATCGGCGGATTTTCTGCCGCTCACGGTGGAGTATCAAGAACGATATTATGCAATCGGGAAAATTCTCGGCAATCGATACCAGCGACGCGAAGGGAAGCCTTCCGACGCGGCAATATTATGCGGACGCGTGGTCGACAGGACCATTCGTCCGCTGTTTGCTGCTCACATTCGCAACGAAATACAGGTGGTGATCACCACGCTCGCCATCGATCCCGCAGATGCGGCGCGGATGCCCTGCCTCGCCGTGATTGCCGCCTCGTTGGCGCTGAGCACTTCGAATATTCCCTGGAATGGGCCAGTCGGAACAGCGCTTGTTGAAACGGATCGCCTCAAGCTGGTCGCCTGCGGAAAGGGTGGCACGTTAAATATGGTGGAGTGCGGCACAAAAGGCGCGGCGACAGGTACGACCGGCACAACGGCGGCGCCAAGCGAGCTCAGCGAGAAAGAAGTCGCCGCAGCGCTTGCTTCGGCACAAAAAGAAGTCGATCGTATCGAGGCGTTCCAAGCAGACATTGTCCGAGAGATGGGTGTGGAGAAACGCGTAGTCAATGCGCTTTCGATACCACCCGTCCTTCGCTCTACTTTTGATAGTGAAATTGCCCTAAAACTCGTCCAACGACTCTTCACTAGGGCGGCTGGCGATGCGCAGATGGAGGCACTGCGGAGTGAATGGCTCGCGACGGCAGAAAGCGTTGTCGCCAACAGTGTCGGTACAAAATTTTCCAATATTCGCTCCTTGGCTGGCGCACTTTTCGAAGAAGCCGTGAATGAAGCGCTCCACACAGAAGCCATCGAGCGTGGCAGACGCACCGACGGACGCAAACTCACCGACATTCGACCACTCTTTGCTGAAGCGGGCGGTATCTCGCCGCGCCTCCACGGCTCCGGACTTTTCTACCGCGGTCAGACACATATTTTCACCGCTCTCACCCTCGGTGGACCACATGAAGGTCAGATCACTGAAGGCGAACACAGCCCTAACGACGAGGGCAAGCAATTTATTCATCACTACAACTTTCCGCCATTCTCCACCGGCGAGACAGGCAAGCTCGGCGGTACCAATCGCCGCATGATTGGCCATGGCGCGCTCGTGGAAAAGTCTTTCGCCGCCGTGCTGCCTGCCAAAACACTGTTTCCTTACACTATCCGCCTCGTCTCCGAAGCATTTTCTTCCAACGGCTCGACCTCCATGGCTTCCGTTTGTGCTTCGACCCTTGCATTGATGGACGGCGGCGTACCGATCACTCGACCGGTGGCTGGTATTTCCTGCGGCGCAATGACACGTGTCGAGAAAGACGCTCATGGCCAGACTTTTCTCAAATATGTTCTGCTCACCGACATCCAGGGACCGGAGGATCATTACGGGGATATGGATTTCAAGGTGGCGGGCACTATCGCAGGTATCACCGCAGTGCAAATGGACATCAAGACTGAGGGTATGCCAGTGGCACTGCTCGTGGAAGCGCTAGAACGGGCTCGTGTAGCGCGGTTGCAGATTCTGAAAACCATGGAGAAGGCGATTGCGGCACCCCGTACCCGCCTCTCGCCGTACGCACCGCGCATCGAGAAGATGATGATCGATCAACGACATATTGGCATCCTCATCGGCCCTGGTGGCAAAACCATCAACGGTATCAAAAAACAATCCGGCCTCCAGAACATTGACGTTTCCGACAACGGGGAAGTAGTTCTTGTCGGCGAAAATGGTTCTACAGAAAAAGCGAAAGCCCTCATTTTGTCGGTCCTGCGTTAAGAATTCTTTGCTATAATAGCTCAATATGGAAGCGCCGCATCCAGGCATCATTGATCTTGAGGCAGTTAAAAAGGCCAACGACGAAAAGCGCGCCTCGGCGTCTCTTTCTGCACAAAATGCTATGAATGCAGCAGCGAGCGCGCCTTCTTCGCCACGCCCGAGCGGCAATGCCTTCAATCCTATCCGCACCTTTCAGCAGGATGCCGCTCGGGCGCAAGGCAAGCCGTACGAAGCCATCTCGCGAGCCAAAAATCCTCTTGAGCAGCACATTCTCTCTGAGCCACGCGAGGTTACCGGCCTAGAACAATTTGCCCCGGTCCGTCCGACGATCAACCCATATGCCGGAGCAAACCGTGAAGTGATCGAGCAGGCAGTATATCGACGCATCGACTCCACTGTCGAAGCTCCCGCCGTCGAGGCAATTCCTGAGCCAGTGATCGTCATACCAGAGAAAGAGAAAACAGCCTCGCCACTCATCCGCTCGATTCATACCTACAAAGAAGACATTGCTTCGAGTGTAAAGGGCGGGGCGTCGATCGCATCGATTGCGGCCGCTGAAAATGCCCGGCGCACCTCACAGCCTAGCGGAGACAGCGAGACAGGTGAGACCTCAAAGAATGTGGTGATTATCGCGATCAGTATCTCACTGCTTCTGATAGGCGGCATTGGCAGCTGGTATGTGTATTCGACATACAGGGAGAAAAAACAAGTAGTCATTGAACAAAAACAACGTGATCCTGTCCAAGCTGAAAAAATCACAGAGCTAGCACCGAAGACAGGTCCAAACGCCTTGGCCGTACAGCTGTATTCAAGTGTACAGAACTCCAATGCACCACTCAATTCCATAGAACGTTTGGTGCCAATTTCAAAAGAAACCTTGACACTCGCTGATGGTAGCGAAAAAACAATACCATTGAGTACCGAGCAATTCTTCCGACAGATCAACGCCAATCTACCGGAAACCCTGCTTCGCTCACTAGACCCAAGCTTCTATTTCGGCCTCAATGCGGTACACGGCAACCAACCATTCCTGATCTTGAAGACCAATTCTTTTGACGTGGCTCTTTCTGGCATGTTCCGCTGGGAACCAATGATGATCCGAGATTTACAAAGTATCTTTTTACGACCGTCAGACCGCGTCTCGCCACCGCTCTACACCATTGGCACAAGTAGCATCAGCTACAAGTTTGAAGACGCTATCCTACAAAACAAGGAGATTCGAGCAGTGCGAGACTCAAAGGGGAATGTCGTACTCCTCTATACATTCCTCGACACAAAAACAGTCATCATCACCAGTGATGAAGCTACTTTGAAAGATATGACGGCACGCTTGATAAAGGCGCAGTTCGTGAGATAATCAAGATATGAAAACCGACCCAAAAATACTGATCGAGAAGGAGATTACTGTCGTGGAAGGTGAATTAAAGACCGTTGCTCAGCCTGATCCTGCGCGCCCAGGTGAGTGGATCGCGAAACGCGAGAATCTCGATACTGACAAGGCCGACGAGCTAGAAACAGCTGAAGATCTTGAGGAAATGGAGGGTCATGAGGCTATCGCCGAAAAGCTTGAGATGCGTCTTCACGACCTCAGACATGCCCTCGAACGGGTGAAAAATGGTTCGTATGGCAAATGTGAAGTTTGTCAGAAGCCAATCGAGGAGGGTCGTTTGGTGGCAAATTCAGCCGCGTCGACTTGTGTGGCGCATATGAAATAAGGTCTTCTCATATCAAAGGATATGAAATATTCTTTATCGAAAATTAGTGATTTCTTGAACCTTTCTTAGCAGTTTCTCTATCGCTGTTGTGCAATACTTTCTGCATGAAAATTGCAAAAGTGCTCAGCGCACAAAACGATTGTTTAGACGGTCAGATTATCCAAGTAGAGGTCGATATTTCTCGAGGTCTGCATGCTTTTTCTATTGTCGGCATGGCCGATAAAGCTGTGGCCGAGGCGAAAGATCGGATCGCCTCGGCCATCAAACATTCAGGCTACAAATCTCCAAAAAGTCGCAACGAAAAGGTGGTCATCTCGCTCGCGCCCGCCCAGCTACCGAAGGAGGGGACTGGCTTCGACCTGGCCATGGCTATCGGCTACCTCATTGCCACCCAAGATTTGCGGCCGAACCCAGAGGCCTGTGAACTCGCCGAGAAAATGTTACTTATCGGCGAACTAGCCCTCGACGGCAACCTTCGTGGAGTGCGCGGTGTGTTATCCATCATCAAAAGTGCCGAAGCGCAGGGGATTTCCTGTCTGTTTGTTCCGAGAGAAAATGCAGAAGAGGCTTGTCTAGTGTCTGGTATTTCCGTGTATGGAGCAGCGACCCTTCGAGAGGTGATCCTGCACATGGAAGGGAAACATTTCATACCGGTATCGAAACTGCTACCGAAAATATCAACACCGACCAAGGAAGTGGTGGCGGGTGGAAGCGACTCGGAAGTCTCCTTCTGTGATATCGATGGACAGGAAGTGGCAAAACGCGCATTGCGGATCGCTCTGGCTGGGCAGCATTCAATCGCCCTTGTCGGCCCACCGGGCACGGGAAAAACATTACTAGCACGTAGTGCGCGCTCCATCACTCCAGATCTCACTGAGCTCGAGCAGGTTGAGGTCATGACAATCCACTCATCCGCACACTCCACCGAATACCGCACATCCCGGCCACCGTTCCGTGCGCCACACCACAGCGCTTCATACGCCGCCATGATTGGCGGCGCTGGAAAGCAGCCGATTGGCGAGATCACTTTAGCACACAGAGGGGTTTTGTTCCTCGATGAATTCCCGGAATTCGACCGACGCGTGATCGAGGCTTTGCGACAACCAATGGAAGAAGGTGTGGTCCGTATCGCCAGAGCCGAACGTCACCACGAGCTACCAGCCCGCTGCATCACTATCCTCGCTATGAACCCGTGTCCGTGCGGGTATCGCGGATCATCGAGACGTACCTGCACCTGCAGCCAAACAATGTTACGCAGATATGCGGACAAGATCTCCGGTCCGATCATCGATCGCATCGATATGTGGGTACGCGTGGAACAAACGGATCATCTATTCATACAGAAAAAGAAAGTGGGCGGGTGCGATGCGAGTTCGGACACTACACAAATCGAATTAATCAAAAATTCAATTGCCAAAATTCGCACAATACAAAAAAGGCGCGATCATGACCCAGGCGTTGACGGT
Source organism: Patescibacteria group bacterium (assembly GCA_038065315.1). Classification (NCBI taxonomy): domain Bacteria; species Patescibacteria group bacterium. Next base: position 536,828 of record JBBTRF010000001.1, read on the forward strand.
GTGTATCTAAACGCAACAGATCAGGCAATCAGCTTGCTTGCAAAGCGGGCAAACGCCGAAGGTATTTCGACGCGAGGGTTTCATCGGACTCTACGGGTTGCAAGAACTATTGCTGACTTGGAACAATCCAAACAAGTTGAGGGGAGGCATATTCTCGAGGCGTTGCAATATCGGCGGCCGCCGCTTTAGACCAACTTCGCCACCTCTTCTCGTACAACAGTACGGTCATCCCAGGCAATTGAACCACCCTTCACCACCATAGACTGTTCCGCTCCTTTGCCAGTGATCAATATGACATCCCCAGCTCCAGCAAGTGACAAGGCCTTGGCAATACCCGCACGACGGTCACCGATCACAAACACATTTTCACCGCGTTTTTTCCCTCCAGCTTCAACCGTCTTCGCGATATCCTCACAGATCTCAATGGGATCGTCTTCGTATGGATCAACATCGCTCACAATCACCACATCAGCCCTCCTCGCGACAATCTCGCCCATAGTCTTGCGCTTCGCCTTGTCGCGACCACCGCCCTCGGCACCCAACATCACGATCAATTTGCCGTTGGCACCGAGCATCTTTCGTGCAGCATCTGTCGCAACGCTCATACTCTGTCCTTCATGAGCGTAGTCAACAATCACCGTCGCAGGAAAAGCACCATCTCGAGTGACCACCTCCATTCGGCCGGGGATCAATGTGAGGGTCCTCAATCCAGTCTGAATGTTCTCCTCTGAAACACCCCAGAGTCTCATCAGGGCAATAGCCGGAAGAGCATTGTAGACATTGAAAGCTCCGAGAACAGAAAGTTGATACGGAACGCAGTTGCGGTTCCCTGGACCACACACCGCAAAAGTCACACCTGTGTGGCTTTCCTGGATTTGTTCGGCCTTTATGTCAGACACCGAGTGCAAGGAGAACGTTTGGGCGATCCCTGAAGCAAGACTCAGGTAATACGGCGCATGTTCGCTGTCATTGTTTGCCAAAACAATCTTACGCACAGCAACGCCATCGAGTACTTTCTGTCGAGCAGAGTGAAGCGAGCTGAATAAAGCTCCCTTGGCCTTTTTGTAGGCTTCAAAACTACCGCCGTGAGAAGGAAGGTGTTCAGGAGTGAGGTTGGTAAAAATAGCGACATCATAGTCGATGCCGGCGTGTCGCCACTGCTTCAAACCCTCTGAAGTGGTTTCAACAACACATACCTTGCAACCCTTTTTCACCATCTCGCGCATCGTCCTCTGAATAGCGAAACGACCAGGCATGGTCATATGATAGTGGTTCATTGACTCTTCTTCTCCAATACGAATATTGGCGGTAGTAATAATCCCAGCCTTCATACCAGCCGCCATCGCACATGACCAGACAAAATTGGCCGTAGAAGTCTTGCCTTTGGTACCGGTAATACCGATGACAATCATCTTGCGAGAAGGGAAGCCATACAGAAACGCCCCGAGTACGGAAAACAGCCAATAATACGCTGAGAAAATCTGCTGCGGGACGACACGTTTCAGTACATCTTTCATGGTTGAATTATATATGGAGATATCGCTTTGCCCATTTTCTGACAACAAAGACACCGTACCAGAATGGCTGGAAGACAACATCTTCAATAGGCGAATGTGTCTGCCCATGCCCGCCGAAACGCTGCTTGAAAGTAGTAATGCCCTTCCAGGTCTTCACCGGAAAACGTTCGGAAGAGACTCCTCCAAAGTTGTATTCGGCGTAGCCGCGTCGCTTGGCCTCAAGCAGTGCCGTCCATTGTACCAACGCGGACGCAGACACATTTCGATGGGTGTCAGAAGATGCACCAAAGACGTAGGTGGCGGTCTGTCCATATCCGATCACCACAGCGATCGACACTACCTCACCGCCATACGAAGCGAGCACTAGGAAGGCCGACTTCGTATTCTCAAGCTCAGCGAACAACGCTTTGTAGTATCCATCTGGGTGGGGTACGAAGCCGTCTCGTGAAGCAGTCTGTTGCATCAGGCGACAAAACGCATCGAGGTGCGGAAAAAAATGCTCTCCCACAAGCTGGATTGTCACCCCTTTCCGTTGAGCATACTGAATCGAGTAGCGAGCCTTTTGATGCATACCGGCAAGCAATTCTGCCTCACTCTTCGCAAGTGGCAACACCCACTCGGAGCGTGGCTGAAGCGAACCGTCTATCAAAAAACGTGGGCATGAGGAGCCGGTGTTCAGACTCGATGCGGCTGCACTTGTCACAACAGGGAAAAGATCGAGACGAAAAAAAGCGGCGGGTGCTGTGTTGGTGACAAGACCGAGTAGGCTAAAAGCTTTCGAGATTGCCATTCTGACCTGCACATGATCTGCTTCAGCGACACACACTGGGCCATATGGCGCATACCAATACCCTCGACCGCCGAGAAAACGGACCGGGGTGAAAAAACATTGAGCGTAGGCCACTGTTTGGGAACCATCCTTCACTAAAAAACGCTTTGCTATTTTCCCTGCAGCAAGCTGCCATCGATAATACAGATCCGACTGTGTAAACAGTGTCTCCGCACACAAAGAAAGCGGGTCAAATGTGACAGTATCAGGTAAATATTCAATCGTGTATTCACCGCGTGATCCTCCTTCGGAATGCATATGTGTATCTTACACTACAAGACCTCTTCGACTAAAACGGATTGCGTGCACCTCGAATCTCAAAGTGAAGATGGGGGCCGGTCGATCGCCCCGTGTTTCCAACATATCCAATAATTTGACCTTGGTAGACCTGATCTCCTGCAACGACAATGACCTCTTTCATGTGTCCATAGAGAGTCTGGGTACCATTCGAGTGACTGACCACGACATAGTTGCCATATCCACCATTCCAACCGCTATTTCGAGAAATAATCACATCACCAGCTGCCGCAGCGTAGATCGGAGTACCGCTTGGGGACCCGAGGTCAATACCATTGTATCCGTGCAAGCCCTGTGTCCTCATACCGCTGGTCGGACGTAGATAGTATCCCGGAAATTCTGGACCGTTGGTATCGTGAGCCAAGGTGGTTTTAAACGTCTTCTCAGGGATCTTCCCAGCAGCAGAAGGCACTACTACAGTCTCTCCCTCAGGAATAGTGATGATTACTCCATCAGCGATGATATCGTTCTCATTCAAATCATTAAACAATGCGAGCTCTGAAACGTCTGTTTTGTATTTCTTCGCAATACTCTTTAGAGTATCGCCCTTCTTGGCCGTATGAGCGATGCCGGAGATCGGCAAAATAGTGAGGGTTTGACCGAGCTGGATCGATTTTCCACTGAGATTGTTAGACCAAACAATCGTATTCACTGACACGCCATACATTTTTGCAATCTGAGTGAGGGTGTCACCCTCGCGAACAGTATAGAGACTGATGCGTTGATAGAGAGGGAAATCGTCGATATTGCCCATAGTACCCAGAGGCCCACTTTCAGCGACCAAGGCATTACCGCTGACGATCGTGATGTCGCCACCGCCACGAGCAAATGTCGGGTCAGGACTCACCTCAGCGCTCAACAAGGCCATGTTTTGAGAGTTTCGAGTCTGAAAAATGGTTCTGGGGGTGAGTTTTTCCGCCGCAAATAGGTCAGTAAAGATGGAGAAGGCTTTGGCAAGCAATGGCTGTGGAAACACAGCGATCCCGACGAGAAAAACCCCGATAGGTACAGCGAAGCTAGCTTTTATAGAAAAAAGCCTAAATAGAGCCGTTTTTTGGGAGTTTTTAAAAATACGCTTCAAATTAGGGACTAAACGTGCGTTTCTGTCATTATATGGCTCTATTAAGCCATATTCGGTATTCCTGTAGACCTACCCTGCAAGGGTTAGTATCGTCAATTAAAGTCTATCGGATACCCCTGGGAAGTCAATGGCGCTGTCCCCATTGTCCCGTGGTATAGTATTCGGGTGAAACACCTCGAGAGTCTCAATTCCGAACAAAAATCGGCCGTTTTGCAGATTGAAGGACCGCTTTTGATCCTCGCTGGCGCCGGAGCTGGCAAGACCAAGACCGTCACACATCGTATTTTGCATATCGTGAAGCAGGGAATCGCGCCGCATCAGGTGCTGGCCATCACTTTCACCAACAAAGCAGCGAAAGAGATGCGCGAGCGCGTGCTGAAGCTGATCCGCGAAGACGAAAGTCTCAACATGCCCGTAAGCTTCGAGGAAAAACCCTTTGTGAGCACTTTCCACGCGCTCGGGGTGCATATTTTGAAAGAAAACAGCCGACTCATTGACTTGAACCGCCATTTCACTATCTTCGACAAGACCGACGCGACGAGCGCAGTGAAAGCTGCAGTCATTGAAGCCGGTCTCGACCCGAAGCAATTCGAACCGGCCAAAATCCTGCGCGTTATCTCCCGCGAGAAGGGCAATCTCACCACCGTCGAGGCGTTCACGCGCCTCACCAGCAATGAATACTTCTCGAATATCGTCGCAACGGTCTGGAAAAAGTACGAGGAGCACTTGAAGAAGGAGCAGGCACTCGATTTCGACGATCTTCTTCTCAAAAGCGCGATCCTTCTACGCGACCACAAGGAAGTGCTCGAGCGCTACCAGAGTATTTGGAAGTATATTCACATCGATGAGTACCAGGACACCAACAAAGTGCAGTACATGATCGCCAAGCTACTCGCCAGCAAGACACGAAACCTCTGCGTGGTAGGTGACATCGACCAAAACATCTACAGCTGGCGCGGCGCAGACATCAAGAACATCATGGATTTCGAAAAGGATTATCCTGAGGCAAAAGTCGTCACGCTCGAAGAAAACTATCGCTCCACCAAGACCATTTTGGATACCGCGAATGCAGTAATCAAGAAAAACAAGAAGCGCCGCGAGAAAAATCTCTTTACGCGCCAGGGAGCGGGGGAGAAGATCGTAATGTTTGAAGGATACGACGAAGTGGAGGAGGCGCACTTCATCGCTGAGAAGTCCAATGAGCTAATCCGTGGCGGAGTAGAGCCAAACGAGATCGCCGTACTGTTTCGTGCCAATTTCCAATCGCGCATTCTCGAAGAGGCTTTTTTGGCGCACAGCGTGCCGTATCAACTGCTCGGTACGAAGTTTTTTGAGCGCAAGGAGATCAAAGATGCATTGTCGTACCTGCGTGCCGCACTCAATCCGCAAGGTTTGGCCGACCTGAAGCGCATCATCAACGAACCACCGCGCGGCATCGGCAAAGTGACTTTGCTGAAAATATTTAGCGGACAAGAAGATAGCCTGAGCGGGGCAGTGCGCGACAAGATCCAGAGCTTCCGCAATGTGTTGGCTCAAATTCGCGATCTCGCGACCCGTGAGAAGCCATCTTCAGTGATGCGCTTCGTGATTTCGGCGAGCGGCCTCGAAGCTGAGTACAAAAAGGGTACGGAGGAGGACCTTGAACGACTCGAGAACTTGCAGGAACTCGTGACACTCTCGACCAAGTACGACCATTTGCCGCCAGTGACGCTTGACACAGAAACCAGCGCGGCTTCCGGCCTCGAAAAACTGATTGAGGAAGCCGCGCTGCAGTCCGACCAAGACGAAATGAAGGAAGCGAAGAACGCCGTGAAGCTGATGACTGTTCACGCGTCGAAAGGTCTCGAGTTTGAACACGTCTTCATCACCGGTCTCGAACAAGACCTTTTCCCGCACTTGAAACTCAGCGAGCAATCTATGAGCGAATCGGAATCAGAAGAAGAACGTCGCCTTTTCTACGTCGCTCTCACCCGCGCGAAGAAACGACTCTATCTTACCTTTGCCGGCGTGCGCACCATCTTTGGCAGTAAGCGCATGAATGTACCTTCCGAATTTCTCGGCGACATCGCCGACCACAATGTCGAAGCAGCCTCATACGAATATCAGCGACCCGCACGTACCGGACGCTCTTTCTATTTCGACTAGTTTCGGGTAGGGTAAAGGGACGACGGTCGCGCTCGCGGCGCACCACAAAAATCATGCATCTTCCCGCTAAAAAGTCGCTCGGCCAAAACTTCCTCAAGTCTAAAGAGGCGGTGCGTGACATCGTGTCCGCCGCCGATATTCAGCCTGGCGATAATATCCTTGAAATTGGCCCTGGAAAGGGCGTTTTGACCGAGGCATTACTCGCGAAACTCTCCACCGGTGGCCGCCTCATCGCCATCGAAAAAGACGATCGCATGATCCCGCTCTTGCGCGAAGCCTTCGCTGGCTCACTCGCTTCGGGCAAGCTCATCCTCATCCACGGCGATATCTTGGAAATGACCGTCGAAAAGCTCGCTGAGTGCGGCCTACGCGAAGGGCAGTACAAAATCATCGCCAACATTCCGTACTACATCACCGGACAGCTCCTCCGCATGTTCCTCGAGTCGGCATACCAGCCAAGCAAGATGGTGCTGATGCTGCAAAAAGAAGTGGCGCAACGCATCGTGGCACGCGACGGCAAAGAAAGCATCCTCTCGATCAGCGTGAAAGCATATGGCACACCAAAATATGTCGCCAAAGTACCGGCAAAATATTTTTCTCCAGAGCCGGCGGTGGATTCGGCGATTCTGCTCATCGATGCCATCTCGAAACAATTTTTCAGCAAAAATCAGCTCAGCGAATCGGCTTTTTTTGAAACAGTGAAGCTCGGATTTTCACACAAGCGCAAAATTCTCGCGAGCAATTTAGAAATCCCCAGCGACCAACGTGTTCAGACGCTTTCAGCAATCGGCCTCGAAGAAAAGGTACGGGCTGAGGAAGTCGCGATAGAGCAGTGGGCTGCACTCGCAAAAATATTTCGTACAGACTAACGCCTAATACGGATATCCGCCATCACCACGCTCGGATCGGTCGATGTGTTGATGAATTCTCCGAGAGGATCAATGATCGCAGACTCCAAACCCTTCGTAGACACAATAAAGTACTTGCCAGACTGAACCGCACGCAGAAGAGTGACCTGTCGGCCGCGACGCGCCACAATGTCGGAACCAAAAATAGCATCATTGCCACTGATCGTCACGAGATCTGCACTGGCGCGTCGCGAAGTAGCATCCGAATACAAGACCTCCGAACAAATCAGCGGGGAAATGCGTCCCAAACCTGTCTCAAACACAAAGGAGTCCACCTGACCACCACCGACCGATGCGGAACTAAAGTCTCCTTCAGAGAGAGGCAGGAGGTGGCGCTTGTGATAGAGCTGTCGAAGCTGTCCGGCTTCGATATACGCCACTGAATTGAACAAGTGTTCATCTTTTTTGCTGTGCAGACCGATCAGAAACACTTTTTTCGGATGAGCAGTCGACCAGCCAAGTATTTTGTCGTATACCGCTTTTATTGTCGAGCTTGGCAGTTCGTATCCGAGAGGGAGCATCGTGTTTTCATCAATGACAACAAACGAAACAGCATTTTCCGGAAGCACGACAAGATTCGCCCCTGCCGCCAAAGCGGTTTCTACGGCTTTTTCATAGTAACGAAACCCGACCAAGCCCACACTTTCTTCTTGTGTAGTGAGTGTAGAATGGATAGCTGCCACCCGAACGGGATCACCGAGCGGCTCAGCATTGATTCGATAATACCCATAGGACCATATCGCCAAAAAAGCGAGTAGGCTGGCCATAAAGTGGCGCGGTCGGCGCCATTCCAAGCTCCATCGATACAAGCAGATATTCATCGCCACCGCAAAAAATCCGAGTCCGTAGATACCGACGAGGTGCGCGAATTGTCGAATATATTCCTGCGGTGCCAGACTAATACCGAGCTCTTGCCAGGCGATGCCGCCCGGGACAAACGACCGCGCATATTCGAGGATCGTCCAACACGCCGCGACGAACAAAATCTGCACGAACCAGTGGCGAATAGGGGAGTCTTTGGCAAAGATGCGTTTGTATGCAAGTGAAAATAAAATAAAGAACGGCACGTCGCCAATCAACGCGAGAAGAGCGAGAAATCCATAGAGAGCGAGCTCTTTGTGTTGAAAGAGCAGACTGCTTTGCTCCAGCCACCACCATGCGTTCGTGCTCGCCAACGGAAACAGCGTGAAGATACCGTACAAAAAACCTGTCACGCCGGCACCGATGCATATCGTCCGCGTATTTTTGGCGCGATCGATGAAGACGAGAAGCGGAATGATCGCAATATACACACACCAGCTGAGCTCGAGCGGCGGGAAAGCAGCGAGTAACAGTGCGGCTGACAAAATAGGGAGTAAAAACAACATCGTATAATTGTAACGCACTTTTGCACGAGCAGAGTGATATAATGCAGTCACTCAATGGCTAGATTTTCTGCAAAACACTTTTTGCTTGCCGCTGTCGTGCTTTTTCTTTTGCCCAGAATAACCCTCGCCAACGATCCGGTCTTCACTCGGACACTACGGATCGGTGATTTTGGTGCAGATGTACAGCTATTGCAACAGAAATTAAACACTGACAGCGAAACACGTGTCGCGGAAGATGGTCCTGGATCTCCGGGACAAGAGACGGCGCTGTTTGGTATGCGGACACAGGCAGCCGTGATCCGTTTTCAAGAAAAAAATGCCGAGAAGATACTGGCACCGCTCGGATTGAGTAGCGGTACAGGAGTAGTGGGGGAAGCGACCAGACGAGTCTTGAATGAAGTGTTTGCTCAAACAAAAACTCCGGTTCTCACCACGCCAGTAACGAACACGGCACCCGCACCGACAACCTCTGCGACAACGCCTGTCGAAAAAACCGACCTGTATATCACCTTCCCCTCGAGCTACTACGGACCACGAGGTTCCAAACTCACACTCGCCGGCAACGGCTTCACCAAGACAGGAAATACCCTTTATCTTGGCCCTAATTTCAGTATTTCAAACATACCGTCGAGCGGCGGAGCGAGTCTCACCGCGACGATTCCCAATGACGCACCATATGGCAAACACGTCATTTGGGTGGAAAATGCCAACGGCAAGACCCTCAACACGAGCTTCTACGTCGTGACGAAAGAAGGATCTGCGCCACCGACGATCACCAGCGTCAGCCCTGAAAGCGGCCTCTATGGACAACAAGTGACCGTCCACGGCAAGAACTTCGCACCGAAGGGGAATGAGATTTTGACAAACTATCATATAATAAAAGAAGTTCCTTCTCCGGATGGAACAACACTCACGTTCTCTGTCGCGCCATTCCCCGAGATCCCGCAACTACAAGTCGGAGTCGACTTGAAGAGGGGCATCGAAGCAGCGATGACATTCTACGTTGTGAACGAGAATGGTGTAAGCAACAAAGAAAAGCCGGGGAAGTTTACGATCAAAATCTAAATGTGCGCCTTTTTTCAAAAATACCGCCTCTCCATCGCCATCATTTTGGCAGCCTGTTTGATTGCGGGGACTTTCGTATACAGAGCCGGCGCGACTGTCGGCTTGCCATTCGGCGGATTGATCGTGTCCACGGTGTACTGCACCTGTACCAACGCCTTCCTCATCACCATCGCCACACCGATTCCGGGCAACTATCTCTACTTTCCGGGCACTCCACAATTTGCATGGTACCAGCTCCCTCGACCAGGTGTGTGGACGCTTGGCCTCTTTGCCCCCGGCGGCGCCTGCTTGATGTTTGCCGGAAAAGCTGGGTGTGTACCCTATGCATTACAGCCTTTTGGTACAATTATGTTTGCAGGCACCTCGCTCTAGTCTCTACACGAAAGTACCATGAACCCTACATACAAAAAAATCATCGTTGGTGTCGTCGTACTCGCTGCCGTGGCGGGGACAGTAATGCTTGGCTACACTAGCAAAAGTATTGACCTCGGAAATGGCACCGAGAATGGGGAGGTCAGCGGTGGCGTGCAAATTCAGGCGGTCTCCAGCAGCAATTCCGACCTGTTCAAGGACACTTTCAACACTTCGGGCACCGAAAACGGCATTTCAACGACCGAATCCAAGGTTTCTGAGGCTGAAAAGAGCTTCGAGCAGCGCAATCTCACCGACCGCATCTCTATCGACCTCTTCGCAAAGTATCTCTTCCTCAAGAACAATGGGCAGGAAATCACCCCTGAGGTGCAGGAGTCGCTGGTGAAGAACGTCATTGAGGAAAATACCCAAAAGATCGAGTACATTACCTATACGGGGGCTAATCTTGGACTTATTTCAGCACCAACAACTGAGCAGCTCAAAACCTACGGCAACGCATTGATCACTCTGGTCATCGAAAATTCACCAAAAGATAGCTCGCAGAACGAGCTCACTTTGCTTGCTACTATGGCGGAAAGCGGGGCGAATTCAGAAAATCTCGCTCAACTCAAGGCGATTTCTACGGCATATACGACAGTGGGGCAGAAATTAGTGAAAATGACCATCCCAAGCGATGCAAAACCTCTCCAAGTCGCCCTTGCCAACGTCGCCGGACGGATCGGCGTCAATATCGCCAACTTTACCGTATTCGAGACCGACCCAGTAACCTCCATCGCGCATGTTTCGGCATATGACCAAAATGTTACCGACCTCAATACCGTACTGAAATCTTTTGGCGCCTACTTCGCAAAAAAGGGCGTTGTATTCTCCACAAAAGAGCCTGGTTATGCCTTTACCCTTCTCGGGCAGTGAGATAAAATTGTGAGGTGAAGCGATTTCGCATTGCAAATGCGGGAAAAAACGCGATATGCTTTTTTCTCCTGACTGCCATTCTCCTTGTTACCCTCGTACCGAGCGACTTACCCCTTGTTGCCCCACGAAAAGCTGAGGCGTTCTTCTTTGGATGCCCACCTGGACTATCCTCAGGAGTGGTGACCAGTGCTGCTGGCGCAAACGCTATACCTGCGGTACCAATCATTAATCTTGGACTATTTACGGTGAACGCACAGGCAGCACTGAACACCGGCAGCATCACTGATCGAAAATGCTATCTCGACTTCATAGTCAAAACGCTCGCAAAAGCCGTCGTCCATGCACTCGTCTCTTCCATCATCGATTGGATCAATCGCGGCTTCGAAGGGGGACCGACTTTCGTCACTGATCCCGCGGGCTTCTTCGGCAATATTGCCGACCAGGAAATTGGCCGCATGATCGACGGTTCGGCACTCGGCTTCGTCTGCGACCCGTTCCGCCTCCAACTTCAGCTCTCATTCCTTCAGCAACGCAATCGCAACGTGTCACCGTCCCGATGCAGCATCACGAGCATCGTGCAGAATTTCCAAGGCTTCGTGGGTGGCGACTTTAGCCAGGGCGGTTGGCCAGGTTGGATCTCCATGACCAGCCAGGCGCAGAACAATCCGTTCGGCTCGCAGCTCATGGCTGAAGAAATTGTTGCCGCAAAGATCACCAGTCGACAAAATACGGCAAAGGTTTCGCTCGATTGGGGCAAGGGTTTTAAATCATTGCTGTCGAGCGACGGCACGATCAAGACCCCTGGTTCGCTGATCAACGACCAGCTCAGCAAGGCAACAGGGAACGAGCTTGACTACCTCAACCTTGCTCGAGAATTCGATGACATCGTGATCGCCTTAGCTAACCTAGGTATCAGCCAGATCATGAGTGGCGGGCTGAAAAAATAAGATGAAATCACACTTTGCATACAAATGGTTAGCGGGCGGAATCATGGTACTGCTTTTGACCTGTTCAGTATTTGCGGGCGTCGTCTCCGCACAGACAGAGGGTACCAACGAGACAGCGCCGCCGGTAGCACCAGCGACACAACCGGAAGAGGGCACGGACGAAACAGCGCCGCCGGCGCCCCCAGCTAATCCAAACGCCGATACCGACTCACTCGAGCAGACATCGAATACCAACCCCCTCTCGAACCAAAACCCTAACGCGGCCACCGATGCGTTTGAGCAGAGCTCTGGAAATACTTCGGCAAATAGTGCGAGTCAGAATCCAACCGATCCAAAGCAGGCTGGTGGAAGCGGGGACAAGGAAACAGCTTTCGCGTGGCGAATGCTGAATCCATACTATTTTATTCCTGCAGGAATGCGAATACTCGGCAATACAATCCTCATGCTTTTTGGTTGGGTGCTCGGCTTGGTTGGCCTGATCTTCAACTTCATCATCGATAAAACGATCGTCAATCTAAAGACGACCATCGATAGCCTCGGTGTCATCACCGACATTTGGAAAGTGATCCGAGATTTCATCAACCTCTTCTTCATTTTCGCATTGCTGTACGCCGCGGTAGGTACGATACTCGGCCTAGACAAAGTGGATTGGAAAAAAACCGTTGGCAACTTGGTGTTGGCAGCGCTCCTGATCAACTTCAGCCTTTTCATTACCAAAGCCGCTCTCGACCTTTCCAACATTGTCACTATCGGCTTCTATAGCCAACTTCCAGGGGTAGGGGTAGTGTCGACCAACCCGACTCAGAACCAATCGCATGCCGGCGGTATTTCCAATAGCATCATGCAGTCCCTGAAATTGGAAACGATCTACAAACCAAACTACACCGGAACAGTACAGGGAGATACCGCCAATAGTCCAGTGACTGCCTTCGCCTACATCCTCTCCACCGTCATGGGCAGCATTTTCATCTGCGTCACTATTGTGGTGATGGTCGCAGCATGCTGGCTCTTCCTCAAGCGATTCATCGATATTATCTTCCTCATGATCCGTTCGCCGATCGCTTTTGCCGGCCTCGTCCTCCCACAGCTAGATGAATATCAAAGCAACTGGTGGAAGGAGCTGAAGGCAAACATGCTGTTCCCACCGGTGTACATGGCGATGATGTGGATCACCTTCAAGATCCTCCAGAGCCCGGGCTTCCAAACAGTCGCTCCTGGCGTTGACGGCTTCTCTGGACTCTTCTCGACTCTGAGCGGTACCACCGTGAACATCGTCTTCCGCTTTATCGTCGTGATCGCCATGATGGTCTACGCGCTCAAGAGTGCTGGAAAAGTCGGCGTGGAGGGTGGCGAAGTGTTCAACGACTTCCTCAAGAAGAAGCGTGGGCAATTGGCCGGTGTTGTGGGCCGAAATACTGCTGGTCGCGCCGCTGCATGGGCGCAGGACAAAAATAGTTCTGTCGGTCAGGCGTTGCGAAAATTGGAATCTGTACCAATCATTGGCTCTGCTACGAGCAAGGCAATCACCGGTAGCCTAAAGGATGTTTCCGGTGCCGGATTCGGCGGAGCAAAAGGTGGCTTTGATGCGGCAGTGAAGGCAGAGGCAAAATATGCGAAGGAAGGATACACACGAGTAGGAGAGAAAGCGGAGTTCAGGGAGCGTGCACCGATCAAGCCGGATGAACCGACTCGAAAGGAGGGCGAGACCAATACTTCTTTCATAAACAGGAGAAGTGTCTATGATGAAAAGGTAAAAGAGTACGAGGAAGCGAATGTAGATTATACCTCCCGAAAAGAAACCTTCGAGGAAAAACAGAAGGAAAATGCTGAGGCCCGTCAGAAGCAATTCCGTGGAAATTACGAAAAGACATCTCTCTTCCAGAAGAACCGAGACTCAGACAAGCCGATCTTTGCGGAAAATCAGGCAGCGTTAGAAGCGATTGACAAGGATATTAAAGAAAATGACAAGAAAAAGCAAAAGACCGAAAAGGCAAAAGCGGACCTAGAACGCATCAAGGCTGAACAAGCAGAAGCAGAGGAGGGGATGCTTGAATCCTACAGAGCGTACGCAGAGGCTGCGGCCCCAGTGGCGCCGACCCAGGAAGCTGGTGAGACTGATGCCGTGTTCACAAATCGAAAGCTCGACTATCAAACAAGCAAGGCTGCGCACGAGACAGCAACAGCCCGCCTTACCTCACTATTGAAGGAGAAGTTTGATGACATCACCGACGACGCAGTGAGAGCCGAAAAGATCAGGGAGAATAAACAGGCGGTCAAAAATGTTCTCGACGGAATGAAGGCTCTCGAAAACAGCAAGGCTGCGCAGGAGGAAGCGGAAATTGCCGAAAAAGAAGCCCGCATGAAGGCTATCGAGATTGAGCTTAAGGGTCTAGACGAAGAAAAGCGCACAAAAGAGAAGCCGACCACCGAAGCAAATATCTTAAGGTTGCAGGGAGAATTGGTAGCAGCAACTCGGTCGGTGAGAGCCATGGAACGAAACCCTGAAAAGCGTACGGGTCACTTAAGAACCGCTGAGTCGCGTAGAAGTGAGGCTGCCACAAAGCGTGAACAGGTGATCACTCGAGAAAATCAAATACTTCAGGAAGAAAAACTCGATTCACTCGGAAAAGATCTCGGGGATGTGAAAGAAAAGACCAGTAAGAAAGATGAAGACGGTGGGGGAGGCAAGAAAGAGGAGAAGAAGTAGCACGATTACATCATGGCAAAAAAATCAATACAAACTGTCGCAGAAATGAAAAGCTATTTTGATAGCCTTCCTTCTGATATCCGTGATGTGTTGACGGATGAACGCCTGGACAAGGAAATTACCCAATATTGCAAGGAGAGTGGCGTGGGGAATGTTGGCAAGGTATTGATAGACTTAACCACATCTACCTTGATGGCTATTCAGCCGATCAAAGGATTTGTTGGACGAATCGCCCAAGCTGCGAACATTCCGACATCAGTTGCTCAAAAAATCGCCAACGAGATCAACGAAAACATCTTCCGGCCGGTCCGACAGTCACTCATCAAGATCCACGAGATCCCGCCCAACGAACAGGCGCAGATCCCCGCAGTAGAGCCGCACTTCGAACACCTCCTCGAAATCCATGCACCGAGCATGATCGCGCTCGCGAAGCCAGCGGCAGCCAAAGTAGCACCAGTCGTGCAACAAACATCACCCATGCGCCCACCAGCGACACAGGTCGCTCCCAAAACCCTCGCGGAACAGAAGATGAGCCGTCCGACCAGCCTGCCGCCCCAAATTTCTCGCACCAGCAACGAGCCGGACCCGTACCGCGAGCCGATCGCTTAGGTCGTCGCTGCGCAGGTGCGTCGGCATTTCTCAAGGCTGCGGTATAATATCTACATGCGATTTCAAGTTCCACAATTCATCGAGGTGGAGGACAAAATCATTGGTCCGCTGACCATCAAGCAATTCATCTACATCGCCGGTGGGGCAGGTATGTGCTTTGTGCTCATCCGTTACCTTGGACTGCTCTTCGGCATCATGGCAGCCCTCCCGGTGGGTGCCTTTGCCCTCGCCCTCGCTTTCTACCACCCAAACGAACGCCAAACCTTCATTCTTTTCGTCGAAAACGTCTTCAAATATTTCGTTGGCAAAAAACTCTATATCTGGAAGAAGCAGGACAAGAAGCCGGTAGCTAGGACAACCGAGGAGCGCGAGGCGAGTAGTGATCTCGATAATCTCTACGTACCCCGCCTCGCCGACAGCAAGCTGAAAGACATGACCTGGAGCCTGGATGTAAAGACCAAGGAGCTCGCCAACCCCGTCACGAAGAACAACAAACAAGTATAATCGGGTATAATAGAGCAAAGTACCATGGCCCTCACCAAATCCGCACCAAGCCAACAATTTGTCCCTCTCAAAGAGGTGAGGGATGGCATTGCTATTCTGAAAGACGGCTCGATGCGCGCACTTCTTCTCACCTCATCGCTCAACTTCGCACTTAAATCCGCGGAGAGTCAGGAAGCGATCATCTACCAATTCCAAAACTTTCTCAATTCGCTCGACTTCACCGTGCAGATCTTCGTGTCTTCACGCCGCCTCGACATTCGCCCATACATTGCCCTCCTTGAAAACCGCTACAAGGAACAAACAGGGGAGCTGCTGCGCCTCCAGACCCGCGAATACATTGAATTCATCAAGAAATTCACCGAGTCGGCCAATATCATGACGAAAAGCTTCTTCGTCGTCGTGCCGTACGGTTCGGCCGTACTCAACAAAAACAGTGCTTCTGGCCTATTCAGCAAAAAAGATAAGCAAAAAGAAACGGCTCAGAAAAGTGAGGCTTTCGAGGAGGCGAAATCGCAGATCCAACAGCGTGTGAGCGTGGTGGAGCAGGGGCTCACGCGCGTCGGTATTCGCGTGGCACAGCTGGGAACCGAAGAGATCATCGAGCTCTTCTACAAGATCTTTAATCCCGGTGAAACGGACAAGCCGATTCAGCTATAATCAATCCCATGGGACTTTTCTCAAACATATTCAACAAGAAGGGGGGCGGGGATGCCGAGATGAAGGCGTCGATTTTGCCGCAGGATATCTACAATGCTGCTGCCCTCGACCTGAAAGATGTCATCGCTCCTTCTGCGCTCAAGGTGAGCCCTCGTTCGCTCAACCTCGGCGAAAAGCTCGTCCGCACGTTCTTTGTCATTTCGTACCCTCGATACCTCTCCGAAGGTTGGTTTTCGCCGATCATCAACCTCGACAAGATCTTCGATATTTCTATTTTTATTCACCCAATCGACACCGCGCAAGTACTCCGCCAATTCCAGAAAAAGGTGGCTGAGGTATCGAGCCAGATTCACGGCCGCGAGCGCAAAGGTCTCGTCCGCGACCCAATGCTCGACACCGCATACCAAGACCTCGAATCGCTTCGTGACAATCTCATGCAAGCCCAAGAAAAACTCTTTGATGTCGGTCTCTATATCTCTATCTACGGCGACACGGAGCAAGATCTCGACAAGATCGAGAGCGAAATCAAGTCGATCCTCGAAGCGAAACTTATCTACCTCCGCCCAGCACTCTTCCAGCAAGAGCAGGGCTTGCGTAGCGTATTACCAATCGCAACCGACGAGCTGAACGTGCTTTCGAAACTCAATTCATCGCCGCTCTCCAGCCTTTTCCCGTTCACCTCTTTCGACCTCACTTCTGACAAAGGCATTTTGTATGGCATCAACCGCCACAACTCTTCACTCGTGCTTTTCGACCGTTTCTCCCTCGAAAACTACAACTCCATTACCTTCGCGAAGTCCGGTTCTGGAAAATCATACTGTACGAAGCTCGAAATTCTTCGAACACTGATGTTTGACACCGAGGTGATCGTCATCGACCCAGAAAAAGAATACGAGTACATGGCCCAGGCCACGGGAGGAAAGTACTTCAACATCTCGCTCAATTCGCCGCACCACATTAACCCTTTCGACCTGCCGACACCGCGCGAGGATGAATCCGCGGCAGACGTGCTCCGCTCAAACATCATCAACCTGGTGGGTATTTTCCGTATCATGCTTAGTGGCCTCACTCCGGAGGAGGACGCGATCATCGACCGCGCCATCACTGAAACCTACGCACTCAAAGACATCACCCCCGATGCCGACCTCACCAAAGTCGAGGCGCCGCTCATGTCCGACTTTGAGCTCGTGCTCGCCGGCATGCAGGGAGCGGAGTCACTCGTGCAACGCCTCACCAAATACACCCGCGGCACTTGGTCGGGCTTCCTCAACAAGCCAACCAACGTTGACATCAACAACAAATTCATCGTCTTCTCCCTCCGCGACATGGAAGAGGAGCTCAAGCCGGTAGCGATGTACATTGTCACACACTTCATTTGGAACGCGGTGCGCAAAAATCTCCGCAAGCGCCTGCTCGTGATCGACGAGGCATGGTGGATGATGAAGTCCGAAGATACGGCTTCATTCCTGCTTAGTTTGGCAAAACGAGGCCGAAAATACTATCTCGGACTCGCTACCATCACCCAGGACGTGGACGACTTTTTGAAGTCTCCGTACGGCTTGCCGATTATCACCAACTCTTCCATTCAGATCCTCTTGAAACAGTCGCCGACCTCGATCGACAAGCTCCAAGCGACCTTCAACCTCACCGACGAGGAAAAATTCTTGCTCCTCGAATCCAGTGTCGGCGAAGGTCTCTTCTTCGTGGGCCTAAAACATGTCGCGATCAAGATTATTGCCTCATACACCGAGGACCAGATCATCACTTCCGACCCATCGCAGATTTTGGCCATCCAGAAGGCCAAGGCCGAACTTTCTGCGAGCACCGACGGGAGAGAGGGCGGGGGAGCGGCGAAATAATCCTGCGCACGGGCGCATACCACTACCATGGCAGCCAAAAAACCTGAACCCATCACCAATCTCGGCTGGTTTTTCCTTATTGCCTTTACCATTTTTGTCGACATTTTGCAGATCGTGCTAGACCTAGCTTTTGGTGCCGGTGTCATCGCAAATCGTATCATCGATGTGGGGTTTGCTTTTGCCCTCCTCCTTATTTTTCACCTAAAAGACATTCCTCTCACGCCGGCGCAATACGCCAGCATCGCCGCGGCTTTTGTCGGCGAAGAAATTCCAGCTCTGGACGCTCTCCCCATGTGGACATTAGATGTCGTGTATATTTGCGCAAGCATCAAGGGCCAGGAAGTCGCCGAGAAAGCAGGGGTGGCAGGAAAGGTGGCAGTGATGGCTCTGAAAGCTGCAAAGAAAGCTGACGGTAAAGAGCTGTTTACCGATGAGCAAGGAGCCCTCTCCGGAGGAACTGAATCAAAATTACCCTTATCAACCCCCGAACACCTCCCGACCAACACCGTAGACCTTCGACCATCCGGAAAAGCCTAATATTACGAAAGTTATTCACTCCGACCGCCGGACCTTTGTGATAAAATAGAGCAATGAGATCTCCCAATGTTCTCACCTATGCCATTGCATCTTTTTGCCTATGTGTCATTTCTCTATGGGGGATCGGCACTATCTCAATCGCCACCGCAGACGCCCAAGCAGCTGGCTCAGGGGCCGGAACAGCAACAACCTCGGCCTCATCAGCAAGCTCCACCCCCCAGGAGGATGCGCTTGACGCCCTGCTAAAACAGCTCACTGCCACTTCGAGCATTCCGGACTATCTGAAAAATGCCAAGCCACCCACGGAAGCGGACATTCCTGAGTTGCCCGAAGAGTTTAAAAAAGCACCACTCAATGTCGTCTTGAATCCGGAATATCCAGCAGCCTTCCAAGATGTCGTGGCGAGTGTCGACAGCTACTCTGCAGATATGGATCGCAGTACGATCACCTGGTCGCTCAATGGCAAAGTGCTACAAAAGGGTATTGGTGCCAAAAATTTCCGCTTCAAAGCCGGGAAGAATGGTAGCTACACCACACTCACTGTGTCGATCCTCGCAAACGGCATCACGAGCACGCAAAATCTCAGCATCACTCCTGCCACCGTCGACCTGCTCTGGCAATCTGATTCTTACGTCCCACCTTTCTACAAAGGTAAGGCTCTTTTCTCTCACCAGAGCGGCATTAAGGTTGTGGCCGTACCAAACATCTTTACCAAAGATGGCGTGTTGATCCCGAGCTCAAAGCTCATCTACCGATGGAAGCTCGACAAGGAGTTTGTCGCAGCCGCATCGGGCGTCGGCAAAAATATTGTTACTTTCAGAGATGGAATACCGGTAAATGAGAAGCAGATAAGTGTCGAGGTATCAACGGCAGACACGAGCGTAAAGACAGTTGGGCAAATCTTCCTACATAGTGTTGGCACTGCACCGGTCTTGTACCAAGACACCCCGCTCACCGGCATTTCGTATGAACGCGCCCTGCCAAGCAGCCTGAACCTCGCTGATTCCGAAATGAAGTTGGTGATCGAACCATACTTTTTCTCTGTGAAGAGCCGTGATAGTAACAATCTGTACTATTCCTGGTCACTGAATGGCAAAAATGTTCCCGATGTCACCCGTAGCAGTATCGTTTTTAAAGTACCTGACACCGAGAAGGGAAGTGCTCAGGTGAATGTCGAGCTCCGTCAGCCGACCAAAGTCTTCCAGACCAATGCCACCGCTCTTATTATCAATTTTGTGAGTCCCGGCAGTGCCAGCAAATCACTCTTTTAATCCATGACTATGAGTACTCTCAACAGAATAAGGAATGTCTTGGTACTTGCGAGTGCATTCCTTCTACTTGCCAGCACTGTAGCCCCGATGAGTGTCTTTGCGGCTTTTGCGGGCGAAAAAGACTATGTCCTTTTGGCACCGATTCCCGGAACATACAACGAGGGAAGTTGCGCGGCAGGTACGATCAATACCTACAACGCCGGCGGCGCTTTTAGTGGCAACGGCGCGGGTACCATAAACTGCACAACGGATTTTGTTACGTATCTCAAAGGTTTTTTCCGCCTCGTGATCTCACTTTCATCGATTATTGCCGTACTTGTGATCACCTTCGAGGGCTTCAAGTTGGCCATCTCTACGAGCGAAGGTGCTCGCGAGACGGCTAAAGAACGGATCGAACAGGCCCTTATTGGTCTCGGCCTCGTCCTTGGTTCATATCTCATTTTGAACACGATCAATCCGCAGCTCACGAAAATTAACTTTTATGTCGACAAGATTTCCGATGCGGGACTTACCGGTTCGTCAGCTTTTCTGCAGGATGGGTTGAGTCAGGCTCTGGTAAATGAACGCGAGCAGGCGGCCTTCGCGGCACGCTCTGAAGCTTCGAGAGTTGCCAATGAGGCATTCAGCGCAGCAGTGACACCACTTCGAACAGAGCTTGCGGCACTTAAAGCAGAGTGTGAAAATGAACCAGCCGAAACAGAGGCTGAGTGTCTCTTGGGAAATGCTGGGAGAATACAAGAGTTGGAAGATCAGATTAAGGTTGCCGAAATTTCCACCGATAAGCAGGCGGCAATTAATATTATCCAGACTCTCGGCGACACACAATTCAATCAGCTGGTGAAGCCGATCGAAAAAACCGATGACCGTTTGGCGGATATTGCCCAAATGAGAAATCTTGCAAAGCTGCAGATTGCCACGGTAAAAAATGAGACCCAAGCGCGTGTGGCAGATTTGATCGCAAAAGGGCGAGGGGAGGATGCTGCGGCGGTGCTCGCTGAATCAAATAAAGTTATTGCTGATATGAATGCCAAAATAGAGCATCGTGTACGCTGTCCTTACTCAGACTATAACGTCCAAGCTGTTTCAGGAGGTAGTGTGGGAGGTGCCGCACCAAATATAACACCCTGTTATTAACATGAAAAAAAGTACCGCATACACAATCCTAGGAATCATCATCGGTATCGTCATTGTCGCGCTGGGCGTGTTGTATTTTGTCTTTCTGAGAACACCGGGGGTGGTAGATCCTGGTCCGGACGTCAACAACGAAGGGAAGGCAGACCGAGGCGGTTTCGATGGCACGGTTGACGACACTGAGCCAGTAACTCCTGTCGAACCAAAAACTCCAATAGCCACCACTACGGGGGAGCGACCGGAACCACCAAAACTTCGAAAGATATCGACTGGACCGATAGCTGGAGGCATTGCCTACGACACAACCATCAAAACAGGCAAGGTGAGTGTGACGGAGACCCACATCCGCTTCATCGACCGCATCAATGGCGCGATCCACGAAACCCGTACCGACGTTTTGGACACCCAGAAGATTGCCAGTGCTTCGATTCAGAAGATTCGCGAGGCGTTTTGGGCAAAAGACGGCGCTAGTGTGTACATCCGATATGTCACCGACGCCAACCCATACACCATCGAGACATATCTCGCTAAACTCGTACCTTCGAAGACCGCGTCCTCTTCACAGGCGGCACTCCCAAGTGACATCAGCTTCCTTCCACAAGAGGTGCGCGGCAACTATCTCACTCGCAATCTCAAAGAAGTCCTACCTTCACCATTTACCCTCGGCACTATTTTCTACACCTTGCCAAAAGGTGCGGACCTGCAAGGTATCATCTCGAGCAAGGACGATACTAAAAGGGTAGAGGTGCTCAACTCACCAATCACCGAGTGGACCAGTCAGTGGCTCGCCTCGAATTTGTTCGCCATCACCACAAAAGCCTCAACTTTCTCAGATGGCTTCCTGTACTTCCTCAACACCGACACCCAGAAGCTCGACCGCGTGCTCGGCAACATCCGTGGCCTCACCACTCTTGCGAGCGCCGACCAAAAATATGTGATCTACTCGAACTCCAGAGATGATGGCTTCACCACACGACTTTTCAATACCAAGACTGGTCTGCTCGAGCAATTCTCATTCACCGTATTGCCGGAAAAATGTGTCTGGAGCAAGAAACAAGTCGCGGTCGTGTATTGTGCCGTACCACAGTACCTTCCAAGTGGGCTCTACCCCGACGGTTGGTATCAAGGCGTTGTCAGCTTCACCGACGATCTCTGGAGAATCGACGCTTCGACCGGCTCCACAAAGCTCCTCGCCAGTCTCGCCGCAGTCTCAAAAGAAGAAATCGACGTGATCCGACCATTCCTCGATCCGCAAGAAAAATACCTCTTCTTCACCAACAAGCGTGATGGCGCTTTCTGGAACCTACTTCTTCCGACGAATAAATAGCTCCTGACCAATAGCGAAGACGTTGCTCGTGGTCCAATAAATAGCGATACCAGCATTGATACTGTATGAGGCAAAGAAGACGATGACAGGGAGGACATACTTCATCTGCGTACTCATGGCATGCGCCAGGTCTGTACCAAAAGACGGCGCTACGTTTGGATCTTTTTTGGTGACTGGCATTGAATATTTGATCTGAAAAAACTGTGTGATCGCCGCCAAGAGGGCGAGTTCCCAACTTTTCTTTGTAATATCGATGAACCAAAGCTTCATGGTGACCAACTCAGGGGAGTGGATGAATGAATAGAGCAGGGAGGCGTCGATCTTTGGCAAGCCGCCGCTATAGAAGATCTGGTAGAGCGCGAGGATGATCGGGATTTGGATAAAAATAAGCAGGATGCTCGAAAACGGGTTGATACCCGACTCTTTGTAGAGCTTCATGGTCTGCATCGACTGCTCAGCTGGATCTTTGTATTTCGCCTTGAGCTCATTGATCCGCGGCTCAAGCTCCTTCATCTTCATTTGGCTCAAAACCGCCTTGCGAGAGAGGGGAAAGAGGATGAGCTTCACAATCACCGTAAATACCACAATAGCCACACCGAAATCTGCCCACTGTGGAAGGGTGTTGATGAGAAAAATAAGCCCGTTGTACAACGGGTCGTAGAAAAACGTATGGTAGAGGTAACTCATCAGGCTATTCTAGACTAATTTCACTTTTTTGAGAAGCAGGCGAATCTCGGCCTCGATTTCAGGCAAAGGCAGCTCTTTTGCAGCCTTGGTCGCACCTCCCACACCCTTGCCACCAGGCACTCTCACAAAGAAGGCGCCGCTAAAAGGAGCCTTTAGTGAGCCATTTTTTCGCACTTCTGCCAGCACATTCTCCAGCGCGGCGGCGAAGCGTCGCTTGATCCGATTGCGCAGCACAGCTGTGCCAGCCGCCTTCTTTGAGACTACGACGGAGCATTTCAAGGTAGGGGACGGCAAAAGACGTGCTGAAAAGGTCGCTGAGGAACAAAAAACACCCTTTCCGAGCAATTCGGGGAAGAGCGTTTTTGTGACTCGTTGAGTCTTTGGGAGCATCGAACAGGGCGTGTCTTTAAGCCTTTCCGCTCTTCTTCACGGAGAGCTTCTTGCGTCCCTTGAGTCGTCGTCGAGCGAGCACACGCTTGCCGCCCGAAGTTCGGCCTCGTACGAGGAAGCCGTGGGTCTTCGCGCGCTTTCGCTTCTTTGGATGATATGTGAATGACATGGGGAATAGCGTAACACAGAGTGCGAAAATGTTCAATATTTATGAAAAGAAAAGCGACCACCCTCATCTAGAATACTGGGGTGGCCGCCATGGCGCGTTTGATTGTGTCTCTTCCGGCTACTCCGCCTCTGGGAATAGCTACCCGTCTTAGCCTTGGTGTTGGCCGTTACCCCACCAACTAGCTGATAGGACGCGAACCCCTCAATGAATCTTTTGCCGCGTAGCTGATCGGCAGGTTGCTCATTGAGTTGGTAATTCACGCATTACTCGCAACAGACCGAAGCCTGCAGAACTCTGGCGCCAAAGAAAGTATAGTCCTTTCAGCACGAATCAGTCAACTTTGGTTAATAAGTATGTTGAAGGTGTGTCTAGTAGGGGAGGAGAGATGAAATGTGAGGGACTACGGAGCGCGTCGGCGCGAGTCGGAGCGAAAAGTCAGCAGACTTTTACGCGTGCCCTTACATTTCATCTCTCCTCCCCTCTATCCACAACTTATCAACATGTTTCTCCACCCTCCACAAGTGTTGCATTTTCTCCCCAGCTTATATAATACGTTTCACTTATGGACTACAAGCAAATGTGGGATAAAGTATTGGTTGAGATTGAGCTTGCTATCTCAAAGGCTACATTCATCACTTGGTTCTCCAACACCCACATCCAAAAGATCGACGATGGCACCGTCCACCTCCATGTCCCAAACGTCTTCGCGAAAGATTGGATCAGCAACAAGTATCACAAACAGATCCTGAAGAACCTCCGAGGGCAGAACGAGACCATCAGGGCGATGGCCTACGTCATTGCCAAAGAGGACGGCACGCGCAAGAAGGTAGAGGAGCCACCGAAGGCACCGTTTAATCCCACCACCCAACTGCCGCTCAGCGACGTTCAGATCAACAAGGACGACAACCTCAACCCGCGCTACACCTTCGACACGCTCATCGTCGGTAGCTTCAACGAACTCGCCCACGCCGCCTCACAAGCCATCATCAAGAAGCCCGGGCAGGCATACAACCCCTTCTTCATCTATGGCAACACCGGTCACGGCAAGACCCACCTCGTGCAGTCGATAGGGAACTACATCAAAACCCACTACGCTGGGAAAAAAGTGTACTACCTCACCTCAGAAAAGTTTGGCCAGGAGTGCATCAATGCCCTTCAGACCAACAAAATGAATCTCTTCAAGGAGAAGTATCGCAAGTACGATGTCATCATCATGGATGATGTGCAATTCTTCTCCAACAAAGACAAGATCCAGGAGGAGCTTTTCCATTTGTTCAATTTCTTCTTCGACAACAACCGCCAGATCATTTTCTCGGCCGACAAGCACCCCAACTTCATCGCCAATGTCGAAGACCGCCTCCGCTCACGCTTCAGCTCAGGCATGCTGGTGGAGCTGCCATACCCGGATCTCGAGTCTCGTACAGCCATTTTGAAGGCCAAGGCATCACAGAGCGGCTTTACGCTCAATGATGAGACCGCCGAGTATCTTGCATCTTCTGTTGAGGGTAATATTCGCGAGCTTGAGGGTGCGCTCAACTCAATCATTTGCCAGGCCCAGCTAAAAGGGAAGGACCTCAGCATGTTGGAGATCAAAAACTTGGTAAAAAACAGTGCGAAGCCAAAGAAAACGATTGCCGCGAAGGATATTATCAAAATTATCGCCGACTACTACAACATCGACGAGGCAAGCATCTACGACAAGACCCGCCGAAAGGAGGTGGTGCGCCCTCGACAGATGGTTATGTACATTTTGCGAGAGGATTGTAGTGTCTCGTACCCTTCGATCGGCCAAAAGCTCGGCGGGCGAGACCACACGACCGTCATCCACTCGTGCGAGAAGATCAAACACGAGATTAAGACCGACACGACCCTGATGCAGGAATTGAATCAGATTCGAGCTCTTCTTTAAATTGGGGATAATTCTGTGGATAAGGGTATGATAAGTGCCTGAACTCTGTGGATGGATCTGGGGAGAGGGTGTGGGGCGGACGGGGAAGCGGTGTGTAGAAGTCGGGGTATTTTGGGGAAGTTCTCCACCGTCGTCCCCACCTATCCAGAGTCTCCCCAACAGGGGTGGGGAGAAGAAATCGCCAGCCACGGCCCGGTTGAGCGACTCCCAGACTTATACACATATCCACAGTCTTAATAATAGTAATAACTCTTTATATAGAATATAGTAAAAACACATGAGGATAGAATGCGTACGAGAAAAATTTGCGGCAGCAGTCCAAAAGGCCGAACGAGTAACTGGAAAGAATCTGACCCTTCCGGTATTAAAGTGCCTCTACCTGAAAGCAGAGCGTGGCAACTTGCTCATCCGGGCAACCAATCTTGACCTCGGCATTGAGATCAACCTGCCTGTGAAAGTGGAAATTCCTGGTTCAGTCGCCATCCCGGGCGCCGTACTCTCAAGCTTCCTCCAGCAGGTGCGCAATGACAAGAACATCATCCTTGAAACCATCGACGGCAACCTCTCAGTATCAACCCAGAACAACTCAACCCTCATCAAGGCATTGCCGCACGACGATTTTCCAACCGTACCAGTGTTCATGAAGGAGAACAGCCTCACCTTGGCTCCAAAAGAGTTTGTGCGCGGCCTTAAAGCCGTCTGGTATGCCTCTGGAACCTCCCAGGTGAAGCCGGAACTCTCCAGTGTATATGTGTTCGCAGATCAGGACGAATTGGTCTTTGTAGCCACCGACTCTTTCCGTCTTGCTGAGAAGCGAGTGCGGGTGAAAAAGGCACAAGACTTCTCTCACGTGCTCATTCCGTTCAAAAACGTCACTGAAATTATGCGTATTCTTGAAGAGATCGATGAAGATGTCGAAATTTCCTTCGACAAAAACCAGATTGCCTTCTCCTCGAGCAATGTGTACCTCACCTCACGTCTCATCGACGGCTCTTTCCCTGATTACAAACAGATTATTCCAAAAGAACACAAAACTGAGGCGACCCTACTCAAGGAAGACCTCGTTAATTCGTTGAAAATGGCGCATATTTTTTCCGACAAATTCAATCAGGTCTCCTTGTCTGTCACACCATCGAAAAAGGCCTTTGAAATGAAGACCAAGAACGCCGAAGTGGGGGAGAATGTAAACAAGCTCAAGGCCAATCTCACCGGTGAGGACATTGATATGAATTTCAATCATAAATACGTCACCGATTGCTTCCAGTCAATCGATTCAGACAGCATTACCCTCCATTTCAACGGCCCTAGTCGTCCGGTAGTGCTCCGTGGTGTGTCCGACAAAACATTCTTGTACTTGGTGATGCCAATGAATCGCTAGTACGGCAACACGTCGCCTTTTTCTATGTTCAACATATCGAACTTTCTCGCCAAGTTCTCGAATCTGCGAAACAATGCCTTTGTTGTCCGCGACGCTTTTATTCAAGTGGCACAAGACGTGGCAGGCATTACGCTTTTGGGCACACAAGTGGAGGTGAAGGAAGGTGTTGCTCGCGTGCAGGCGCACTCGATGATCAAAAACGTTCTGCACATCAAGAAAGAGGCCATTCTTGAGGTGCTACGACAGAAAGGCGTTGCCCTAAAGGACATTAAATGACGTCGTCGCCTCGGTTTTGTTGCCGACACTGTCTTTCGCCACAGCTTTGAGTACGTTTGGACCCGAGAGGTTTGCTGAGTCAGTATCTGATAGATGGAAGGAAAATATCCAAGGGGACTGCTCGGTGGTGCCGAGGTACGCATTGTTGAGATAGTAATCGATTCGGTTGAGTGGGAAGTGGCTGCGGATGCCGACAGATACACTGACGGTGTCTGTCTTGGAGAGGGAGGCGTTTGGTGCGGGAGTGGTGAAGGTGAGGGATGGGAAGAATTCCGGCACGTGCACGTCGTCTTTCTGTGTCGGGATCACCCCCGTACCTTCGTCAATGAGTCGGTTCAGCTCCGCCCACTTTTGGACCGAGTACTCCCAATTTGCAAATGACGGGTCACTGCTCGGCATCAGCGGTTGAGGTCCGTTCGGGTCATTTTTGTCGATCCAGTAGAGGATGGAGTGTGCGCTTCGGATGACGCGCTCTTCTCTGAGCTCGGGCGGCGTGTATTCGGTGGCGAGCTTGCCGGTGATCTTGTCGACAGAGTACGATTGGTTACCTTGCCAGAAGCCTCGGAGTACCGGCTTGACTGTCTCATCCTGGAGCGGCGTCGGCTTCGGGAAGTTTTCGGCTGGGTATTTTTTAAACGTTTCATACATGAAGGCATTCCAGAGGGGGGCGATCACCTGGCGGGCGGAATTCTCTTTAGCGATCGGGCGGCCGTCGTTGTTGCCGGCCCAGGCACCCACCGCGATGTTGGGTGTGTAGCCCACCACCCACATATCCTTGAACTCATTGGTGGTTCCCGTCTTTACCGCCACGTCATATCCAGGGAAGCGAAGTGCCGAGTTGTTGCCAAAGATTGGCGCACGAGCTTCATTGTCTGAAAGCACATCCGAGATGGTGAGGGCGATATTTGGATCTAGTACCGGTACGGGGCGAGCCTGAAACTGCTCTAGGACGTTGCCGTCGCGATCCGTGATCTTCAAGATGCCTGTTTCTGGATTGCGCACTCCTTGGTTGGCAAATACTGAATATGCGCTAGTCATATCGAGAGGGGTCACTTCGCCACCACCAAGCACCAAAGTGAGGCCGTATCGGTCGGCATCTGCGAGACCACTAATACCCATCTCTTTCGCTAGTGTGAGGGAGTCGTGGATGCCCGCAAGGTACAAAGTCTTGATCGCTGGGATGTTGATCGACTGGGCGAGTGCGTCGCGCAGTGTTATCGGCCCACGGAAGCCACCGTCATAGTTGCGCGGGGAGTAGCAGACGGCATCCGGGCGATTTGGTGTGCTTGAGGCCACGATCAGCTGGGTGCTAGTGGCGCTGACAGTGATGTTTGGGGTGCAGTCGCTCGAAAACTCGGTTGGGAGGTCGAAAAGCACGGTCTCCGGAGAGTACCCCTTGATGAAAGCCTCAGCGTACACGAATGGTTTGAATGAAGATCCGGGCTGTCGGCGGGCGAGAGTGACGTTGAAGTTGCCATTGATCTCCGTGTCGAAGTAGTCGCGCGAGCCGATCATGGTGAGGATCTGGCCGGTCTTTGGATCGAGCGCGACGAGGGCAGCGTTTTCCGCATCGATGGTCTTTTTGTTGTCGATCGCAAAACGCTTCACAATTTCTTCGCCTTTTTGCTGGAGTTCGTAGTCGAGGGTGGTGATCACCTTTAGTCCACCCTCAGACACGACCTGCTCACCATACTTCTCTGTAATATACTCACGAATATAGAAGACAAAATGCGGGGCTTTGATGCCGCGATTTTCCGGTTTGTTGAAAGTGACAGTTTCTTTTCTAGCGGCATCATATTCTTTTTGTGTAATGAAAGCATGCTCAAGCATTTGTTGTAGCACGACGTTTTTGCGTACCTCGAGGCGGTCAACATGGTTGCCAAAAGGGGAGAAGAAAGAAGGTGCTTGGGGCAAGGCGGCGAGATATGCAGATTGAGCCAAGGTCAAATCGCTAGCATGAACCCCAAAAAACTCCTCAGACGCTTGTTCTACGCCGTAAATAGTGCCGCCGTACGGTGCCTCATTGAGATAGATCCCCAAAATTTGGTCCTTGGTGAGCACCCGTTCGAGTTTCAGAGCCAACACCCACTCCTTCAGCTTTCGAGTGATGGTTTTGTCGGTGGTGAGGAGCGAGTTTTTTACAACCTGCTGCGTGATTGTTGAGCCACCCTGTGCGAGCTGTAAAGTAAAGATGTCGGTGATGATTGCTCGCAAGATCGCTGTCGGCTTGATGCCAGAGTGTTCGTAAAATTCAGTATCCTCGATGGCTACAGTCGCATTCTTCACATTCCGAGAGATCTCTTCAAATGCGACATTTTTGCGCTTGATATTGTTATGTACATCGTAGAGGAGGATTTTGCCTGTGCGGTCGTAGATTTTGGTCGATTCACTCAATTTTCGGTCCTCAAAAGAGGCCAAGTCGGGTAGCTGGAAGGTGGATACCCAGAAGGTCATGAAGCCGCCGATGATAAAGCAGAGGGAAATGCCAACCAGCACCACTTCCTTGAGGAGCGTGGAGCGATGTTTCAGCCAGTGGTGCGCATGGCGGACTGTGTGTCGGGCGATCTTGTGGGCGTAATGAGCGCCCTGCTGGGCCGCCTTCCGCGCCCTTTTACGCGCGAGGGCGAGGTCTGCCGAAGATATGCGTTTCATTGCTCATACAATAGCAGAAAAACCGCCGACATGGTAGATTATTTCTATGAACCCCCTCTTTTCTTTCCTCAGAAAACAGCCGAATATCAACGTTGACCCTAAAAAAGTGGCCGATATTCTCACTCGCGGTGTCGAAGATGTATTTGTAAAGGAGTCACTGGAGAAAAAACTTCTTTCTGGCAAGCAGCTACGCGTGAAGCTTGGTATTGACCCTACAAGTGCAAAGATTCATCTCGGCCGTGCTATTACCTTGCGAAAGCTCAAGGCATTTCAGGACCTCGGGCATCAGATAGTGCTCATTGTTGGAGACTTCACTGCGCTTGTTGGTGATCCTTCAGACAAGCTCGACAAGCGCCCGATGCTCACGCCGGAAAAGATCCGCGAAAATCTCCGCGATTACAAAAAGCAGATTGGCAAGATCATCGACGTCAACCGTACGGAATTTGTGTTCAACAGTAAATGGCTCTCGAAACTCGGTTTCGCCGAGATTGCCACGCTCGCCGAAAGCTTCTCCGTGCAACAGATGACCGCACGACGCAACTTCAAAGACCGACTCGATAAGGGTGAGGAGATTTCGCTCCGAGAGCTTTTGTACCCACTCATGCAAGGGTACGACTCTGTGGCGGTGAAAGCCGATATCGAGCTTGGTGGATTTGATCAACTATTTAATTTGAAAGCGGGGCGTGTTATCCAGAAGCACTACGGTCAGCCGGAGCAGGACGTGCTTACTACCGCGATGCTCGAGGGTACCGATGGCCGAAAGATGTCTTCGAGTTGGGGGAATGTCATTGCGATTGTGGACAGTGCCGATGAGATGTTCGGCAAGCTAATGTCCGTACGCGACGAATTAGTTTCGAAATATTTCTTGCTTTGCACCGACCTCTCGGAGAGCGAGATTACAGCGGGGGAGGCGGCCATTGCCACCGGCGCCAATCCACGTGACCGAAAAGTGCAACTCGCTAAGGCTATTGTTGCTCTCTATCACGACCAAGGGGCGGCCGATGCCGCTGAGCAGCGTTTTAATAATGTATTTGCTTCAGGTGCGATGCCTGATGACGCGCCGACAGTGTCTGTTGCGAAGGGCGCCGTGCTCGCTGATGTTCTAGTTGCCGAAAAAATTGTTTCTTCAAAGTCCGATTGGCGTCGCCTCGTAGATGGTGGCGGAGTGCATATCGTGGGTGCTGACGGTCCGAAGGACAAGATCACTGACTACCACTTTGCTGTCTCTACCGACATTGATCTGAAGATTGGCGCTCGCCGTTTCGCGAAGATCCGTACTAAATAAGCAAAAGTGAAATGTTTTTTGGAACTGCGGAGCGCGGCGGCGCGAGCCGGAGCAAAATCCTAGCAAGGATTTATGCGTGTCCAAAAAACATTTCACTTTTTGCTACCATTCTTCTTTTTCGTCCGCGTCATCGATGTCCGGAGAAAAATCCTCCTCGGTCATCACGTCTGGTATTTCCTCGATGGCAGGAACCTCTGGATCATCGATCTTTTCATCAACTTCTTCAAGTGCCTTCTCCACTTCCTTGCTGATCGGTGCATGCTCATCCTTCTCTTCCTCTTTTTCTACCGTTTTTTCCAACGGTTTGGTGGCACCCTTTACCGCTTTCGATGCAAGCTTTTTCTTTACCAATGTTTTACTCGATTTCTTCGCCATGCTGGTGTGCTTAATGGATAACTCAGAATATGATTCAGGCTAGTATCCTCGAAATATATATTTTTGCAAGTAGTTTGCCAAGAAAGCCCTGTGGATATTGAAATAGGCGTTGCAAGCTAGCGGCGCTGACACCTATTGCCGATATGAAGCCAGGCAGGTAATGGCGCAGGCGATCGCGTCGTATTCGTCGTCGTGTTCGATGTCTTTTGTGATCTTGATGAGCTTAGGGATCATGCTGATGACCTGTCGTTTGTCGCTCTTGCCGTAGCCGGTGGTGGCATTTTTGATCTGCCCAGGGCCATACTCAGCGATCGGGAGGCCGTGGCGAGCGGCTTCGTATACGATGACGCCGCGAGCCTCAGCCACATTCATCGCCGTCTTTTGGTTGTTAGTGAAAAAGAGCGTCTCGATCGCCATGATGGTCGGATCGAATTCTTCGATCACTCGTGCGAGTTCTTCTCCAAGTGCGCGGAGACGGACAGGGAAGGCGGCCTTGGCCGAGGTTTGGAAGCATTCTGAGAAAAGGAGAATGTCTTTGCCGCGCATCGTACCTTCTGTCACTCGCTCAGCTACGGCAATGCCAAGTCGCTCGTATCCCGGGTCGATGGCGAGAACGCGAAGAGGTTTTGTTATCGCAGTTTTTTTGGTGGCGGACATGCTCGTGTTATTCAGCATTGGTGAATACTTCTTGCACCTCATCATTTTCCTCGAGGGCTTCGGTGAGTGTCATGAGCTGAGCACCATCTTCTTCGGAGAGGGGAATGGTGGTGGTTGGGTTCCAGACCTCACAGCCGTCCTCAGTACGAGTTTTTTCAAAAGCCCAACTTGCCGAGCCGATGCCGGCAAGCTCAAAGCCGTGGTCGGAAAGAATATGCTTCACTTCCTGCGCTGCTTTGTTGCGGTTGTCTGTGAGAGTTTCAATGATCATCGCACAGCCGCCGGGTCCGTATGCCTCGTAGATAATATGTTCCATTGCACCGCCACCAGCTTCAGTGGCTTTTTTGATGGCGCGTTCGATATTGTCGTTTGGCATGTTGGCGGCTCGGGCACGTTCGATCACCGCTTTTACATTCGGGGCGTCTTTCCGCCCGCCCGCCTTCTTTGCCTCCACTGTCAGCAGGCGGGCGTACTTCGTGAACGCACGGCTCTTCTGAGCATCGGTCTTACCCTTCTTTTCCTTAATCTGCTTCCATTTGTTGTGGCCGGACATGTGCCCATTCTACTCACATTAGATATTTTATGCCAGTTTACTCGACGCATTATTTTGCTGCGAATGTAATAAAAGATTTTTTATTTTACGCGTCACAAGAAAAAGTTGTCCACACACTGGCACTTTTTTTCATTGTGCTTTCGTAGATTGAGCGCATAATGAATACAGTCAATGTAAATATATTTTTGCGCGCAAGCGTCTAAGTCGAAAAAATAATTTATATACTTTTATTACGAAGCAATATATTTCTGATATTTATACTCACATGGCAAAGAAGACAAAGAAGCGTTCAGTAAAGAAGGCGGTCAAGCGAACCGCAAAGCGAAAGACTGCGAAGAAGACTTCAAAGCGACGCTAACCTCGAGAGGGAATTGCCCTCGAGAAACAAAAACCGCCACAGAGTGTGCGGTTTTTGTTTGTATTGACAATGAGAGCTAGTCGAATTATACTTAAACTGTATTACAAAATATACACATTATATTACATGCGAACCGTACTAAATATATCATTGCCAACTGACTTGGCGAAAGAAGTTCGTCGAGAGGTAAAATCTGGCAGCTTCGCTTCTACTAGCGAGTTTATTCGCCACCTTATTCGCCTTTGGAACACGGAGAAGCTTGCGCTCCAGCTCAGGCATGACAAGGTTGATTTTGAAAAGGGGAAAGGTAAAGTGCTTCGCTCCCTAGCTTCTTTGCGATAATCTCCTGCGTTGCCATGCAGCTCCACATCCTTTATTCTGCACGGTTCGCAAGACACTATAAAAAGATGTCGATGCATATAAAAAATCTCGCCGAGAAGAAAGAGACTGTATTCAGACAAGATCCATTCGATAGAGGTCTAAAAACCCACAAATTACATGGAGTGCTCGAAGGGTTCTACGCGTTCTCGCTTACTGCAGAGCACCGTATCATTTTTGATTTTGCTGACAAAAACACTGTTCGTTTTTACGATATTGGCGATCATGATATCTATTACTGATTACTAGACGTTACAGAAACTTTCCCGAAGCTTTCAATCCAAGGTGTTCGTGCGCCTTGCCGGTGGCGATGCGGCCGCGCGGGGTGCGTTCGAGGAAACCGAGCTGGAGTAAGTATGGTTCGTGTACCTCTTCGATGGTCGCTTCTTCCTCGGAGAGCGCGGCCGCCAGAGTGTTTAGGCCTACAGGGCCGCCACTGAATTTTTCGATAAGAGTTGTAAGTACGGCACGGTCTGAAGGCAACAGGCCAATGTGGTCGACGCCAAGGAGGTCGAGCGCTTTCTTCACAACGTCGGCATCGAGCTTGCCTTTTTTCACTTGGGCAAAGTCGCGGCAGCGCTTGAGCAGATAGTTGGCAGTACGCGGCGTGAAGCGGCTGCGCTTGGCGATCTCGGCAATCGCGGCAGTTTCAATCTCCACCCCGAGAATCTTCGCTGAACGCTTCACGATCTCTTCGATCTCGGGTTGGGAATAAAATTCGAGACGGAAGGTGCCGCCACTGAAGCGTGAACGAAGCGGCGAGGACAGCATGGCAATGCGCGTGGTAGCGGCGATCAAAGTAAACGCGGGCAGCTCAAGCTGAATAGTGCGCGCCGAAGGTCCTTTGCCAATGATGATGTCTAGCGAGCCCGACTCCATGGCAGGGTAAAGGATCTCTTCAATGGAGCGGTTCAGACGATGTATCTCATCGACAAACAAAATGTCACCAGCCGAAAGATTGGTTAAAATCGAGGCCAAGTCGCCGACTTTCTCGATCGCCGGGCCGGAGGTCACCTTCATCTGTGCGTTCATTTCTTTGGAAATGAGATGGGCGAGAGTGGTTTTGCCGAGACCTGGTGGGCCGTAGAAGAGAATGTGTTCAGGTGGATGGTTGCGTTCGCGTGCGGCAGTGAGCAGGATACTGAGGTTCTCCTTGATATTTTTCTGGCCAATATAATCATCCCACTGCGACGGGCGCAGTGTTTGATCGAGGAAATTCTCGTCGGCAGGTGCACCACCAACATCGGTTCCTACTGAAGGCACCTTTCCGGCACCTTTTTGCAGGTCTTTTTTTGAATCGCTCTGCGACATGCGCCCATTATACTCCTTTTCGTGAGGCGACAGCCCTTTACTTTTAGCCGAACTTTGGTACTGTTACAGGCCGCGTTGGTCAGGAGGGTCTCGCGAAGAGGGCAGGAGGTGACTTGACATTTAGCTTAAATAATGCTAAGATAGTCAATGAATCGGTCAGAAGTCGAGCGTATCGACAAATCAATTTGAAAGAGAAAGGAACGAAAAACGGCCATAATAGGCCATTTTTTCACGCATTTCCAGCATAGTAATCTCTAAGCAATACACCTGCAAGGGTTTAGTAGTTTCTCAACAAGGACGTCCTGGCTTCGGCTGTGAGTATCCTTAGTCGCTTAACTTGGCTTTTAGTCTAGTATTAAAAGCATTGCTTAGAGATTACTGCGCTCGAACCTCTTTTTAAGACGCCCTTCGGGGCATTTTGTCTTTTTCTGCCACCATCTTATCGTACCGATACATTCCTGCAACTTCCGTTTCAGAAAAAACGTGTTGCGGTTTTTGTTCTGACGAATTTTTCTAGAATTCGTCGAAGAGGTCAATCACACGACTCAGTTCATCGAGGGAAGTGACACCACGGAGCATTTTCAACACGCCATCTTGACGCATGTCGAGGATACCTTGAGCGAGCGCGGCCTTTTTGATCTCGCGCTCGCTCGGATTGCCGATCACCGCTTGTTCTATTGCTTCGCTGCGCAGGATAGCTTCATAGATACCGATTCGGCCCTTGTATCCGGTCAGATTGCATTTATCACAGCCGACAGGGAGCCATTGTTTCGTGGCGTCGACAGATTCTTTTGTCAGGGCATCTCGATATGACGGATCGGCAATCGCGGCGAGGGTCTTGGCTACGAGCGCAGCATTTTCCGGATCTAGTGGCGCTTGTTTTTTGCACGATGGACACAATACGCGTACAAGTCGCTGTGCCAGAGCGATATTCACGGCCGAGGTAAGCGTCTTTGGATTTACACCGAGGTCGATGAGGCGGGGGAAGGTGCCAGCAGCGCTATTGGTGTGCAGTGTGGAGAATACAAGGTGGCCAGTCTGTGCGGAGTTGATCGCAATTTGCGCGGTTTCATTGTCGCGAATTTCACCCACCATGATCACATCAGGGTCCTGTCGCAAAGCAGCGCGCAATCCGTTCAAAAAATCATACCCTTTTTCCGACTCGACCTGCGTCTGCACGATGCCAGGCAGATGATATTCGATCGGGTCTTCGATGGTGATAATCTTGATCTCCGGCTTGCTCACTTTCCTCAAAAAGGCATATAGCGTCGTGGTTTTTCCAGATCCGGTCGGGCCAGTGGTGAGGATCATGCCCTCTGGTCGGTCGATCTCTTTCTGCAACACCGCGAAGAGCTTCGGGTCGATGCCCATGTCTTCGAGCGGCACCGCAATATTTTTTGGATTCAAAATACGCATTACGATAGACTCGCTGTACGAGCCGGGCAGGATTGATACGCGGATTTCGATCTCACTTTCGTTGAGCTTCACGCTGAGACGACCGTCTTGCGCGTCGGTTTTGATATTGAGCTTCATGCCCGACAACAGCTTTACGCGAGAGAGGAGGAGGTGGTATGTCTCATGATCGAGAGAGAGTACATTGTGGAGTACGCCATCGAGACGCAAGCGCAGACGCACAGCATTTTCTTCCGGCTCGAGGTGGACGTCGGAAGCGCCGGTGGCCAATGCACCAGCAAGGATGATTTCGAAGATTTTCGAGATACGGAAACCTTTATTTTGAGATAAAATGTCCGCGACCATCTTCTTCACGTCCTCGACCGTCTGCACTTTGGCGAGCATTTCCGCGATCTCCTCACTCGACACCTCGAGCGAACCAGCCTTGGTCTCCGAAGCGAAGGAAAGATCCTTGTACATCTCCCAAGCACGAGTGAGACTGTTGATCGATGCCATCGCCTGCGACACTTTGTATCCTTTCTGCTCAAGCTCGCCAATCAAAGCGATGGTCGCATCATTTTTTGGCGAGAGTACGGCGATCTCGAGGCGCTTGTCGACGCGGTTGTATGCCACACATTTCGCCGCACGCGCTTTTGATTCTTCGATTACACGCAGCGCATCGCTATTGATGGGGATCTGCGAGAAATTCACATAGAGCAAGCCATAGCGTGCGGCGAGCATCTGGGCCAGCTCCTCTTCCTCGGTGGAGTAGAGGTCCTTGATCTTCTTATTTTGCTTGTCTTCGTCAAACTGGATCATCCCACCAGTATACCTGTGTCCGAGCCTGAAATCGAGGGAAAATAGGGGATTTCCAGCCGGATTATTGACTTTTTGATACTAAGTGTGGTATAATACACTCAGGTCAGAACACTGACATTGTCGCGAATCCGTATGGATCCGACGCAACCTAGTCACTTTATGAAAACCAACACTCGGTCGGTTCGGTCGTTCCTGCCGCTTTTGGTCGCAGGACTCTCTCTGCTCCTCGGGGTCGGCTGTGCTGGCCTTCGCCAGGAGCGGTTCTACAGCCTCACACAGGCGGCCGATGGGAAGTTCTACGATCCTACCGGCGAACAGCGTTTCCCGTCGGCAGCGACGGTGAGGGTGGAAAACACTCTGGAAAAGGGGACAATCGAGGTTTTCGTTCGCGAAGACAAAAACGTCGTCCTTATTCCACCGAAAAGTTTCAGGACTGTCCATGTGCAGCTCGACTACTACCAGCAGGGGTATGTCGCCGTGCTCTTTGCCCGGATTCTTGACGACAACACGCCAGGAAGGACTCTCGCTAAGCGGGCGTTCATATTTCAAAACGCCCGCCACAACGACCGAGTCTACGGGCAGGACTTTGGACCGGTGATCCCAGAGACGAAAGTCTGGATCGTCAAGCGGGAAGAATTCATTCTCCCGCCACCTCAGCCACCTGCCCAAGTTCGCAGTAGCGGATTCGGTCTCGGATGGTTTCGTTGATGTCGGCTACGGTCGTACATCATCTCAGCCGGACACTCGCAACGCAACATGTTTGCGCGAGTGTCCGGCTTTTACTATACTTGGCGAAATGAACCCTTCCCCCAATACTCCCGCCGCTCTCTTTGTGAGCAAAGCACTCAGCGATACAGCAGAGTTCGCTAAGCAGATCGTTTTGAGCCTCCAACCCCATTCGACGACTGCGACCATCCTCGCTCTCTCCGGCGACCTCGGCTCCGGGAAGACGGCTTTTGTAAAAGCTCTCGCCTCGGCGCTCGGGATCAAAGAAACCATTACCAGCCCAACGTTTGTCATTGAGCAGATTTACACACTGCCGAAAGGTGCAATTTTCGACCGCCTCATCCACATCGACGCCTACCGCCTCGAAAAGTCGAGTGAGCTTGAGCGGCTTGGTTGGGCAGAGATTGCGACGAATCCACGAAATCTCATTTGCCTCGAGTGGCCGGAAAATGTTGTTGGCCTGTCTCATTTTGACAACGCCCGCGAGCTAAAATTCCACTTCATTGACGAAAACACCAGGGAGATTTCCTTTTCATAACGCCGCGCCCGAAGTGATACAATAGCCTCATGAAAAAGGGCTCCGACGAACCGAGCAAAAAGCGAGTATCCACCGTGCCAAAGCGCCTCGTGCTACTCGATGTACATGCGATCTTGCATCGGGCATACCACGCGTTGCCAGAATTTGCCTCAAGCAAAGGTGAGCCGACCGGCGCGTTGTATGGCCTCTGCACCATGATCATCAAAATAGTGGGCGAGCTGCACCCCGACTACATCGCCGCTTGCTACGACCTTCCGGGCCCGACGTATCGCCACGAGGCATACAAAGACTACAAAGCTGGACGCTCAAAGACCGACGAAGCCCTCGTCGCGCAGATCATTCGTTCGAAAGATATTTTCACAGCGTTCAATATTCCAGTGTACGAAATGGCGGGCTTTGAGGCCGACGACATGCTCGGTACCATTGTGGAGCAGGTGCTCACGCGCAAAGACCTCGCCAACTTTGATGTGGTGATCGCTTCCGGCGACATGGACACGCTCCAGCTTGTGAAGGGCGACCGCGTGCAGGTGTACACGTTGAAAAAGGGGATTAAAGACACTGTGATATACGACGAAGCTGGCGTGAAAGAGCGCTTCAGCTTTGGTCCTGAACTGTTGCCCGACTACAAAGGTCTGCGCGGCGATCCGTCCGACAATATCATTGGTATCAAAGGTATTGGCGAAAAAACCGCCACGATTTTGATCCAAAAATTCGGCTCGATCGAGAGCATGTACAAGGCGCTAAAGAAAGACCCCGATGCTTTCGAGGGTGTGGTGACCCCGCGCATGGCCGAATTGCTCAAGCAAGGCGAAGAGGAGGCGAATTTTTCGAAGATGCTCGCCTCGATTCGCCGCGACGCACCGGTGACCTATACGATCCCGGAAAAGGGGTGGAAAGAGGGGATCGAAACTCAGGCCATCCTCGACCTGTTCAGTGCTTTGGAATTCCGTGCTCTTGGTTCGCGTGTGAAGGAGGCGTTTTCGTTGCAGGGAAGCTTGCTCGATCTCGCTCCGACGGTTGGCCCAAATGGCGAAGAAAAAAATGAAGGCTCTGCGGCAGAATCGGCCCAAAATATCGACCCAGCCCAACTCAAAGAAACCTCCATCGCGCTGTATCTCGTGAATTCCAACCTCAGCAACCCCGGCCTCGAGGAGATCTTGCAATTTGCGAAGACCCGCGATTTTGCGAAGGCACGGACGATCATTCTCGACGAATTGAGAAAGCGTGGCGGCGAAAAGGTGTTGCGCGATATCGAAATGCCGATCGTGCCCGTCGTCGAAAAAATGGAACAGCTCGGCGTGAAGGTCGACAAAACGTATCTGAAAGAGCTGTCGGTGCGATATCACAAGGAGCTCAACAAGCTCGAAAAATCTATTTGGGAAATGTCGGGCGGCGAGGAGTTCAATATCAATTCACCGAAGCAGCTTGGCGAGATCCTGTTTGTGAAGATGGGCCTGGTCGGCAAGAATATGAAGAAGACTGAAGGCGGCGTGCCGTCTACTCGCGAGTCGGAGCTCGAAAAGTTGCGCGAATTGCACCCGATCATCAGCAAGATCCTCGAGTATCGCGAATTTCAGAAGCTTCTCTCCACCTACATCGACAACATTCCCGGTATGCTCGACGACAACAGCCGCTTGCACGCCACTTTTTTGCAGGCAGGTGCGGCGACAGGACGCATGTCTTCGAATAGTCCGAACCTGCAGAATATTCCGATCAAGACCGAGCTCGGTCGCAATATTCGCAAGGCTTTTGTCGCTGAAAAAGGTTTTGCGTTGCTTGACCTGGACTATTCTCAGATCGAATTGCGCATCGCCGCGTTTTTGTCGGGCGACGAAAAGCTGAAAGGCATTTTCAAGCGGGGAGAGGACGTCCATACCGCCGTGGCCGCGCAGGTGTTCAAGGTGCCGCTCGAAAAGGTCGACAAAGAAATGCGCCGTCGTGCCAAAGTGATCAACTTCGGTATTTTGTATGGCATGGGCATCAACGCGCTGCGCACCAACCTCGGCACCGACC
Source organism: Patescibacteria group bacterium (assembly GCA_038065315.1). NCBI lineage: Bacteria > Patescibacteria group bacterium. The sequence continues at coordinate 576,736 of JBBTRF010000001.1, forward strand.
GCAAAGAAGCACAGGCATTTCACGATGCGTATTTTGAGACGTTTAGCGAGCTCGCGAAGTATATTGATGCGACGAAAGCGGCGGCGGCACGACAAGGGTACGTAGAGACGTTCTTTGGCCGCCGCCGCAACTTCGAAGGCATCAAATCGCCTATCCCATACATCCGCGCCGCCGCCGAGCGCATGGCGGTGAACGCGCCGATGCAAGGCACCCAGGCCGACCTGATCAAGCTCGCCATGGGGAAGATCGACGCCTATTTGAACGAAAAAGGCCTCGCCGACGACGTCCGCCTCATCCTTCAGGTGCATGACGAGCTCGTGTATGAAGTGCGCGAATCGATTGCGAAGAAGGTCGGCGCAGAGATCCGTACTCTCATGGAGGGCGTCATCACCCAGAAAGAAACCGACGGTGTGCCGATCTGCGCCAACGCCTCCATCGGTCCAAATTGGGGCGAAGTTGAGCTTTTGTAAGCGAGCGACACCCAGCCTGCGATTTATTTATCATGATCTACCTTCTTCACGGCGAAGACACCGAAAAGGCTCGCACCAAAGCGCACGAGTTGGTGGATTCGCTGCGCGCGAAAAAACCGGACGCCTCTTTTTTCAAAATAGAAGCAGCGCAATTTTCCGCAGAAAAGCTTGATGAGCTGATCAATTCGCAAGGGCTTTTTGAAAGCAAATACATCGTTCTACTTGATCGCGTCTTCGAAAACAAAGAAGCGAAGGAGCAGCTAATCGGCTCGCGCAAAGAGCTCGCAGAATCGCCACACATTTTCATTCTGCTGGAGGGCAAGGTCGACAAGGCTGCACTCACCAAACTCGAGAAGGTTGCTGCGAAGGCGCAGGTGTTTGAGGTAGGTGGCGCCGGTGGTTCGAGCGGTGGTTTTGGCGGTGGGGCTGGAGGCAAGGGCCGCCAATTCGCCGTGGGGGAGACCGGCGGACAGTTTTCAATCAGCGAATTCAACATTTTCTCGCTCGGTGACGCATTCGGCCGCCGCGACAAAAAAGAACTGTGGTTTTTGTTTAGCAAGGCAGCACTGCGCAACATTCCAGCCGAAGAGATCCACGGCATTTTGTTCTGGGCTTGGAAATCCATGGCCCTGGCCGCCGCCTCGAAAGATGCCGCCGAAGCCGGCATTAACCCCTACGTCTTCCAAAAAAGCTCGGGCTTTGCCAAGAATTTCAGCGCCAACGAGCTCGCCACCATGGGCGCACGCCTCGTCCGAATGTCTCACGACGCGCACCGCGGCAAGACCGATTTTGATATCGAGCTGGAGCGGTTTGTGTTGGGGGTGTAAAATGCGCACAAAAAGTTGCAAAAACATCCAGTCTCTCCTCAGAGAGACTGGATGTTGGCGAAGAAGCTGAGCTTACTTGACGGCGATTTCTCCAGTCATCGCATTGACGGGCCAGGCCAGCCGTTTGATCACTGTGTCCATGAGACGTTTTCCGGTTGGATTGAACAGATTCCAGATATTCTCCGGGTCCAAGTTTCTTTTCACAAAGCGGTGAATACGGTCGCTTGCGGCGATTCGCAAACTTAGCCGGTATGCTCCCGCTGAGAGCAAACCGCTGGCAAGCCCGTTCGCAAGCGCGATGAGGAGCACTGTCTGCTCGCCCATTTTACCCTTGGTGAGCAATGCGGTTGTCGAAGTGACAAGCAACGTTACCAGTGCCCCCATCCAATGGGCTTCTTTCCCCGACATCCTTGCGATAAGCAGAGGGAGCCGAGTGAGTGCTTGACCGATGGTGGCTACCATCGACAGGACTGGTGTAAGCACGAAGCTAACCAGCCAAATGACCCCGAAAGTGCTCAGTGCCAAGGTAAAAATGGTGCCCACGTAGGTGACTATGAAGGTCTTGGTTGCCACAAACAGCAGCACGCTTCGTGACCACAGCCGACCGAGCTTGCTTTTTTCGGTGTCCAAACTAATCCCTATAATGAAGCCTAGGGAGGCGGCAAGAATAGCCATGATCCAGAGCCCGAGAATCAGCAAGGACATATCTTGGTCGGGTTGATGCAGGCGGTGATATGTTGAGATAAGGACAAATCCAACCCAAGCCAACCCGATGATCCAGTCAGTGGTCCGCAAACGATTTTCTGTTGACTGTCGAAGCCACCGACAAGAGCGGGGCAGGAGAGATAAGACGCGGCCGAGTCCGTCGCCAAGTCGCCTCCAGTTGTTTGGGCCGCGTTGGTTCAGATCGCTGAGCCAGGCCGCCGCTCGGGGCCATGTGTTGCTGACCTTGCTGGGCGCAGTCCGTGGTTCGTGCAATTTCTTCCAGATCTCGGGGGCCCAGAAGCCGATGATGAAGCCGAGGAGACAGGCCGCGAACATCGGCCAGAAGCCAGCGAAGTGAAAGGCGAGGATGCCAGTCGCGCCACCAGCGAAGCCACCGACGAAGTGTCTGAGGGTGAGGTTCATAAGCGTGTGAGTTGCTGCAGTTTGTGTCAAACAGGGCGGGGAATCGGCAACGAGCCGACTCTTTTAGGTGAATTCCCGTCCAGTGCTATTTGCTAGCAAAGTACACTAAATCAAGGATAGTGTCAAGGTGGCGCCGCTACCTCCTAAACAACCCTTCAAAGTCCTCCTTCGGCATCTCGTAATTAAACCCTGGCGCTTTCTCCTGCAATCGCCCGCAGCGTTCTTTGTCATATTTCGGCGTCTTCTTCAATTGCACAAAACACACGGCTGAATACCGGCCCTCCTTTGCGGTCTGCGCGGTGGCGACCACCCGATGGCAGGTGGCTTTCAGCTGTCCGCTGGAGCGTAGCTGCATTTGCATCGAGGGGATGATCACGGTTTCGTCAGCCGAAACAGGCATGTCGATCCATTGCTTCTCGCGAGTGAGGCACTGCAACCCCGCCGCGCTCTCGTACAAGTGGGGAGTGAAGCCGCTTTGATCCGCGTGGGCACTGGCGATCTCTTCGCCGACGGTCCGATCGCCAAAATAATGAATAAAGCGGATGAAATACGCATCCTCGCCCTGCTCGACCTCCTTTGTGAAATCTGGTAGAGCAAAAGCCTCTTCCGCCTGTCGCGCAAATTCCACGATGAGCGGCTTGGTCAGCGCCACTAGCGCCGAAGCGTCTTCGATGAAGCACAGGGCGACGGCGTTCTTCACCTTGCCGGCGTTTTCCGTGAGCCAGCGCTTGCTGCCGGTAGTGACATCGAAATTTTCCTTGTGATCTGCCTTGTTTCCAACACCGTCTTTCAATTCGTATCCAACTCCATCAGCATTGTTGCTGTAGGGGAGACCGCGCTTCACTTCGGTCGGCAACGCACAGAACTCTTGCCACGAAGCGACAGCTTTTTCGACCGCCGCGCGCAGCTGCGGCGGGTACTTCATTGATACAAAACCGGTTGTAGCTAGATTTTCGATGTCTTTGATTGGATGTTTCATGTCCAAAGTATACAAAGCCGCGAAAAACAAAAAAGCGAGGGAGTCCTCGGTAATTTACATCTTCTCACCAACCTGCTCATCTTCCTCGTAGAAGAAGGGCAGTGAGTCGATTTTGCTGTTGCTGATCGCGACGAGCACCTTGGCGATGGCTTTGAGCGAGTCGAACTCTGCGGATTCATTTTGGATAGCTTGGTCGATTGGCACCCACATGTTTTTGCCGAATTCGGTGTCGATCAATTCGCCCGAGTGGCTGCTCGCATACGCGATGGGGAAGAAGACATCTGAAAACAACTCATCTTTCACATACAGCATGCGGCGCTGGATGCCGACGATCCTGAAGTCCGCGTCGAGTCCGGTTTCGGTTTTCAGTTTTCGCGCGGCTGCCTTTTCAACCGGCTCTGCTTTGCGCACGATGCCACCCATCACGCCGATTTTCCCAAAAGAGGGGTGGCTCTGGCGGAGCTGGTTGAGGATCTCAAGCTTGCCGTCTCGGACGCGCGACACAATGGTGATGACATTCACTTTGAACAGACTCGCAATCTTTTCTTGCTCGTCCACGAGGTGCGGATCGGCGACATGTTTGATGCCGCTCTGTGCGAGAGAGTATCCGTCATCGCTGCGCTCAACCAGGCCTTTTTTCACGAGGAATTGCAGGTGATAATTGAAGAGGTCGTTCGGGATCTTTTCTGGCGCGAGTTCGCTGTAGCGGAGGAGTTTCGCGTTTTTTAGCTTGGTGAGAATGTGGTTTTGGATGGGGGAGAGGGCGGGCATTGGAGTGTCGAGTAGAGCGTAGCACGGCAAAAAGGAAAAGAAAAATCGCAAAGAAAAAACCAGTTTCGACTTGCGTCTAACTGGTTGATGAATCGGGACGAGGTGATATCTACCCCATCACAGTCGGGGAGTACACCCCAAGCTGTTGTCCGGTTGGGACGGACTCCTATTTAGTTTCGCTGCATGAGAAATCTTTTTGAGATCCCCCAGTGACTAGCTAGGCGATGATGGAAGGTGCTTCGTTATGCGAGTGACACGCTTCGTGTCCCCTAATTACTCACGGTCTGTCTTGCTCCCGTGCGCACTTATCATTCCTCTCTGGGTCTATTTGTAAGGCAGTCCAACTCCGATATTGTCCGGGCGCATTGCTCGGGCGGCTCGGCTAGAACTGGCACAAACGCGATTCGTCTTTCAACTTGTCGCTTTACGACCCTTTCGTCGCTCCCTTGCGAGAGCTCACTTTCAATATCCTGCTCGACCGATTCAGTGACTAGCGTACTCCCAGAGGTAGGGGGTGTCAACTGTGTCGGCCGCGCCATCCCGGAAAGTCATTTTGTAATGTATTACGACGGACGGCGGCTTAGTAAGTGATCGAGACTAATACGCATCAATCACTCATATTTATACAATACCTTTATACAATAACAATTAATCACCATCTTTATGATCAACACAACCACACTTCGCAACGCCAACGTCTCCACTATCGGCATCTTCGTCGCAGCGCTTATTCTCACCGCTTCATTTGCAGCGGAGAAGGCGGATGCGGCTATCGTCAGCCAGCTCCAGCTTGGTTCAAGCGGTGCACAAGTCACCCAGCTCCAACAGTTTTTGGCGCTCAACACCAAGGTGTACCCAGCCGGTCTCGTCACTGGCTACTTCGGACCGATGACTCAGGCAGCGGTCTTGCAGTTCCAGGCCAACTATGACATTTCTCAGGTAGGACGAGTCGGACCTGCGACCATGGCACGCATGAACGCAGTGATGAATGCCGGTCAGGGCCTCGACATCGATGCACCATCGATCTCAAATCTCACCGTACAGACCAATAGCTTCAGCACCACTTTGAGCTTGAACAGCGACTCGAATGTTCGCGCGAAGGTTTTCTACAGCACACAACCCTTGCAGGTTCAGGAGGCTTCGTACAGCTTCACTGCTCCATCGGTCAGCGGACTTTCTGTAGAGTCCGGTGCATTTGGTACCTCACAGAGTATCTCTCTGACCAACTTGTCATCGAACACCATCTACTACTACCTCGTACAGGCGACCGATCTTTCGGGGAACGTTTCTGTCACCCGACAGAGCAGCTTCCAGACACGGTAGTCGAAAATAGTCGAAACGAAAAATACGCCAAATCGCAAAAACCACCGCATTCTCAGCGGTGGTTTTTGTACACGAAGCTTAGATAGAGACGTATCAACTTTTTGCAGCCATCTGAAGTTCTTTTTGAAGTTTGGAAAGTTCCTGGTCACTGCGCCCTTTTTCCTGCCTTAGTTTTAAGGTCTCAGATTCGAGTTTCCTGACATCTCCGTCGATTTTTCGGACCTCTCCTTCTAGTTTGGCAATCTCAGATTGTTTCTGTGTCAGACTAGCCTTGGCACCTCTAAGTTCGGTTTCTTTTTGTTGGAGTTCGGATACCCCCTTTTGAATTTGTCTTTGTAATTCCGAAATCGCCGCTGAAATGTTGCTACTGTTCATGCTGAGATGATTAGTATATTAATGGATTGAATTATATCACAAGCAGAAAGGGGAACGTGCGAGCGATTTTGTATGTTTGACATTCATAAACCAAAGTATATACTTTGGTTTATGAAGACCGTACTCAACCTGAAGGTCGATAAGGCGTTGAAAGTGCAGGCACAGAAAACCGCCGCGGATTTTGGTATTCCGCTCGGCACGCTGATGAATGCCTTTCTGCGGCAGTTTGTGCGGACGAAGGAAGTAAATCTCGATCTCACGTATCAGCCGACCAAGTATCTTGCGGACATCATTAAGGAATCGCGGGCGGAGTATGCCAGAGGAGAGGCGAACGGGCCTTTTACGGGAGATGAGTTTATTGAGCATCTGAAGAAGCTTTAGTTTCCAATGCGGTATTTGAGCTCAAAAAAATTTGATAAGCAGTTTTCAAAATTGCCAAAAGGGCTAAAGTTGAAGGCTGTCGAGCGCGTCACGATTTTTACAAAGGATCCTTTTGCTCCGATCCTAAACAATCATCAGCTGAATGGGGTGTGGGCGAATTGTCGGAGTATCAATATTACTGCGGATATTCGAGCCGTGTATGAGATGGTGGAAGAGGATGTTGCGTATTTCGTGGCGATCGGGTCGCATGCAGAGCTGTATCGGTAATCTACTGTGTGGTCACGGATAATTTCTTCGCCGTCGCTCAGAAATTTCTTCGAAGCCTCCCGGCATTCGCTACTGCTCACCTGCCTCGGCTGTTTTGCCTGGTGGCAAAACATGCCTCCGGCTCACACCTGTACGAAAAAATCCGGAGCAGTCCGGATTTTTTCGTCTTGTGCGCCCGGTTGGAATCGAACCAACGACCCTCTGCTTAAAAGGCAGGTGCTCTACCGACTGAGCTACGGGCGCAAGTGAGAAACAAAGATCGAGCTCGCTCGAGCTTTGGTTTCGAACGCAGCGCCCGTATGTACATGCGGGCGCATGGACATACGGCGCGTGAGTCAAAATATACCAGAAAACCTTGAAATGTCGAGGATTTGGCGTATAGTGGGGCGATGAAAACCAGTGCCGCTTCGCCGACAAAAACGCATCGAGACATCCGCGTGTTGCTGCACGATATTCGCAGCGTGCACAATGTCGGTTCAATGTTTCGCACCTCGGATGCCGCGGGAGTGTCGCACTTGTATCTTTCGGGGTATACGCCGACGCCGGTGGATCGTTTTAAACGTCCCCGCAAAGACTTGGCGAAGGTAGCACTCGGGGCAGAGAAAAATATCTCGTGGACGGCGCTCGTGCAAGGCGAGACTCCGACCGCACTCATCAAGCAGCTCAAGAAAGACGGATTTACGGTGATCGCAGTGGAGCAAGATGCTCGCGCGGTGGACTACAAGGTTGTCGCAGCTGATCTGGCCATCACCAACAAAAATGCAAAATTGCTGCTCATCTTCGGCAATGAAGTCGACGGCGTTTCAAAAAACATTTTGGCGCTATGCGACAGTGTGGCCGAGATTCCGATGGCGGGGAAGAAGGAGTCACTCAATGTGGCGGTGTCGTTTGGTATCGCGCTGTTTCGATTGCTTGGAATTTAGGTGCAGCTGGATTTAGTACGACACCTGGTCCACGACTTTGCCGTCGGCATCGAGGAGTTGGATGATCTCGCGCTGGGTTTTCCAAAGCGGCTCGGTGCGGTTCAAAAAGACTCGCCACTCTTTCGAGAAGAAGTCGGTGTCGGGTTGGTGGAGACTGACGCAGGAGTTGTATGTGGCGTGATCCGCGATCCACACTTGGCATTCATGAGAGAGATACTCCGGCAAATTTTTGATCTGATTGCCACAGGTCGGCCATCGATTGATATAGTCGAGACACTTGTCGTTGAGCGCGTTTGGTGCGAGCGGCATTTTTTCGTCTCGAAGCAGTGGACAATACTCGCTGATGCTTGGGTTGAAGGTTTGGAATTGATTGAAATGCCCCATGCATTTGTTGATGAGGAAGGAGTTGCCGATCGGGGAACGCGCGGTGGAGACGATGGCTTTGTCGCCCGGTCGGAGACTGATTTCATCTTCGCCTTTCACTGCAGTCGAGGCGTATGAAGAGGGGAGGAGCACTGCCTTGCCGATCGATGCCTGGTGGCCGCTCTTCGTGCTGCGGAGCATCCAGCCAGTGATATTTACTGATTCGGTGGAGATGAACGAGCTAGTTTTTCGATAGTCGATGGTGATGTGTTCCTGCTTCACGTCAGTACTCGCGGCGCCGGAAGGGCGATTAATACGGATCACTTTGAAAAGTCGCGATTTGTTTTCAATGTCTTTGTACTGTTCATCGCTACTGTACGGGTTGGTTTGGGCAGTCACAATACCAGATGGGGTGAGCTTCGTGCCGCCGTTCGCACCCCCGCCCGATCCTTCATTTGTCTGATTGGTGTTCGAGATGACTTTTCCGGAGCTGTCGGTGACAGTGACATTCGTCCGCTGTTCGAGCGCTTTTTCTTTGCCGCCGTTGAAGAACCAGACCACTCCGAGCAAGAGCAGAATGCCGACAAATTGCATGAAATCTTTGACCGCGTCGTGTTCAAGAATAGACATGGGGAAAGTATAGCAAAATCTGCCGAAAAAGGGCTATTTGCAAGGGGGAAATGGGGGCAAGCGCAGGATATTGACAAATGTGGGTATAAGGTGGTATAATACTAGCAGTGATACCTTGTCGATATCGCTAGCATATTCTTAGCCCTTTATTGGGCAGCCCTTGTTGGCCGGAAGCCGCAAGTAAGCTGGGGCACGTACGCCCTCTCGAATGTGATAAAAACTCGGCAAAGAAGTGGTTGTTTGACAGTATGAAAATTCAAAGTCAGAACTCGTGCGGATTCCAAGGCCGCACCACCCGCCAACTCGTCGCCACCGGGGAGATTCCCAAGTGGGTCATCGACCGGTTGGTCTCCGTCGGCTACGAGGACCCTCGCAAGGAGTATCGGCTGATGACCATCGTCAATGCCGTCTGCTTGCTCATCGTGTTGTGCTGCACTGCGTTGGTCGCCTTCGTGCTCAATACGGCGAGAAACACAATGGGTAATGTGGGCATTGCTGACCTGATCGCGCCCATGGTTGTCATTATCTTCTACTCCGCTATCGCGGCCGGTTGCTTCCTCATGAGGGGCCTGCTCGAAGATCGCATGCTTGAGAAGACGAAACGTTTCGATCAGGTGATCGAACGCCTCATCCGCTCGCCGCGCCCGCAGTTCACGCCGGCGGACTTGGTCACTAAACGTGAACTCTACGTATCGGTGGAGAATGCGTTGGTCAATCTCGCTGCTTGCAAGACCGTCTTCTTGGAGCATGAAAGGAAGGTTCCTGGCAGTGCGCGAATACTGTCCAACTTTGCCAACGAGGACCTCGGCAAGCTCCTCGATGTTGGCAAAGAGCTCGGTGTGGTTGATCCTAATTACACCTATGTTCGGTTCTTCCAACGGGCAGAAATCTGCTGCGTAGACAAAGTTCGTGAGAAATTCGTCAAGATGCTCGCTGGACTGAAGCCAAACGAACAGCCACCGCTCTTCTGGTATCCCGACAGCAACTAACAAGGCACCGACGATCGCCTAGAAGGTCGCTCGACATTTTCCCCCGCCAGCGCTTGCGCTGGCGGGGGATTTTCATTACAAAATCTACCGATCTTACCTGAACAGTTTTTGATGTGTATCGCAGAAATGCGCGCCGCGGCCACCCATGGCTAGGCGGCGAATCGTACCTTTGCAACCGCGGCGCTCACAGGGTTTGCTGGTGTTGCGATATGCGTGATGGTGGTAATGAAATGCACCGCGCTCACCCATGGGGTTGCGATAGTCAGAAGTAGAGTCGCCGCCGAAGCTAATACCTTTCTTGAGAATTTCTTTAGACTTTCTGTATATTTCCTTCATCTTTGCCAGTGGCACTTTGCTCACGGTGCTCGCAGGGTGAACACTCGCGGCCCACAGGATCTCGTCGGAATAAATGTTGCCGATGCCGGCGAGCACGGCTGGATCCATCAGCACGAGTTTGATCTTGCCCGTTAGCCGAGTGAGGAGGCGTTCGTGGAAGAGATGGAAGATGAAGGTGGAGTCGAGCGGTTCGGGACCGATATCAGAGAGATGCTCGCTTTCATGCGCGCTGGCCGTCGGTACGACGGTGACTTTCGCAAACTTTCGGACATCGGCCAGCGCGAGATGCGTTCCATCTGCAAACGAAATCATCATATGCACGAAACGGCTAAAAGGATCTTTCAGAGCTTCAGGCGAGAGGGCTTCCCACGACACTTTTTTGCCAGTGCCGATTTGTCTGTATTTCCCATACAGCAAATGCCCAGTCATCTTCATGTGTACGATGATGGTGTGTCTTTCGACACCTCGGCTGCCGGTTTTCTTTCCCGCACCGCCGCCTTCGATATTGATTAGTACATTTTTCCCGCGACGGTGCGTCTTGGTGATGCGCGCACCAATCAAAGTCTTGCGGAAAGTCGCGAAAAACTCCGGATTTTTGATATTGTCCTTGCCGGCGTAGTGGGGGCTATTGTAGTCGGTCCAAACATCAGCGATCGTCCGTCCGACGACGAGCTTGCCGAGCATGGTGGCCGTAGTATGTACCTCGGGGAGTTCGGGCATGCGTCAACGATACGCTATTTGCCGAGCAATTTCAAAGCCGCCTTGAGTTTGTCACTCGTCGAGCCACTCGCCGCCACCTTTTTGTCGATCTTCTTCAAAGCCTCGCGAGATTCGCGCTCCGAATAGCCAAGACTCTTGAGTGCCTCCACGGCATCGGATTCATCTTGATACACATCGTTCTTGAAACGTTCGTCGGAAAACTTGTCCTTCAATTCCATCACGATCTTCTCGGCATTCTTCTTGCCAATGCCGGAGATCTTCGTCAAATGTCCCGGCTCTCCCGTAGCAATGGCGCCTCGAAGGGTAGAGACAGAGGCGAGAGCGAGGATGCCGATAGCGGTCTTTGGGCCGATGCCGTTGACGCTAATAAGGTGTTCAAAAAGCTCGAGAGCCTCGCGATCCAAAAAGCCATACAAATCCAAAGCGTCATCGCGCACGGCCAAATAGGTGCACAGACGCACCTTGTCGTCTACCCCCACGCTGGCGAGCTTGTCGAGGGTCTCAGGGGTGACGCGCACCTTGTAGCCGACGCCGCCAGCCATCACCACCATATATTGGTCGTTGCGCCACGAAATGACACCTTCCAATTCTGCGATCATGAAATATAGTATAGCACTTTGAGGTATAATAGAGCGTAATCATCAAATAACGCAGCATATCCAATGACCCAAAAACCCATTTCAATCATTATTTTCCTTGTCGTCGCCGGCGTAATCATCTTCGCTGTCCTTGGTTTGAGAAAGGCTCCAAGCACGGCGCCTATTTCGACCCAAACCCAAGCCACCACCTCTGCTGCTGGTACCTCGTCATCGACTCCGGCCTCCATCGCCGTGGGCGAGGGGTTGCCGGTATACACATTTGCTGATGTCGCGAAGCACGGGTCTCCAAAGGATTGCTGGACGACCGTGAACGGCAACGTGTACGACCTCACGCCCTTTGTCGGCAAGCATCCTGGCGGCGAAGATATTTTAAAGGTCTGCGGTATCGACGGTACGAAGCTCTTCACAGATCAACATGGCGGCCAGGCGAAGCAAGAAAACCAATTGGCCGGCTTGGAGATCGGCGTGTTGGCGAAATAATCGACACGTAACATGAAATTCTCAATCAATTTACTTCCGCAATACGCGCCGACCGTGTTGCGCGTCGGTATTTCGCTGGTCTTTCTGTGGTTCGCCTTTCAGCAATTGACCAATACCGATGCGTGGACCGGCTTCGTACCAGATCTCGCCGTCTCGCTTTCCGGCTTGTCTGCCGAGACTCTTGTGTTGTTCAACGGCGTCTTCGAAGCGGTGTTTGGTCTCGCGCTACTCGTCGGCTTCTATACTCGCCTCGCTGCCGCGCTACTTTCGCTCCATCTATTTCACCTAGTGTTCGTCGTCGGCTACAGTGCTATCGGCGTGCGTGACTTTGGCCTGGCGGTCGCGACTCTCTCCATTGCTTTGGCTGAGGTGGATCGTTGGACGCTCGAGGCCTTTCTGATGCGCCGCGCGGCCGCAGGGGCGGTTCAATAATCACTCATTTGTCTATGGAACAACGCATTCGCATCGTGATAGTGGGCAACGGCTTCGGTGGGGTATACACCGCGCGACATTTGCAGTCGCTCGTGGAACGCGGATTGGCCGAGATCACGATCATCGGGCGAGCGAATCATTTTTTGTTCACGCCGCTGTTGCATGAGGTGGCTACGGGAGGCTTGAGCCCGACGAGCGTAGTGGAGCCGTTGCACGAAGTGTTCCGCCATTCGAATATCCGCTGTTTGGAAATGGAGGTGGGGAAGGTGGACCTCGCTGAGCAGGCCGTGATCGGTGCCTGTCGCGGCACGCCGGAGCGTGTCTCGTACGACTATCTCGTGATCGCTTCGGGTGCTGAGACGAATGCATATGGCATCAAAGGCGTGGCTGAGCATGCGTATGCCCTGAAGACGCTGGCGGATGCAGTGGCGATCAGAAATCGCATTATTCAGGCGGTGGAGGAGGCGTCGGCGACGACAGATGTGGTGAAGCGAAAGTCACTCCTCTCTTTTGCGGTGGTGGGTGCCGGTCCGACTGGAGTCGAGCTCGTCTCCGAAATGATCGAATTCCTCGAAGAATTGGTTGGCGACTATTATTCCAAAAATCTCTCACTTGCCGACATTTCAGTGTCGCTCATCAGCTCCGGTCCGGACATTATCACGCAGTTTGTGCCAACGTTGCGGAAAAAGGCGCTCGATATTTTGACCGCCAAAAAAGTGACGGTACTTTTGAATATGGCTGTCTGTGAAGTGACTGAGCAAGGCGTGCTCGCAAAATGCGGCACGACTGAGCCGAGCATGCTCTCTGCTGGCACCGTGGTGTGGGTGGCAGGGGTGAAGGGTACGCCAGTGTCGCTGGTGGAGAGGTCCGGTGTTGCTCCGGTCGTGGTACATCCTTCAGGTCGATTGGTCGTGAGCGAGCAATTGCAATTGCCCGGGTACGAACAGGTCTTTGCGCTTGGTGACTCTGCCACGCATCTCGCTTCGCTAGACGGCCGGCCGCTCCCAATGCTCGCTCAGGTAGCCGAGCAGGAGGCCGAGGTGGTCGCGGCCAATATAAAATCCCTCATCGAATCTCGCATCTCCGGCCGCCCCGCCTCACTTTTCCCATACAAACTCACACTGAAAGGCATGCTCCTTTCGCTGGGGCAGTGGCAAGCTGTTGGCGACATCTACGGCTTCCACCTCTCCGGCCCGCTCATGTGGTGGCTGTGGCGCACCGCGTATCTCTCGAAATTTTTGTCCTGGCGCAAGCGCTGCAAGATTGTCTTCGAGTGGACGATCAACCTTTTTTCGCCGCGGGATATTACGAGGGTGTAGGGGCAGCTTGAGAGAGGTGACTTTTGCACCACCCTGTGCTAAAAATGAAGGAGTTTTTGACATCAACCATCAACCGTCGCGCAAGCGACTAACGGAAAGGTAAAGTCGGTATGATCTCCACAACAAACATCTCGGGTTTCTCGTCGCTCCGCTCTGTGTTCGATCGCGCCACCCCCGAACATCATCAGACGTTGGCGAGGATGGAGTCTTTCATCGTCAGTGTGGCAGATGGAGCGTATTCGCAGGCAGGCAGTGCGGTAGAGCAAACCTTTGATGAGGGCGACTTTCACTCACTGGCCCGCATGGCTGCTTTCAAGGCTATCGTCGAATACCGTTCGGGTGGGGCAAGTCTGCCAAACCATGTCTCGGCTACGATCCAGCACCATCTCCAGGATGAAATCCGTCGTCTGAACCATTCGCGCCGCTTGTTCCAGGCGAGAATAATTCCATTCAATGCGCCCATCGACCCGACTGGGTATGATGAGGAAACCACACTGATTGACGTGTTTCCTGACACCGCCACGCTTTCGCCTTCGCTTCGCGCAGAGCTGGTTGATGTGTTCGAGATTCTTCGCGCCGCGCTCGACACGCTGGAAGATCGGATCCGGCAGATCTTCGAACTCCGCTTCCTCGAGGATTGGCCGGTCACGGAGATCGCCAGACGCTTCGGTGTGAGCGGGTCGAAGATTTACGAGCTCATCGAGAAGGGAATCGAGGCTCTCCAGGGGCTCATCCCATTTTCTTTCCGTGGCGTTTCAAGTGCCCAATGAGAATCCCGAACGGGGGATCTGCAGTTTCAAGAAACCGGCTCAACAGAGGGCCGGTTTTCCTTTTTCATTGACTTTTCCTCGATAATTTGCTATTATACAGGTACAATTTCATCTCTCGGTTTTGTCCTTATATCTCAACATATATTGTTACAGCGCTCGGAGACGGTTGCCAGCAAGGGTATTTAGCGGCATCAGCGCCCAAACGCGCACCCAGCCCTGCTATCGGTTGTAACAATAACGCAGTAATCATCTATATTTATGGAACATTCTTCACATGCCCCAAAAGCAGGCGGTTTTCGTACCAGCAGCCATGTCGCGCAGCCAGCGTCTCGCGCAGGCGGCTCTAGTGCACGATCTGGCGGCTTCTCACGAGGCGGCGCAGGACGTTCGTCCGGCGGTTTTTCTCGTGGTGGCTCATCTTCCGGTGGTCGCTCATATGGCGGCGGCTCATCTTCTGGCTCCCGCTTTAGCAGCTCACACAGCGGTCGCGGCGGGCATCGTGGCACCCGATCAGGTGGCGGCTTTAGCCATCGCGGTGGTGGACGTAGCCAACACATCGATATTTCTCGTTTCATCAACAAAGCCGTAGTCACTGAAGAGAAAGCAGTATTCGTACCAGAACATCAGTTCGTGGACTTTGCTGTCGACGCGCGACTCAAGGCGAACATTGTCTCAAAGGGATACAAGCTCCCAACCCCAATTCAGGATCGCGTCATTCCATATATTTTGAAGGGAAGTGACGTCGTGGGTATTGCGAACACCGGTACCGGCAAGACCGCAGCCTTCCTCATTCCACTCATCAACAAAGCGCTCCTTGCAGGCGAGCCAAAGTCCAAGGCACACCCAAAGACCCTCATCATGGTGCCCACCCGCGAGCTCGCGCAACAGATCGAAGGCGAGATCCACGGCTTCCTCAAGGGCCTCAAGCTGTATTCCGTATGCTGTGTTGGAGGTTCCCCAATGGGCCGACAGATCTCTTCGCTCCGATACCACAACGACTTTGTCATCGGTACTCCGGGCCGATTGAAGGACCTCATCGAACAGAAATACATCAACCTCGCAGAATTCCACACCGTGGTGCTCGACGAGGCCGACCGTATGTTGGACATGGGTTTCATCGCTGACATGCGTTGGATGATGGCTCGTATGCCAAAGCCTCGACACACCCTTTTCTTCTCCGCGACCTTGTCGAAGGAGATCGAAGGCTTGATCAAAGAATTTTTGCATGAACCGGTGATGGTTTCTGTGAAGACACAGGAGACCGCAAAAAATATCGACCAGGATATTATCCGCATCCAACATGGCATGACCAAGATCGACGTACTTCACGACCTCCTCAACAAAGCGGAGTTCAAAAAGGTGCTCATCTTCGGCAAGACCAAGCATGGTGTGGAGAAGCTCTCGCACGTGCTTGTGGAGCGTGGCTTCAAGAGCGATTCTATCCACGGCAACAAGAGCCAGTCTCAGCGACAGCGCGCGTTGGCGGGCTTCAAGGCGGGTGCCGTCCAGGTGCTCACTGCCACCGACGTGGCTGCTCGAGGCTTGGACATTGTCGGCGTCACTCACGTGATCAACTTCGACATCCCCGCCACCTACGACGACTACGTGCACCGCATCGGTCGTACCGGCCGCGGTGGCAACACCGGCAAGGCATTGACGTTTGTGGAGTAGGCGTATTTTTTGCGGAATGCTCAAAGGCCCCGATCGAATATCGGGGTTTTTGTTTGGCTCCGCGCTTTTGACACCCGCCCCGAATTTTGCTTCAATAGGGTCTAGGAAAGGTCAACTCTATGACAAATCATGCTCCTGTTGGTGTCGGGGAACGGGACGAGGAATTCTTGGCCTGGCAGGTCGAGGATTCTGTAAACGGGATGCTCGGAAACGAGTCCCGCAAAGCAGGTTCGATTCAGGTCTGGCTGGACTTAGTTCAGACAGACTTCGCTGGTGTGGTCAGGGCTCTCAAGGCAGATCTCAAGCACAACAAAGGCCTGGCCGAACTCGAGCTGGATCGGCGAGTGCAGCTGCTCGGCACCGACGAAGAAGCGCAGATCGTGCTCTGGGCGGTGCATGGCCGACTACTGCAGCACATCGAGCCGCGCAATGTGGCGGCCTCGCTGGAGCCTCAGGCAGCACTCGCGGCGTAGCGTCCTAGGACGCTCTCGCTAGACTCTCACACCCGGCTGAAAGGTCGGGTGTTTGTTTTTTGTCGAGTATTACCGCGTATTAGTAAGTAGCTTACAATTATCAAAGTACCCCGAACGAGTTATCCCAAGGGTTCGAACCCCTTCATCTCCGCCAGATGTCCAAGTTTGAACCTGGGTAAAATCAGGTTGTTTTGCCTAAAAACACCCTGTTGAAAACTCACCCTTGTGAAAATTTTCACAAATTGTTAATATTATGGTATGACATCTTTTTTAGAATCAAAAAATGAGTTTGATGAGAAGTATCAAATCAAACTTTTTCTCGAGAAATCACCAATTACTGTTGATGGTAAATATATTGAAAATATTTCTCTTAAGGGGAAAAAGGGATTAGGAAACGAAGAATACTACAAATGGCAATTTTTCCATGCTCTTATCAATAGTGGTTTATGTGCAAAAGATTTTGTAGGCGCAGAAATATACCTTCCCAAAGGAAATAAAAGTTCGGCACCAATTAAAATTGACGGTGTCATTTTTGACGAGCCTGATTGGTTAGATTGGTACGGAAAATGGCGCATAGATAAAAATCAGGAAGCCTTAGACTGGCTCAGGGCGCATATAATTGGAACAATTGAATTCAAAAATGAAAACTCGAGAGATGTAGAAACTGTATACAATCAACAACTAAAATCTGCCATGAAAGAAACAGAAAATAATTTCTGTTTGGGAATTCTGTATGACACTGAAAGGATGTATCTATTTCAAAAAAGAGATGGAAAGTTTCTCAGATTAGATGAGGGCTATAACCTTCGCGGGGAGCAAAGTACAACAAAAGATTTATCTCTCCATCTACCAGATGCATATAATAAATTACCATCTTTCGAACAACTTAAGAAAAGGATTTTAAATATAAAAGTTGATCGGTCAAAGAGAACTATCGATGATCTGGATGTAATTACAGGTATTTATAATGCTCAACTAAAAGATGGTGTATCCAGCATCCTTAGGGTGATGGACAAGGTAAGTATGAAGGATCGCCGGGGGTACGAAATACTTATTCAAATCATGGCCCTCAAGATCTTTGATGAAAAGAGAAGCGCAAAAGTAAATTCATTCCTTGATTTCTACAAAAAAGATGAGGAAAAAGAAAAATTGGATTTGTTATTTTATATAACAGAGAAAGAGAGAAATTTTTCCTCTTTAAGTGATAAAGAAATACAATCCTTTATAAAAAGGATGCGGGATCTCTATAATGAAGCGTCGCAAGAATACCATTTTATATTAAACAGAGATGATACAGAGACTATTGCGTGGAAAAAGCCCGATCATATACGCATCATCAGTGAAATTGTTGAGCAATTTCAAGATTATAGTTTTGTTAAATCACACAAGACTGATCTTTATCAGATTGTTTTCTATAAATTTGCTAACGAGTTCTCTAAAACAGACAAGGGGCAATTCATCACTCCTATCCCTTTAATTGATTTTTTGGTTCGTATAGTAAATCCTAGAAGCACGGAAAAAATCATAGATCCTACTTCGGGTATCGCTGATTTTCTTTCCGTTTCTTATGTAAATTCGAATAGCAAATTAGATGATAAAAATATATATGGTCTAGATAATGACGATAAAATGATCATGCTGGCTCAGTTGAATATGCTACTTAATGGGGATGGGAATGCCATTTTGAGATATAAAGCTGACAAGGGGTCTATTACCTGGAAATTTGATGATAGGGATGAGTTAGTAGAACTTAATCCAAAAATACACAAGGACGGAAAGTGGGATCATTGGGACGATGAAACAAAATTAAAAAAATTTGATGTCGTTTTGACTAACCCTCCTTTTGGTGAAGATAGGAAGTATGAGCCTTCAACACAAAAAGATAAGGAAATTATTGAGATGTACGAGTTGTGGAATAAGGCTCGTAGTAGTAACTGGATTGATCTTGGTTTAGTATTTCTTGAAAATGCCTACCGTATTCTTAAGGATAACGGACGCATGGGCATTGTACTTTCAAATTCTCTTGCTTCTATTGATCGATGGGAAGATGCTAGGAAGTGGTTATTTGAGAAAATGAGAATAGTTGCTTTATTTGATCTTCCCGCGAATGTTTTTGCTGATACTGGTGTAAATGTAACCATTGTCGTTGCATATAAACCTCCCGAGGAAGAACTTAAAGAACTTCAAAAAGGAAATTACAATATTTTTGTAAAAGATATTAAAAAAGTCGGATATGAAATTAGGACTCTAAAACGAGTAAAGTTTTTTCATCAAATCTACAAAATCAACGAGGAAACATTCGATATTGAGCAAGACAAAGAAGGGCGTCCTCTACTAGATGAAGAATTTACTGATACAGTCACTGAATTTAAAAAATGGTGTCTTAGTCAAGAGAAGACGCTTCAAGATCTCTTCGTAAAAGACCGATGATGAAATACGTAAAAGTTCCACAATCAATAACTGCTAGTGAGTTGATGGGGAATCATTATTATTATGCTCCGTCTAAATATTCAGCTTTTTACCCTAAAGATAAGTCTCGATTCGAAATTCTTGCAAAGTTAGTAGACGTAAAGAATGAAAGAGAAGTTGTAAGTAGTGATTTAAAGTACAGATATGTTGAAATTGGAGATGTCGATACAAATACAGGGAGTATTGATTACAAGGAAGTTTTTGGTATTTTTGTTCCAAACAAAAGGCCACTAAAAATCTCAAAAGGTGATATTTTGGTCTCCACAGTTAGGACTTACAGGAAAGGTATCGGATACGTAAATTCCTCAGCAAGTAATATAGTCTCAACGTCTGCTTTTTTGGTTTTTCATCAGCTTAAAAAAGGTTTAACTCCAGAATACTTGTTAGCTGTTTTAAGAAGCGATTTTTTTGTAGAGCAAATCTTGTCTTTTCAAAATAGAGGCATGTACCCACGTTTAGATGGAGAAACGATCGATTCTGTATATATTCCATTACCAACAAAAAACCAACTAGATTATTTAACTGTCTTGCAACGAGCTTTGATTAATAAGCAAGAGGAGCTTAAGAGGAAACACGCTTCGATCTTAGAAATAATTGAGAAGGAGCTTTTAGGCAATCAAGAAAAAGAAAAATTTGTTTATACACAACCTGATATTAAGGAACTAGAAAAATCAATCAGATTTGATGCTGGTTACTATTGCGAATCTTATAAGCACAAACAGTTTTTACTAAAGAATTATATTTATTCTGCAAAACCAATTGAGGGTAAGGAGGGGTGGGGATACGAAATTAAACGAGGACAGAATTTACAAGAAAGTGCTATAGGAAAGATACTAGAATCAGATACCGCTAAAACAGGATTCTATAAAGTTATCAGACCGACAAATTTTTCTGATTTCGGTACAATTTCTTATTATAGTTACTTAGGTAATTCTAATCAGCTTTCCGTTCTTGAGCCAGGAGATATCGTTTTTTCAGGCGAAGGCACAGTCGGTAAATGTGTATTATTTGTAAATCCAAGTGATAAGGCTATAACAAATATTCACGGAATAGTCCTTAACAAAAAAGATCACAACGTAGAGGAAAGTTCATATGTTGCTTGTTTTCTTCGATTCCTCAAGCAGTGGGGATTTTTTGAATATATTTCTGTGGGTGGACAAGGAGGTAGTCTTGCTATGCGATATTGGAAAGATGTACAGATTCCTATTTTCCCACCAACAAAACGAAAGGAAATTGCAAAGTTATATTGCAATAATGTTGACTATGAAAGTGTAGCCGTTGATGAGATCACATCATTTTTAGAACTTGATGATAAGTGGAATCAAAAGGCAGGAGTAATTCAAATAGATGAAATGTCTAAGAAAATACAAGCAGAAATAGATCAGGTTATAAATCAGATCGTTTTAGGAGCTGAGATTAACCCCAGTTTTAAATTTTTATTGGATTAAGTAACTCACTGCGTTTTGTCTCTTATCTGACTTAGGTTTTGGCACCTCAAACCATTGTGGGTGTTGCTTGAACATAGCTCGTAATTCGCACATGCTCTTATCAAGATCCTTGAATCTGAGCCACGCTTTCGGTTCAAACTTCGGGACATCATCCCCGCCTGTAGTTTTGAAAATAGAGAGACTAAATCCCTTTGTTGGAGGGTCTCGATTCTTTCATTAATCCCCCTTGTAATTTTTTCGTGAATCTCACAAAAGATCTTTCGATGCTGTAGCTTCTCAGCATGAGATCAAGTTCTTTTTCTGGTCTACACAACATCTCGCGCACCTCATTTTTAAAAATCTTAGAATCTTTTTCCATACGGCGAAGCACCATCGCTGCTTTTTCAGTGAGAGTACGCATCCTGCGCGTCACTTCGGCGTTGCTTCTTCCTGATGCAAGATTTCGGAAGTTTCGGTCATTGTCGTCTTGTTTATCCCGGATATCATCTCCAAGTTGGCGCGCGGTCAGATAGTACTTAAAAAATTTCAAAACTGTCTTGTTAACTTTAGGTCGATTTTCGCCTGCCCCAGAGATTATCATTGGACCAATGGAGTGAGCAATTGACTTTTCTTGTAAATTATCAGCTTTTTTGCTAATCATCTCTCTTGCAATGGCTGATTCCATGAGCTGTAAGGTGGTTTTTATAGACTCATCAATGCCTTTTGAATTGTTTAGAAAAGTTGCGAAAGCTTCGTAAATGCAAAGGTTAGCAATAGGTAATCGCCTAACCGATTTCATATCGGCCTTATCTAGGCAATCATCATAGATTCGGTAAGCAGCCCAACCAAGAATGTTCGCATAGGACAGATCAACAGCTTTTTTGTTAGTTACATTATTGCTCCACCAAAACGGTAAAAGCCAGATCTCTCTTTGATTTTTCCCGTTTAGTATTCTTCCGCAAATATTACTAATTTGTTCGCGTACCTGCGGTATCTGTTTTTCTATAAAACGCGCGATCTCCTTCTTGACCAGGCGCAAGTGGAAGCTCTCGATAGACCCTTGATATTTACGATTTCGTAAATTCAAAAAGCTACTCAAGGCCTCCATTTCAATTATGCATGTCACGGCACTAGATTGATTACAGTAGGGAATACCGTTGCGTTTTGGGTCATTACAAAACGCTTGCGGTTCAGGGTTCTTGAGGGGCAAAGACCTTGTTATTTTTTGAAAGTATAGTCTAAGCCAACTTTCCCAGTCATCTAACGGTACTCCAACCGCTCCTTTTTTGGTGAGATTGTTTACGCAGTTTAATAGGGCGCAGACAAGAAGACTGCAGTCTAGACCATGTTGAACATTTTTTAACCTCTCCAGTATTTGATTCCCAAACTTGATTAAAAATTCTCCACTATAGTGCCGCGACATGAAGTACACTGTCGTCGCCTCGCTAGGGTAGTATTTTGAACTGAAATTGTTATTTTGGATTTTTTCTTCAAAAATCTTCTCTAAGGATTTTATCTTCAGATCATGTTGGTTAAGTAAATTCGCAATGTTCGACTGTACGGCGATATCGACATCTCTCCATGCAGAGGATCTCCTCGATTCTTCCATGACCCATGTTCTATAAGGTCCATTTTGGCCAATCTTTTGTTCATTGAGTGTATTTACGAAATGAGCCAATCCCTCTCCCTCTTTTTTCGTCATTCCTTCTGCTCTAAAATAGCCTACTAATCCAAACAGTGCACAGCTCGTGTCGTCCAGGTCATCTGGGTAGGGGAGCTGAGTGTGTTCGAGAGAATCTTTTCGCCAGTAGTTCCAAGTCCATCTAGGGCTTTTTTCAGAAAGAAGTATCTCCGCAGCCTCATTCCGGACTCTCCGCAGTACCTTCGTGTAAGGCTCTGTTGGTCTGATGTTGTCTAGTATTTTATTAATTACACCTAATATTATTGAAACGGAAAACGTTGTACGGTAAACATGATCTACTTGGTGGGGGGTCTTTTTTCTGGGCACAGAGACGCTATCAAAAATATGCGAGCCGCTTTTTCTAAGAAATCCCGCCCGATCCTTCAAAATAGCTGAAACTCTACAGCATAACTCTATCTCGCTACGTTTTCTCGTTCGATTCATGTTCCAAAATAGTTATGCCAAAATGGGTTGCGGAAAATGTCAGCAACCCATTTTGACTAATTATCCCAAGGGGTCATCATTTTCGAGTTTGGTCCTGATGCCAGGGCCAAGCTCACTTTCGGTGATCTGAGAGCTTTCTCTAGGAGCTTTTTCATGTAAGAGTTCACGAATTTTCATTAAAAAGAGGTTCGACCTTATTTCCTCTACCATAATTATAGGGTTTCTAGTCTATTTTTCAAAGGCTTGTGAGACTACCCACTGTTATCGGACTGCGCTATACTTACCCCATGTCCACCCTCATCCACGCAGACATCTTTTTCTTCATTACCACCATTGCTGTCGTATTTTTCACGATCGGCTTCATCATCTTCACGGTATATTTCGTCCGGATTCTCGCCGACCTCAAACACATCTCGCAGACCATGCGTGCAGAAGGCGACAGGATCATCGAAGATGTGGGAACGCTCCGCGAAAAGGCGAAAGAGGAGGGGACGAAGATCAAAACCGTGCTAGACCTCTTTCTCGAATTGTTCACTCGCCGGCAAAAGCTACGGGGCGGCACTCGAAAGTCTGGACACAGCAAGGTGGAATAATGCAGCACACTTCTTGTAATAATTCTCGCAACAATCCGGCAGTACTTTTGGCACAGTCTCTCGATTATTCATATATCCATAACCACAATCAAGTGAAAAAAACATCACACGCCGGCAAGCAGAATAAGCAGAGCAAGAAGAGCGGTGTTTCAAAGACCGGTATGGCCGTCGGTGCAGCGACACTCATTGCCGCCGCTGCTGGGGCATATTTCCTCTACGGTACCGAGAAAGGTGCCAAGACCCGCAAGCAGATCAAGAGTTGGTCTTTAAAGGCAAAGGGGGAAGTCCTCGAGCAGCTCGAAGGACTCACTGAGGTGAGCGAGGAGGCATACGCAGGGATTGTGAAAAAGGTGGCGGCCGGGTATCAGAAAGCCAAGAAGCTCGACCCTTCAGATGTCGCCGACTTCGTCTCCGAAATGACCGGGTATTGGAAGCATTTGGGGAAGTAGGCTGGAAACGGCCAGAAAAGTGCAAAGGAAAAACCGCTCGTTAAGAGCGGTTTTTCCTCACCAGTATCAGCGCGTCCACCACCTCTCCGGAGGGTAAAAAATTATTGAATCATCAAGTGAAACAATACCGGAGATAGAAAGTACGCTGCTCCTGAATGATATATGATTCCGACAAGGCTTGTCAAAGAAAACGCCCGTCTTTGGCCGCTAAAAGTTGACACTCTCCCTCCTGTCGTGTAGTATCTCTCGCATGGCAATCACATCATCAGCAAAGAAAGCGCTCCGCGCATCGGAGAAAAAGGCGGTGTTCAACACCCGCCGCGACGAGGCAATGAAGGCCGCTATCAAGCAGGTCAAGAAGCTCGTGGCCGACAAGAAGGTAAAAGAGGCGCAGACCGCTCTCTCTTCTGCATACCAGGCGATCGACAAGGCCGTGAAGACCAACTTCCTCAAGGCCAATGCCGGTGCTCGCAAGAAGTCTCGATTGTCAGCAATGATTGTCCGAGCGAAGGCGGCGAAGTAAGCGTTCCTAGCGGAGACCAGACTAAAAGCCCCGAAAGGGGCTTTTAGTCTGGTCAGTAAAAACGTGTACCGAAGGATGGGCAATTGATGGAGTGTAAAAGCTGAGATTCATACGTTTGACAAAAGAGCCACTTTGGCTATAATAGCTCATTATGATCACATCATTTTTCACCGCAAAGGATGCGAAGAACAACTTCGGACGGCTTTTAGAGGAAGCACGGCAGTCTCCTGTGGCCGTTCTTAAAAACGGTCGACAGGTGGCTGTGGTCATGTCAACCGAGGAATACCGCGAATTTGAGACTCGAAGAGACATCTATTGGGGCGAGCTTTCTGTGCGTGCACACAAGAAGGGGTATATTGGAACGGCTAAGAGCGCCAAGCTTTTAAAAGAGGCTCTCCATGCTCGAGATTGATCTCTCAAAAGTTTCTGAAAAGTTTCTAAAAAAACTGCCGCCCAAGCAGCGTCGCCAAGTGGCTGAGAAAGTGTATACTCTTGCCGAAAATCCGCAGGCATCGGATACGAGCCTTTTGCGCGGATATGAAGAATATTATCGTGCAGATATTGGCGAGTACAGAATCATTTATCGCTGGTCTAAAGAATGTTTGCATGTGACGTTAATAGGGAAGAGAAATGACGGTGACGTGTATAGAAAGTTAAAACGAATGAGAGGTTAGATATCATTTTCCCAAACGAGAAGATTCGGTGGAGATTGCTGGTGATGTTCAACCTATCGATTTTTCCGCAAAGTATGCTAGAGTAATCCGGTCGGAGTCGGTAGCCGCGTGCACAGCCGGTGGCGTGGCAAAAACATCCTTTCGTCGTTCAATGGATAGGACATAAGTTTGCGGAACTTAAAATCTAGGTTCGATTCCTAGCGAGAGGACAAGAGGCAGGGCATTTTCTCTAGAACCCCAAATACTCCAAGATCATCTGCGTCAAAGACTCGGAGAGCTGTTCTTCTTGCACGTGCTGGAGCATGGCCTGGCGCGCTTCGTCGATGGTGACATCGCCGAGAGGAATCACGATGAGCGGCATCAGGGTCTTGAGAGATTTGATCAGCAGTCGAGGTTCGCCTTCGCCGATCTGTTGCACCCAAAAAGATTCGAGGGAATTGTGCAGATACAGGCTGCCGTGGCTCACCACGCCTTTTTCATTGATCTCAAATTCCACAATACGCGGCGGTCGTTTCGAGAGAATCGTGAGAGACGCGCCGGCGATCACCATGAGGATGGCGAGCATGGTGTTGTCGAGCAACACCGAGGTGGCCGCGATCGCTACGATAATAATCCACAACGCCCAATACCAATCAGTCGTTTTGGGCTGGTATGAATACTCATAGGCTTGCCAGCGGAGCGTTTGCGGGGCGTAGCTAGGCAGGGAGTTGGCTGTGTGGCTGGCTGTCTGCATTGAGCAATTTTATCACAAAAAGTCCGAGCACAAACAAAGCGGTCGAAGTGATGGCTGAACCCATGCACCACAGGCAGATTGCTTTGAGCACGAAAAGTTGGATGCCGACGAAGTAGAGGGAAGCGAGGAAGCCGGACCAGGTGAGGTAGCTCGTGTATCGAAGCAGCCGTCGGTCCGCTTTTTCGATGGAGACGATCGAGAGGATGAGGATGGCGAGGTAGTAGAGTGCGCCAAGAAGGGCCACGGGTACGCCGGCGATCTCGGAATAGGTGCTGGTGGTCACGACATCACAACCCTCTACCAGGCCGCACGGGATTGGCGTTTTTAGATAGTGGGCGACGGTGAGATAGCTCGCATCGAGAAAGCCGAGGATGGCCACGATGATGAGCGCCCAGACATATTTTTTGAGAGAAGGGGAAAGCATGGGATGAAAGGTACTATTGGTCGGTTGGCGGATTATTTTGTCGCAGCGGTGCTCGTGCTCATGCCAGCCGCGGCAAAGATCGCATCGCGGAATTCGCCGTAGCTGCGGGGCGAAAGCTTGGTGTTGTTGAGGAAGAAGCTCGGGGTGGAATCCACACCGAAGCCGACGCCCTGGTCGAAGCTGTCCTCGATCTTGTCGATGATCGCGTTGTCGTTGATATCCTTGCCGAAGGTGTCAATGTTGAGCTTGAGCTTCTGTGCGTAGCCGGCAAAGATGGCGATCGCGTCGGTCTTCGACTTTTCAGACCAATCACGCTGATGTTCGTAGATCATGTCGTGCATCTCCCAAAACTTGTCCTGCTTGCCAGCAGCTTCGGCCGCCTGTGCAGCGATGCGAGCATTGGCATGCTGTTGGAGCGGGAAGTGTCGGAAGATTACGCGGAGATTGTCGCCCAGCTCTTTTTCGATCGAAAGTACGACCGTGTGAAAGGTGGCGCAGGCCGGGCACTGGAAGTCGCCGTATTCAATGAGGGTGGTGGAGGCGTTTGGATTGCCGCGAATCCAATCGGACGAGCTGACAGAGGGGAGGATGTTCACTGTCTGCACAGGGTTTGGCGTGCCGGAATTGGTGACCGACGCGAGCTTCACCATGGCCGCTACGACGCCGACGAGAACGACGCCGACAAACACCCAGAGCCAGATCGTGTAGTTTTGTTCTTGTTTCATGAGGGGATTATAGCAGTGCATGACGCGCTTGACAAAATGGTATCAAGTGGTGTATAATACATCCAGCTAAGAAGCGCTCATTTACAGGCTTTTTGCGAACGCTATGGCGATAAGGTAGCCCTCTAACGTGCAGCCAACAAAAACAAGCGTGCCCTCGAAAGAGCGGCATTCATACTGGAGATATCCACGTGAATAGCAACGACACCACAGTCCCCGCAACAGCAGCTTACACCACCGAACAGCGCGAGAAATTCGAACTCCTTCTGCAGCAGAAGGGTATCGTGCCCGTCACCTTCCAGCTCCGCCTGGAATGCGGCATTCTGGCCGATCTCCTCGACCCTCGCGCGGACCTCACCAAGCGCCTCGCGGTCCGTGCAGCGCTCGGCCTCGGTCCGCTGCCCTCAGAACCCGGCTCCCACATCGTGGACTACAGCCAGGCGCTCGAGGTCATGGTCGCGGCTGGCAACTACGACTGGACGAACGACGGCATCACGCCCAAGTGCTTCCCGATCGTTGGCGAAGGCAAGGTTGAATTCGAAGACGCCCTCTTCCACTTCGACAAGGACGTCTCCTCGGCGGCTGCGATCGCGCAGATCTGCGCCGCCGACCCGGCCAATCCCTGGGAGCCAGCCAAGATCGAAAACATCCTCGCTTACGGGGCCAAGAACCCCGAGGAGCAGCGGAAGTTCCCGATAATCGCGCTCGGCTCCGTCGCGGAGGTCCGTGGCGGCCGCCGCGTGCCGTATCTCGGCGGGGACGGTTCCGTGCGCAGCCTCGACCTCGGATGGTTCGACGGCGGCTGGGGTGCCAACGACCGTTTCCTAGCGGTTCGCAAAAAGTCTCGGACCTCGGTTTCTTGATCCCTCGGCAAGCGCTTGCGCTTCAGGCCCTTGGCCCCTTGGAATCTTGGACCCTTCGGCCCCGGACAGTCAGTTTCATCCCGTGCGTGTGCTTCAGAGCTACGCACGGTTTTTTCTTTTTCGACTTTCGTATATACTATCCAGCGACAAGTGAAAAATCTAAGGTTACGGCTTTGGGTAATTTGTCCGCAACCCGCGGGGCGAGAGTTCGGGTGGTCACGGCTGTCCGAAGAGTGCCTTGCGGTGTGTCCTTAAAAAATTAGAGACAGTTGGTGCGAGAAACTGGGTGATAGAATAATGTCACGAATTCGATACAGTCCCTGCGAAGCTATCGGGGGACAGTGCCACAGATGGTCTCTCGCACAAGGCTCCGTCGCGAAGGTCAATGGCAACCGCAACGTGCCGTATCTCAACAAGGACGGTTCCAAGCGCAACCTCAACCTCAAATGGTTCGACAACGACTGGAATGCCAACTACCGTTTCCTAGCGGTTCGCTACTTTCACGATTTCTCCTGAGAAACTATCTCGGGAGTTTTTTGTAACAGCTGCCGTTTCCAGCCGCCGAGCATCTTGCCGATCTCGGCGAACTTCTCAGCGAGCACAGCGTATTTTTTGTTGTCCAGAGCCTTTATTTCCCAGGCCAATTGCATTAGCAGCTTGATGAGGTCAACCTTGGAGATACCCCTGTTCAACAGGGCCTGTTTTTCCGTCGTGTGGGTGTAGCTTGCCATGAAGGTGTACTCGATCGCTTCGAGAAATAGTATGTCTATCTTCGAGCCGATGGTGAAGCGGTTGGCTTTCGGGAAATGGGTGAGATATTCTTGCCAGATACTATAAACATCCTTGAGCTTCAGTACGACCGGGATCAATCTTGGAGATGAGGGGGGGGGTCTTAACAGGTTGCATTTTGGTTTTTGAATTAAAATAGATAAACGTGTACAACCATATCATTTCTATCGAAAATTTGCTCGAAGCGTGGAAGGAGTTTCTAAAAGGGAAGCGTCGCAAGAAAGACGTGCAGGATTTTCAATACAGGCTCTCAGATAATATTTTCGCACTTCATCTCGAACTCAAAAACAAGACCTATGTCCACGGTGGATACCATGCGTTTAACATTTCCGATCCGAAGCCGAGAAATATTCACAAGGCGAGCGTGAGAGATCGACTGTTGCATCATGCTGTCTATCGTCAGCTTTACCCATTTTTCGATCCGACATTCATCCATGATTCGTATTCGTGCCGCAAGTTGCGGGGTACCCATCGAGCGCTAGAAAGATTCAGGCGTTTTGCCTGGCAGGCAAGCAAAAATAACACGAAAACTCTTTGGATGTTGAAATGTGATGTGCGGAAATTCTTCGCCTCTATCGATCAAAAAATACTTCTCGACACTTTGCGGCAGTATCTTCCTGATAAAAATGTTATCTGGCTCATCGGAAGGGTGGTCGAGAGTTTTCAAAGCACTGCTCCGGGGAAGGGGTTGCCACTCGGAAATCTCACGTCGCAGCTATTGGTGAATGTGTACATGAACGCATTCGACAAGTTCATGAAACAGGGATTGAAAGGGAAATACTACATCCGATACGCGGATGACTTTGTGGTCATGGACACCGACAAGGAGCGGCTTCATTGGGTGCTGGAAGAAACCGAACATTTCTTGCGAGAAAAATTGGCACTCACTCTCCATCCTGACAAAATCAGTATCAGCACGTTTGCCTCGGGTGTCGATTTTCTCGGCTGGGTGCATTTCCCCGATCATCGAGTGCTGCGAACGGCCACGAAGAAGCGGATGTTCAAGAAGTTGAAAGCCGCTGGACCCGAGTCAAGAATGTCCTACTTGGGAATGCTGAAGCATGGAAATACATTTCGATTGAAGCAGAAAATAGAAACCCCGCCGTTTGGCGGGGTTTCTCGAAGCCTGTGAAGGCACTGTGCGGAGGGGGTGAGATTCGAACTCACGATGCCTTTCGGCATGCCGCATTTCAAGTGCGGTACGTTAGACCACTCTGACACCCCTCCCTGATACGCTTGTGCTGCCTATGTCGTTGTGGATTTGAACTCCCGACAACCTCCATATACTTGCATATTTCATTGAGATTTTCAAGCTGTACGGCCTTGCCGCCCCTCCGGATCTTTGGATGTAAATCGAGAGAGGAAAGTATTTCGTAAAGCTGCTCGATGAGCCCGGGTATATAAATGGTGATGTTTAATCTCGCGTAAGAATACTTCCTGTTTTTGTACGAAGAATGAGTCTCCAAAAAGATGCATCCGTCGGTGTCCAGGGCACCCCGCAGGCAAGCTTTTCGATACTCTTGATTCGCCATAATCCATTCCGGAATTCGCGCATCAGATGTTATTTTACTTCCTACCGAAAAACCACATTCTTTCATGAAAAAGAGTACGCATTCTCGGCTCGATATTCGGACGTCGCAAGCGCCGTGATTTTCTCGATCGTGCAGGCTGACAGGGATTCCGAAAAGATCTTTGGATAGCGTTTGAACATATTTTGCATAAGCTCGTTCCTCTTTTGAAAGGGTAATAGTGATCTGATACGGGTTTATGCCGCCGTCACCCAGGATGATTCCTGCGAGTTCGGCAAGACGGGTGCTATGCTCGGGAGTCTTCATGGTGTGTTTGAAACGCTTTTCGTGCCGACCCTTTCTTTGCCACCAGTCCACCCACGCTTGTTTTCGAACGGTCTCGCTCACCGGTACGCGGGAGTACTTGGCGATCAAGCCTTCTCCGCCTTTGCTTGAAATGCTCGCTAGATGTTTCTTTTGGTCGAAGGAGGGAAGCCCTTTTGGCGCAGCTACACCACTCACTATTTCGATTTGTTTTGCTCTAGCTGCATATAGTGGGTAGCGGCCTTCGCGGTATTCTCCCAGTGTTCGTGGATGGACACCGAGTCGGTGTGCGAATTCGAACAGACTGCCTTTAAATTCAGCCAAAGCTTTTGCGACAAACCTCTTCTGTATATTAGATATATCAGCCATGCATCCTATTATACCAAAATCATCAGGATGGAGTAGAATGGTCGCATGCGTCACCTAGGTATCGATTTCGGCAAAAAGCGAGTGGGGGTGGCCCTTTCGGACGAGGCAGGCAATTTTGCTTTGCCGCATAGTGTGCTGGCCAACGATGCGCACCTCGTCGAGCAATTGAAGGCCTTGTGTGCCGAGCAGTCTGTTGGGACGATTGTGATGGGGGAGTCGAAGGATTTCAAGCAGGTGGCCAATCCAATCATGAAGGCGGCGCTGGTGTTCAAGGCCGAGTTGGAAAAGGCGACTGGCTTGCCGGTGCATCTGGAGCCGGAATTCATGACCTCGGCCGAAGCGGAGCATCTCCAAGGGAAAAATGCGATGCTCGACGCTTCGGCCGCTGCTCTCATCCTGAAAAGCTACCTAGAAAAGCATCGGGGCTAATCGGGTATAATATTCACTACTATGGATCCAAAACCAATCACATCGACCGCGGCCACAACTCCCGTACCGACCCCTGCAGCAGTAGCGCCAAAACCCGTTTTCGCCACCTTCGATGATTTCAAAAAGATCGAAATCCGCTCCGGCAAGATTTTGAGCGCAGAAAAGATTCCAGAGACCGACAAACTTTTGAAACTTTCGGTGGACTTTGCTGAAGCGGCACCACGACAGATCGTCTCAGGTATTTCCACATACTTTCCCGACCCGGCCGTGCTCGTGGGGAAGACATGTATGTTTGTTGCCAATCTCGAGCCGCGCACAATCCGCGGTTTTCAGAGCAACGGCATGTTGTTTGCGGTGTCGACGGCTGATGGAAAGTTTTCTCTTCTTGAGCCAAACGGCGATATTCCGCCAGGCACTATTGCGAAATAAGGGCCGTCGTTTTTTGCGTTCACTTAAACATTTATCTACCCATGGAATCATTTCTTTTCCTCCTCGATCCGACATTTCTGGTGAAGACTGCTGGCTTGGCGGGCGTGATTGCTATTGTATTTGCTGAATCCGGTCTGTTTTTCGGCTTCTTTTTTCCTGGCGATTCGCTCCTCTTCACAGCCGGACTGCTCTCTTCGCAGGGATTGTTGCCGATCGGCTGGTTGCTCATCGGGACGGCGATCGCGGCGATCCTCGGTGACTCTGTTGGGTATTGGTTTGGCAAAAAGACGGGGCCGGCGATCTTTTCGCGCGAGGATTCGCTATTTTTTCACAAGAAGCATGTTGAGCGGGCGCAGCGATTTTATGAACTCCACGGCAAGAAGACCATCATCCTCGCGCGATTCATCCCGATTGTCCGCACCTTCGCCCCAATCCTC
This sequence comes from Patescibacteria group bacterium, assembly GCA_038065315.1. Lineage (NCBI taxonomy): Bacteria > Patescibacteria group bacterium. The sequence continues at coordinate 608,249 of JBBTRF010000001.1, forward strand.
GCCGGGGTGGGGAAGATGGACTATCGCACCTTCCTCTCGTACAACATCATCGGAGGCCTCGCGTGGTCGCTCGGCCTCACTTCCCTCGGCTACTTCCTCGGCGGCTTGATCCCATCGATCGACCGTTACCTCCTGCCGATCGTGCTTGGCATCATCGCCATCTCCTTCATCCCCATCATTCGCGAGTACCTCCGCTCTCGACGGAACTCCCAATAGTCCTCTCGACGCTCGCGAGACACGGCGGTATACTAGTAGTGCATGTTGTCCTTTTCTCGATCCTCATTTCTTGGCCGGTATTTTCCGCCGCCGACCTTCCTCACGATGCCCGCCGCTGGCGTGGATCTTTCGTATCACTCGATGCGCGTAATTACGTTTAGTCGATCGCACAAAGGCCTCGCCCTCGACAAAGCCATCACTCGGAGCATTCCGGGCGGCGCTATTTATGGCGACGAAGTGCAATCGAACAAAGAGCTGAAGGACGCGCTCATTGCGGCCAAGAAAGAGCTCGGCCTATCTTTCGTTCGCGTGACTCTTCCAGAGGACAAAGCCTATATTTTCCGAACCAGCTTGCCACAGATGCCAGCTGCACAGGCCCGACAGGCGATCGAATTTCAGCTCGAAGAGAATGTCCCACTTTTGCCGGCCGAAGCGGTGTTTGATTTTGTTATTTTGCCCCCATCTTCAAAATTGGCTACATCTGCACCGAATGCGACAACGATTGATGTCGTCGTTGCTGTCTTCCCAAAAAAGTTTATCGAAGGTTATGTCGAACTGTTTCGCTCTGTTGGCTTGGTACCTACGGCGTTCTATATGAATGCCGATGCCATTGCGCGTTCGATTGTGCGAGAGGGTGACATGGGGACGTATCTTATTACCAATATCGGTACGAAGACCACCGGTATCTATGTGGTGAGTGAGGGGGCAGTACAATTTACCGCCACCCTGTCTTTTGGCGGAGAGTCACTCACCAAAGCCATCGAAAAACATCTTTCGGTGACTCATGAAGAGGCCCTGAAGATCAAGCGTGGGGAAGTGATGATGAAGAATCGCGAGGCAGTGGATCTCTTCTACTCGCTCGCGAACACTGCTTCGGCTTTGCGCGACGAAATGAATCGCATCGTGTCGTATTGGCAGAGTCATAAAGACAAGAGCGGGGCAGTGGGCAAACCGATCCAGAAGATCTATCTCTGCGGCAGCGGGGCGCACCTGTCCGGTTTCGATGAATATATTTCTACCACCATGAAGATCGAGACCGAGGTCGGCAATGTCTGGCAGAATGCATTTGCCTTCGAAGATGCTATTCCGCACATCACGCGGCCAGACGCCTTGAGCTACGCTTCGGCGATCGGTTCGGCTTTGGCGTCGTTCAATTCTCCCCAATCCCATGTTTAATCTTCTCCCACTCGCTTCACAAAAATCGGTCTCCAACGAATATCGCTTCCGCGTCGCTTCGGCCTGTATTATTGCATTGGCGGTATTGGTGTTTTTGGCGGGAGTGTCGCTGATCCCGGCCTATGTTTCCTCGATCAACCAGGCGAAGTTGTTTCAGGCACAATATGATTCGGTGCATGAGGTGGCGGGGCAGAAGGTGGATGATTCCATGGCCAAGCTGCTTGGTGCGACGAAGGCCAAGCTCGATCTCTCCCAACCATATCTCGAGACTTCGGCGGCGAGCGAGATGGTGTCGCGGGTGGTGGAGCATCAGACTGCCGGGATCGCCCTCACCGCCTTCCGCTTCGGGGCCGACGAGGTCGCGGAAGGGGTTCGGGCGAGGAAGATCACGATTGCCGGTCGCGCAGCAGACCGGCTCTCCCTCCTCCATTTCTATCAAAGCCTCCAGGCCGAGAAGAAATTCAAATTGGTCGTGTTGCCGGTACCGGATTTCCAGAAACCGACCAACATCGACTTTAGCATCTCGTTTATTTCATTGATGTAATCCCATGCGAACCGCTACGCTAAAACTCGCTCTCACCATCTCCGCCGTTCTTTGTGTCGTGGCTGCCGCCGTATTGTGGTACGGCTTGTATGAAGTAGGGCAGAAGACCGGGACGATCACGCAGCTCTCCGAACAGATCAAGCAAGAGCAGCACAAAGTCGATCATTTTCAAGCGTTGAAAAAATTGGCTTCAACCACGGTGGATGAGCGCCTGCGCTTGGACAAGGCATTTTTGAAGAGCACGGAGGTCGCTTCGTTTGCGAGCTATCTCGAAAAGCTTGCGTCTTCTGTTGGTGCGACGGCCAAGATCACTAGCTACACCACCAGCCAAAATGGCGATGCGGTGTTTGGTACGGAAAATCTCGTCGCCACTTTGAGCGTGGCGGGATCGTGGTCGGCGGTGACCAACTCGATCCGCCTCCTCGAGCGTCTGCCGTATGTTTCGGCGATCGACAGCGTCGCGTATACCAAGGGCGCTTCGGAAGATGCGGGCAAGGTGCTCAGCAATGCTCCGTGGACAGCCGTGGTGACATTGCGGGTGGTAAAATACAAGCAATAAAAGCGTCGCGCACGAGCGCGCCACAAACATACATGAAACACCCCTCACACAACCCATCGCGCGACTGGTACCTGGTGCTCGGCATCACGAGCCTTTTGGCCGTCTCGGTGTTTGCGTGGGCGTACTGGTTTCACTCGACAGTGAGCCAGCCGGACCCTATCGAAGGCAATGTCGGCACCGTGTCTACGAGTGATGTCCTGGACGGCAAAGTACTCGACAAGACCAATCGACAATTTCTCGAACGCGCGAGCGAATTCGACAGAGTCCGCTACAGCGCGCCCGTCTCGGTTGACCCAGCCGAGTAAACGGGTAGTATGGGGAAACGCAGTCGGGAAGAGCGGCGCTGGTGCCGCGCAAAAAGCACGCTCCTGTAGTTTAATGGATAAAACTGCGGACTTCTAAGCCGCTGATGCAAGTTCGATTCTTGCCGGGAGCACATAGAGAGCAAAATCGTGAAAATAGATGAAAAAAGACGTTTTTTCACGATTTTGGGTGATAAAACAGTGAATAGGAGGCACTTTATGGGTACTATTCACTAAAGATTGACTTTTATAGGTAAATAGACTATACTGTCACTATAAAGCATTATATACACCTATGTCTATAACCAAACCAATCAAAGATCGCATTCAGGCTCTCAAGGCCGAATATGACGTCCTCCGCAAAGGTAAGGACTCGCTTTTGGCTATGATCGACGATGCCGAAGTGCCGGAAAGCGTCTACAACTCTAATGCCATCGAAAATTCGACACTCACGCTCAAGGAAACAGAGAAGATTCTTTTGGATATGGAAGTCGCTCGAGATGTTTCTTTGCGCGAAGTCTTTGAGGCAAAAAATCTTGCTCGAGTCATCGAATACATCCGTAACAAATCGAAAGAGACAGAAGTAAATCGCGAGCTTATTTTGCCTTTGCATCAAATGCTGATCGGCGGCATTGACGACAAGATCGCTGGCCGCTTTCGTGGCTCGGGCGAATATGTCCGAGTCGGTACGCATATTGCTCCCGCTCCTGAAAAAGTTGAGAAGTTGATTGCCTCCAGTATCACTGAATACACGAGCGACATGTCTGCTTATTTTTTGGACAAGATCGCCAAGTTCCACTTGGATTTTGAAACTACCCATCCGTTCTGCGATGGCAATGGCCGTATTGGTCGCGTGTTGATTTCTTACCAACTCCAACGTCTTGGCTTCCCGATCATTATCATTCGGGACCGTGAGAAAAAAGAATACTACAAATCCTTTGGTGACTACCGCGATGGTAAAAAGACCAAGACGCTTGAAAAGGTGATCTATCTTGGCCTGATGGAGTCGCTGCACAAGCGTATTACGTATCTCAAGGGAGACAAAATTATTCGACTCTCTGAATATACGAAAAGTCACGCTAAGTCTGCTTCAGCGATGACGAACGCCGCTCGTCGACAGAATATTCCGGCTTTCAGAGAGAAAGGTGTTTGGAAGATCGGCGAAAGTTTTGAGTACACGCCCAGAGACGAAAAATAAACTCATGGAACACAAAAAAGTACAACCAAACGCGACCGCAAAGCCTACTGCCAAGATCGTACCAAAAACCGGCACGCCGGGCGCACCAACATCATGGGGCGGGGTGGCGGATTGGTATGACGGCCTGCTTGGCGAGGAGGACACGTATCAGAAAGAGGTGATTTTGCCGAACCTGCTCAGGCTCATGGCGCCGAAGGCAGGCATGCATGTTCTCGACCTGGCTTGTGGACAAGGATTCTTTTCACGCGCCCTTGCTGCGTCTGGCGCCAAGGTGACGGGTGTCGATATTTCTCCCGAGCTCATCGATATCGCTCGCTCAAAGAGTCCGGTCTCCAAATCGGGCGTGCCGAGCTTTGCAGTGTCGCCAGCGGATCATTTGCCGAGAGTGGATGGCGCGACGTTCGATGTCGTTCTCATTTCTTTGGCCATTCAAAATATCGAAAATTTGCAGGGGACATTTGACGAATGTGCCCGCGTGCTGAAGCCGGGCGGCAAGCTCTTCATCGTGATGAATCATCCGGCGTTTCGTGTGCCGAAGCGTTCCGGTTGGGGTTGGGATGATGCGACAAAGTCGCAGTACCGACGCGTGGATGCGTATCTATCGGAGTCGAAGGAGGAGATCGTGATGAATCCGGGGAAGGAGGCGGCAGGTGTGGCGCCGGCGGCGAAGACTGTTTCGTTCCACCGACCGCTCCAACTCTATTTCAAGAAATTGCAGAAGGCGGGGTTTGCGGTGTCGCGTCTCGAGGAGTGGAATTCGCACAAGGAGAGCCAGCCTGGTCCGCGCGGGGCAGAGGAGAATCGTATCCGCAAGGAGATCCCGATGTTTTTGTGTTTGGAGGGGGTGAAGGTTGTATAGTAAGTTTAACTTTCTAAATCAAGACATCTCTTCAGTTTGTCTGACATGAGAACTGAACGTTTTGTCACGAAGCTATCTGTAAAAAATTTGTAGTAAAACCTGAGCAGACGATGTTACAAGTTCAGGGTGATCTTTTGTGTAGTAAATAAATTTCTTAAACCATCCATCTGCAGCCGCTAGATCACCATTGCGCATGTCCCGATAAGAGTACTGAAGGTATTCTTTCGCGCTACCCTGCAGAGATCTTATCGCTTCCTCAAATAACGGGTACTGGTTCTCCGCGACGTAATCTTTTACGCTAAATGTTCCAGCGTTCACAACGCTACCAAGCACTTTCAGGTTTGCCTTGAGGTCGATCTCAACACTACCCGTATTCTGAAAATCTCCACCAATTGTAACAGTGCCTCCACTGCCAAATTTTGCCGTTGTTCCCTCAGTGTTGTTCACCCCTTTTGAAGATACAATAAATGTCATGTATTGTGCGCCCTGAGGGACTCGAACCCCCGACCTTCGAAGTGTAAATTCGCCGCTCTACCAACTGAGCTAAGGGCGCATGTTTTTCCTTGCTACCTGGAACACAATAGCTTGTTTTTTGTTTTTTATCAAGCTTGATTTCACGTCCTTGTAGAAGTATACTCCACATACAATACGTTCTCAATATGAAGCTCACAGAGAAACAAAAAGCGACACAACTACGAAAAGCTGGAATGTCCATGAAGGACATCTCGCGCGAGCTTGCTGTCTCGAAAAGCAGTGTCAGTCTTTGGGTTCGAGACGTTGTTTTGTCGGACAAGCAGCAAAAAAGGTTGGCTAAGAAGGGTTTCAAAAGGGAAGCTATTGAAAAGCGACGTCAATCGAGGCTTCAGAACGAACAGAACAAGCGGGAGGTGTTCATTGAAGGCGGCCGCGACGAAGTTGATTCTATTTCAAAAAAAGATTTAAAGATCATCGGCACGATGCTTTATTGGGCAGAAGGGGCGAAGACCAATCGGGGGATGGTTCGATTCACCAACAGCAATCCTCTCATTATTAAGGTGATGATGGAATTTTTTCGAAAAGAGTGCGCCGTTCCTGAAGAAAAGTTCAGAGGACACATCCATACCCACTCGCATTTGAATGCAAAAAGAGCAGAAGAATACTGGTCCGATGTCACTGGCATCCCTTTGAAACAATTTTTCAAAACATATTCACGGCCGAGTATTGCGAGCAAAAACAAGAAAGATTCTCTACCTTATGGTACGCTGGAGGTCTGTATTTGCGATACCAAGCTTTTCCTGAGGATTCAGGGACTGACAGAAAAGCTCGCAAGTCTAGTAATAGGGCTCTAAATATAATGAAAATAGAAATCCTCCACGAAGACAAGCAGTACCTGGTCATCAACAAGCCGGCCGGCCTTGTCGTGCATGCGGATGGCCGCACCGAAGAGCCGACGTTGGTGGATTGGATCCTCAAAAAGTACCCAAAAATGAAGAAAGTGGGGGAACCGATTCAGCTCGCCGACGGCACAGAATTGCTCCGTCCAGGCATTGTGCATCGTCTCGATCGTGACACCACCGGCGTGCTCCTGCTCGCCAAAACTCAGGAGGCTTTCTTGCACGCGAAAGAGCAATTTCAGAATCGCACCACCAAGAAGATCTATCGCGCTTTCGTCTTCGGCTTGGTGAAGGAGGATGTTGGACAGATCGACCGTCCGATCGGCCGTTCTCGCAGTGACTTCCGTCGATGGACAGCACAGCGTGGCGTACGAGGGGAGATGCGCGAGGCGTCCACCCGATATCGCGTACTCGGCCGAGCGCGCGGAGTAGCGGGTGTTGGTCCGGAAATTCCACTCGGAGATTTTACCTATATTGAAGTACGCCCGCTCACTGGCCGTACACATCAGATCCGCGTGCACATGAAGGCGATCAATCATCCGCTTGTCGAAGACGGCCTCTACACCGAAAATTTGGTGAAGAAATTTCCGCATGCGCTCGGCTTTCAGCGCCTCGCGCTCCACGCCTGCCAGCTCGAATTTGCTGATATGAATGGCAAAAAGCTGTCGGTATCCGCGCCACTACCGGAAGATTTTCGCCAGGCGGAGGCGATATTTGCCAAAAAATGAGGCCTGTGTTAGATTAAGCCCTACTATGGAAATCAAAGGAATTACCGTTTCACCGGTTGATATGGCTCAGCGAAAGACCTGGGACATGCGCGGTGGCGACACTGTAAAAGTGACTCAGAAGATCAAGGAAAAGGGCAAGGTCCGACTTCAGGTCTTTGAGGGCATCGTTCTCGCTCGAAAGCACGGCTCCGATTCAGGCGCGACTTTCACCGTACGAAAGACTGCCAGTGGTGTCGGCGTTGAGCGAGTGTTTCCTCTCTATTCTCCAAACATCGACAGTCTCGAAGTGACCAAACGAGCCAATGTCCGACGAGCCAAGCTCTATCACATCCGACACAAGGCGACCAAGGAGATCAACAAGCAGATGCGAAAGGTTCGATCTTCAAACGACGAAGCACTCGCAGAGACCGCTTCAAAGAATGCGCCGAAGGCCGAAAAGGCCGCTCCAGTCGTGGAAGCAAAGGCGTAATTCGTCACAATTCCCGCGGCCCGCTCGACTGCTGGCTACGATGTGCACAGACACTCCCCGACAGGGGAGTTTTTGTTATATAATACAAGGATGGTAGATGCTCTCAATCTCGGGACACAGTTTTCTGTACCAACCCTGCCTTCGGAGCCGGGCGTTGGTCGCAAGGGCTGGAAAGTCGTGTTCGAGGTGGTTGTCGTATTGCTCCTGGCTTCAGCGCTGATCGGTTGGTTTGCGATGACGCGCAACCAGACGTCGACCTCGTCGCTTTTGCCGAACAAAGAGGAGTTGTTGAGAAAGATGGCGGAGCGTCCGGCGGTGTCGCTCACTAATACCGAGAAGCAGTCATTGATGAATGCAATGGCGAATCCTGGACCAATCGAAACAACAAGTGTGAAAGTGGTGAATGGCAAGACCACCACTGTGAAGACTTCAGTTGCAGCGGAGCCAAGCGTGACCCTCACAGATGCGCAGCGCGCGGATTTGTTGCAGAAAATGACGGAGGGGAAGTAGTTGATAAGCTGGAAGTTTTCGGGTATAGTGTCGGTTGTTGCATGCGCGGGTGGTGTAATTGGTAAACATGTACGCTTGAGGTGCGTATGCCGTAAGGCGTGGAGGTTCAAGTCCTCTCCCGCGCACAGTATACAAAAAGGCCCGCTTTTGCGGGCCTTTTTGTATACCTGCGGAGCGGAAATTGTGAAGCAATTTTACGCGTGGCCAAGCCCGATGATGTATAATTGGCACTAATAACCACCATGAAAAACAAGCTCTTCTTTCACGACTTTTTGATCTTGGCTGTGAGTATCATCCTTGCGGTTCTCTTGGTGAAGACCGGAGTGCTCTCACAACTACTCATCTCCACGGGTCACGGCCAGTATCTTGGTAGTTTTGTCGCAGGACTATTTTTCACGTCAGTATTCACTACGGCACCAGCCATCGTCGCACTCGGACAAATTGCCGCGCTGAACACCATCATTCTCACCGCTTTTTTCGGCGCCATCGGCTCTACGATTGGCGATGTCATCATGTTCCGCTTCATTCGCGATCGTTTCTCGGAGCATTTGCTGGAAGTGGTGTCACACAACACTACCACCAAGCGTGTCGGTGCCATCTTTCGTCGTCGCTCATTCCGCCTTTTCACTTTCTTTGTCGGGGGCATGATCATCGCTTCGCCCTTGCCGGATGAGCTTGGGATTGGCCTCTTGGGCATGTCGCATTTGAAGATGCGCCGGTTCGTGCCGATTTCGTTTGTCTGCAATTTCATCGGTATCGTCCTGATCGGCTTGGCTGCGCGGGCACTCTAGAGAGTCGTAAAATCGAAATGGTATAATGAATCTCCATGTTGTATACCCGAAAAGGCGATAAAGGCACGACCAAAACATACGGCTGCGACCAACGCATCTCGAAAGGCTCGGCTGTAGCCGAAGCGCTCGGCTCGCTCGATGAAGTGAATTCGTTTCTCGGTGTCGTGAAGGTACGGTCGTTCACAGCGGGGGAGAAATTCCAATTGGAAAAGTGCAGCTTTGGCGAGATTGTGCATGGGATCCAGCAAACACTGTTCATGGTCCAGGCAGAAGTCGCCGGCTTCCCGATGCAGATGACCGGCGCGAAAGTAGTGGAGGCGGAAGCGTTGACCGATGCTGCAGAAAAACTCCTTCCGCCGATCAAGACATTTTTCATTTCCGGCGGGACAGAATTGGCTGCAAGTTTTGATGTGGCGCGCACTCTGGCCCGCCGCGCCGAGCGGCGGGTAGTGGCTGTCGCTGAAGATGTGGCGGAGGGGGGAGCGGTGAAAGTGTCTCCGGAAACCCTCGCGTACCTCAACCGTCTCTCCAGCCTCCTCTACGCTCTTGCTAGACTTTCTAATCACTTGTCTGGTATAAAGGAGGAGCCGCCGGCGTATAAGTAGCACCACAATACTTTCTATTTACATACGGGCACCCCTGATTTATACTAAGCAGATGGAATCTGTTGTCTGTAGTTATTGTAAAAAACGATTCTCCAAAAAGAGATCTCAGATCAAGAGGTCACTAGTTTCATATTGCTCCGCTCAATGCCAGCATCAAGCGAGGAAGTCTGGCCGGCAAATCTCATGCAGACTCTGCGGAAAAGCTGCATATAAAACAGTCAAATCGTTGAAAGTATCGAAATACAAAGAATACTTTTGCAGCCTAAAATGCAGTAATATTGCCAAGGGCAAAAGATCCTTAGGTGAAAATCACCCGAATTGGATCACAGGAGAATATTCTTACAAGGCAAGGTTATCTCGAGAGACTGCCAGAAAACGAGCGTGCCTACTTTGTGATATAAAGAATCCTTCTGTTTTGGCGGTACACCACATTGATCAGAATAGAAAAAATAACGTGCTAGAAAACCTCGCCTGGCTTTGCCACAACTGCCATTTTCTCGTACACCATTATCCGGTCGAGAAAAAACGCCTCGCAGGAATTTTGAATAAGTAAGACCAACATGCCAATTACTAACTGTGCACAGTGTCGAGGCGAATTTTATGCAAAACCCTATCACTTACGGAAGGGGCAGGGCAGATTTTGTTCTATCAAGTGCAAAGGTCGAGCAAGTGAAATTTCGATCCAATTCGATTGCGCTGTTTGCAAGAAAAAGATCGAGCGACTACCAAGCCGAGTGTCGCGCTCGAAAAGCGGTAAATTCTTTTGTACAAAATCTTGCCAGACGATCTGGAGAAATCAGGAGTTCTCAGGTGTTCGGCACAAGGGTTGGAAAGACGGGTCTTCACGATACCGAGAGATATTGCTCAGGAGTAACAGGGTGCAGAAGTGTGCAGGTTGTCATGTAACGGACGTACGGATTTTGGCCGTACATCATGTTGACCAAAACAGAAAAAATAACGTGCTCGGTAATCTAAGGTGGCTTTGCCACAATTGCCATTATCTGGCACATCATGATAGTCTAGGTATGTCGTCAAGAAAACACTAGAAAATATTGACGTGTTATGGTCTCTATGGTGTAGTGGTAGCACGGACCCCTGTGGAGGGTTAAGCTCGGGTTCGAACCCCGATAGAGACCCCAAGAAGTTTGTCAAAAGCGTTTGTCATGATCTATAAAAGAATAATCATCACCGGAGATGCAGGAAGAGGGAAATCCACCCTCGCGGCGGAACTTTCGAGAAAGTTTGGAATACCGAGCCACTCTACCGATGACTATTTTTACGAAGTAAAATTTTCGAAACCGAGAGATCGACAACAGGCTTTGGAACAGATCTCAGAGACGTTTAAGCAGGAGAAATGGATCGTTGAGGGTACAACAGCTTGGCTTTTGGAGCCGGGCATGGCATCCGCGGATATTATTCTGTATCTGCGATACAAAAACATACTATCGCAGTGGGGCACTTTGTTGAGACGTGGCCTGTCGAGAGAAAATGAAAGAATAAAGCAGACACTTTTCCTGATGAAGCACGTTTTTTACAAGCGATACAGTCTTGGATACAAGAAAGGTAAGATGACCCACCAAGAATTTATCGAGCCTCACAAACACAAGGTCGTGACGCTCTCATCTTTCAAGGAGATAGAGGATTTTTTGCGAATAGGTCTGCTGAGTCTCCTCTTTTTATTCTGTCCGACGCATGTCTTCGCCGCCTCAACCTCGTCTGTCGACTTCGTCCGCAATCAGATTTGGTTTTCCAAACAGCCCTTCAGGGCGGGGGAGCAGGTGAAGATCTATACCAGCGTGCTCAATGGTGGCACGGCGGACACGCGCGGTTCGGTAGAATTTTACGACGACCAAACGTTGCTCGGTACGACGCAATTCTCCGTCCTTTCTGGCGGCTCGCAGATCGTCTGGGTGCGTTGGCTGGCAGCTTCTGGCGAGCACCGATTTCGAGCCAAGATTGTTTCGATTCATGCCACCTATCCCGATGGGAGAGAGGAGGATCTTCCGGATATTGAGAGCCCGGCACCGATTGGCGTTTTTGTACTAGAAGCATTACCACCGCCGCCGAAAAGTCCCGAACAGAGTGCCGCAGGTATTCTTTTGGGAAAGATCTCTAGCGGACCACTCTTTGCTACCTCGACTATTGTGGGCGTAGGCGTCCACGGAGCGGTGTCGGCGCTGTCTGCTACGGATAGTGTGCTCAATACACTGCAAGCGAGTCTCGAAAAAGAAAAGGGGAGAGTCGACGAGCGTGTAGCATCACCCACCACGAGTGTTGGAGGAAAAACAGGCCTCGCCTCTGTCTCTGCCGCCATATCTTCTCTCGACACGCCGTTTCACACCCTGTATTCCTACCTGCTCCACTTCCTCACGTTCATCCTCGACCACAAAACACTTATCTATCTCGTATCAGCCTACGTGCTCTATAAAGCGATCAGGTACGGTATCCGACGCTTTTCTCGACGTGCGGTATAATACAGGGGATGCCTGCCGTATCTCTCTTCATCCACAACGCCGGATATGTTCTCTCGTCGATCCTTATGACCGGCCTAATCGTCTCTGTCTACGTAAAGGATCACAAGACGCTGGCGAATCGGAAGATTATTGCCGCTTTTTTCGCGGTGGTGGTGTTCACCATCGCTCATGTGATTGGTGTGAATATCGCTGACCCGCACCTTTCTCGTCTCGCGCTGATGTTCACCAGCTCCGTCCTGCTCATCTCACCGTTCTTCGCGCATTGTGTCTTTGCACTCATCGGCCGAGCGGACAAAGAACGTGTCCCCCTTGCGATCGCATACCTCACCTCACTTATCTTGCTCGCTGTATTCGTGATCTTTCCAGACTCTTTTCTCCTGCCTTCCGAACCAAAACTCTATTTCCCGAACTACTACGTCGCCGGCTCGCTGTATTGGCTGATGGAGCTGATTTCCAATGGCCTCATCCCGGCATACTTTTTGTTTCGTATGATGCAGGCTTATCCCGCCGCTGACCCAGTGATGCGCAATCGTCTCAAGTACATGTTTGCAGCACTCTTTCTCGGGTATTCATTTGGCGTCACAGCGGTGCCCTTGGTGTTTGGTGTTGCGGTCAATCCCATCTGGTCAATCCTCTTTATCCCGTTTTTCACCCTGCCTTTTGCCTACGCTGTTTTGAAGTACGAACTCATGGATATCCGCGTGATCGGAAAGCAAGCTTTTATCTATGCGGTGGTGGTGGGAGGAGTCAGCGTGCTCATCAGTATTCTCAATTATGCCAACAACCAGATTGTCGAAGTCGTTCCAGGTTTTCCGGTATGGGCTTTTCCGCTTGGTTCATCGCTGGTCGGTGTGTCGATCGGTCTCTTTATTTGGAGCAAGCTCCGCGAGACGGATTTTTTGAAATACGGGTTTATCAATGTGGTCACGCACAAGTTTCGCACCCCGCTCACGCATATCAAATGGTCGGCCGATAGTCTTGGTGGCGTTAGTCTGCCGCCTGAGCAGCGAGAAAACGTGAAGACTATTCAGACGGCAGTGCAGCGACTCGTGGATCTCACCAATTTGCTGGTGAACCTTTCCGACGCGAATACAGATCGTGACGCGGCGGCTGTGGAGCCGGTGCGCCTCGATGTTTTGGCGCGAGAAGTGTTTGAAGAATATGACCGCCGCGTCAAAGAGAAAAAACTCGTTGTGACTTTCGAAGGGCTACTTCCTGGTACGACATTTCCTACCGTATCGGTGAATCGTGCAAAGATCGCCTACGCCCTGGAGATTTTCATTGACAACGCCATCAAATACACGCCTGCTGGCGGCGCGGTTGCTATTTCTTTTTATCACGACGGGCGTGTCGTGAAAGTGTCCGTAGCTGATACCGGGATGGGAATCGCTAAGGAGGATCTTGGTAGAATGTTCAACAAATTTTTCCGCACCCCAAAGGCGATGCGCGCCGATACGGAGGGTTTGGGCATTGATCTCTTCATGGCCCGCGAAGTGGTCCGAAAACATGGCGGCGAAGTCTCCGTACATTCGGATGGCGAAGGGAGAGGGGCCACTTTCTCGATGTCGTTACCGATCAAGACAAAACCTTCGGCATAGTTGGCGTATTTTTTCTCGCCACTACTTCTTGCGCTTCTCTTTTTTGTCTTTTCCGTACAGATATTTCGATTCTCTCGTGAGAGCGAGAATGCCGACTACTACCACGTAGGTCGCGCGCACCTCAGCGGGCATCTCGTAGTGTTCTCGGTTGATGAAACCGGCGATGATCAGGCCGAAGATCAAGAGCGTCCAGGCAATAACATACAATTCGCCTGGATGAATGGTTTCATGCTTGTCGTGCCAACGCTTGAATTCTTTTTCCGCACTGTAGATGGCGAGTGAGGCACCGTACAGCACGGCGATGATGAGGATGATTTCGTGGTGGTCAAGGATATTCTCGTGAAGATAGTCGTAGACGATGGCGGAGAAGAACACGAGCGTCCAAAAATCGGTCAGGATTCTCCAGAAAGACTCCTCGGCTCTTTTGCGGATCTGGTGTATCCTCATACATACACAGTATCTCATATTTTTATGAAACAAGCCCAGGCGCTCGAACTACTCAAAACCGGCAGAAATGTCTTCATCACTGGCGCGGCCGGCAGTGGCAAGACGCACCTGGTGAATTCGTACATTTCGTATTTGCGTGAGCGTGGAGTGGATATGGGCATCACCGCCTCCACCGGTATCGCCGCGACACACATGGGCGGGGTTACGATTCATTCGTGGTCGGGCATGGGGATCCACGCGTTTCTTTCCGAATACGACATCGAAGGGATGCGTGAGAAGCCGTATCTGGCGAAGCGTTTCGAACGGGTGAAGGTGCTGATCATCGACGAAGTTTCGATGCTTCATCATTTTCGCCTCGACTTGGTGGACCAGATTTTGCGGACAATGAAAAAAGTCGATGATCCTTTCGGTGGAGTGCAGGTGGTGTTGTGTGGTGACTTTTTCCAGCTCCCGCCGGTATCGCGCTTTGGCGAACAGCCGGCGCATTTTGTGTATCACTCCGAAGCATGGAAAAATGGTGATTTCTGCGTCTGTTATCTCGACGAACAATTCCGCCAAAATGATCCCGAAGCCATCGGTCTGCTCAACGAGATCCGTTCCGGTGAGGTGTCGGCAAAGACACATGCGTTGCTCGAAAAACATTCGCATCCGCACAAAAAAGTGCTCATCACCGAGCCGACGCGCCTCTATACGCACAATGAAGATGTCGATGCGATCAACGAGCGCGAATTGGCGAAGCTCGTCGAGGCGGCCTCAGCGGAATATGCGATGGAGGAAAGAGGGAAGCCTTTTATTGTCGAAGCGCTCAAAAAGTCTTGCTTGGCGCAGCCGAACCTGAGGCTGAAGGTCGGTGCGCGGGTGATGTGTATTAAGAACAATTTTGAAGAGGGGTATGTAAACGGCACGCTTGGGGTGGTGGTGTCATGCAGCTTCAATGAAGATCCGGTGGTGAGGTTGTCGAGCGGTAAACGGGTGAGTATCGGCAAGGCTTCGTGGAAGATCGAGGAGGATGGGAATACGAAGGCCGAGCTGCTTCAGTATCCGCTGCGGTTGGCATGGGCGATCACCGTGCACAAGAGTCAGGGCATGAGCCTCGATGCGGCAGAGATGGATCTGTCGAAGTCTTTCGAGCCGGGTATGGGATATGTGGCATTGTCCCGCGTGCGGAGCTTGGCGGGGTTACGCATTTTAGGTTTGAACGCTAAGGCACTCGAAGTGAACCAGGAGGTGTTGGAATTCGATGGGCAGCTTCGGGAAGCGTCGGTCCGCGCTGAAGAGAAGTTGGGGGGTATGTCACCGGCCCAGCTTGCGGCTGAACAAAAAGATTTCATGGAATATTGTGTGCCGGAGCGTGCGGCGGGGAAGAAAGCTCCGAAAATACCAACGCACGAGATCACCGCCGCGCTCATCGACAAGAAAAAAACGCTCGCCGAGATCGCCCGCGAGCGCGGCCTCACCACGGAGACGATTGTCGATCATATTGAGAAGCTCATCGAAGAGGACTATGGCACCGACATTGCGTATCTCAAAAAAGATATTTCAAGGACCCATTGGTTGAAGATCGATAAAGTATTCGAAGAGATGTTGGCCGATGAAAAGTGTGACGGTATTTTCCTTGCGCCGGCCAAAAAGAAGCTTGGCGCCAATATCTCGTACGTCGAGATCCGCCTCGCCCGCGCTCTGAAAGGTCTGGTACCAAAGCAGAAAAAGTCGTAGGGCGGAAGTGTTCCGCCGCGTACCTCGTCTGTTATACTTCCTTTGTGGGCAAGGTCAGAACGTTTTTGCAGAAGATCCCCAAGCCGCTCCGCTGGGCGGCCGGTGCCTTTTGTATTGTTGCCGGCATCTTCAGTATTCTCACACCGCTTACTCCGTGGGGCATTTTGTTCTTTGTCGGCCTCGAGTTGATTGGCATCCGCCTCCTCTTTGTCGAAAAAGGGAAGGCGCACGTTTTGCATTGGTACCAGCGTGTTAAGATAGCATATATAAAATACTCTCAACGTATGAATGACTCCACATTTCTTTCGAATCTGCAGTGGCGCTACGCGACCAAAAACTTTGATGGTTCAAAACTCTCAGACAAGCAGCTCGAGGCGATCTTGGATGCAGTTCGCTTCGCACCGACTTCGTATGGCCTGCAGCCATTCCATGTGACTGTCGTCTCCGACGCGGCTCTCCGTGAACAAATGAAAAAAGCATCGTGGGATCAGCCACAGCTCACCTCGTCTTCGCATGTGTTGGTATTTTCCGCACGCACCGACCTGAAGGATCGCATCGAAGCCCATCTCATGAATACTGCCGGCGGCAATCCAGAGATTCGCGCGAAGCTTGCCGGTTTTGAGGGTATTTTGAAAGAATTTTCAACAGACATGACCGACGCGGCGGTGCAGGAGTGGGCGAGCAAGCAGGCCTACATCGCTCTCGGCTTTGGCTTGGCGGCTTGTGCCGAGTTGCAGATCGATTCGTGTCCGATGGAAGGTTTCGATCCTGTGCAAATGAAGCAGATCCTCGCCTTACCGGCTCACCTCTATCCGTGTGTCATGCTGGCTGTGGGGAAGCGTGCTGCGAGTGAGGTACTGAAGCCGAAAGTTCGATTCGACAAGGCGGATCTTTTTGACACGCGATGATCATCGGTATTACAGGAACAATTGGTGCTGGCAAGGGCACGGTAGTGGAGTATCTGGTGCAGAAGAAAGGGTTCGTACATTTTTCTGCGCGGGCGCTTATTTTGGAAGAAGTGAAAAAGCGCGGATTGGAAGTGATACGAGAAAATACGACGCTGGTCGCCAATGATCTCCGCGCGGCGTTCGGCCCAGACTACATTGCCAAAGAGCTGTGCCGCCGCGCGGCCGAGGTCCAGAAGCAAGGCAAGAATGCTGTGGTGGAGTCGCTTCGCAGTATTGGCGAGATTGAATTCATCCGTGCTATTCCCGGCAGCAAGGTCTTCGCCGTGGATGCCGATCCAAAGATTCGCTATGAACGTGTTCAGTCCCGAAAATCCGAACTCGATCAGATCACCTTTGAGCGGTTTGCCGCTCAGGAAAAAGCGGAGATTAATCCTGATGATCCAACCAAAGGGAACCTATCAGCTTGCATCGCCATGGCCGACGTTGTGTTTATGAACAACGGAAATTTTGAAGAGTTGAGCAAACAGGTCGAAAAAGCCCTCGCTCGATAGGGTGGGGTGAAGTGCGGTATACTACCAGTATGAAACACATGACGAAGTATTTTTCTGTCTTTAAAACGCCTAAGGGCTATATTTCAGCGGCCATTGTGTTGCTCGTGTTAGCGGGTTGGGGGTTGTCCGGCGAAAAGACCCCGCTTTTTAGCGGTACACTCACCGTGGTGAAGCGCGATATCGCTCAGAAAGTGAGCGTCACTGGTCGCGTGAAGTCGGTGTCCGATGTTGCGTTGGCTTTTGAAAAATCCGGCCGTGTGAGTCGCGTGTATCACGAAGTGGGCGCTGAGGTAAAGCCTGGCGATGCTTTGGTGTCTCTGGAAAATGCCGATTTGTATGCCCAGCTTCAGCAGACGCAAGCTGCTGTGAAGGTGCAACAGGCCAAGCTCGATGCACTGAAGGCGGGCAGTGCCGCGTCGGATATTCGCATTGCCGAGATATATGTCATCAATGCGAAAGCAGCTCTCGAGGATACTCGTCGCGCCGCCGTCGATGCTCTGACGGCGGCGCAGACCAATGCCGACGATGCTCTGCACAATAAAGTCGACGCATTCTTCAGTAATCCTCGGACTTCGACCCCGCAATTCAATCCTCAAACCGACGGTCAATTGCGCACATCGATCCAGGGCGCGCGAGTGGGGCAGGACGATGCTCTGATCGCTTGGAAATCTCTTTTGTCGCAGATGTCGGTCGATCTTGAGAAAGTGGCCTTTCCAACATACTTTACCGATGCAAAGACCCGTCTGTCGACGCTTAAAATGCTTGTAGACTACATCGCCGAAGCAGTAAATGCCCTCTCCTCCGGCACCGGCCTGACTCAGACGACTATCGATACATACAAAGCGGCTATTCTGGCTGCCCGCACCGCTATTTTGACCCAGCAGGCGGCGATCACAAGCGCGGAACAGGCACTCCGCGCGGCCGAGGCGACGCTCGCCTTGAAGCAGTCTCAATATGATCAGGCTAAAGCTCCTGCGCGCTCTGAAGACATTCGCGCGCAGGAGGCCAATGTAGAGTCCGCTTCAGCAAGCGAAGCTGCGGCATACGCGGCGCTCGAAAAGACGATCTTGCGCTCACCTATCGTCGGCGTTGTGACTGCGAAGAATATCGAGGTGGGGGAGATTGTGCCGGCGAATACTGCAGCGGTGTCCGTGATGTCTCGAGGTGTGTACAAAATCGAAGCGAGTGTTGCTGAGTCGGATATCGCCAATGTTCGTGTCGGCAACAAAGCCGATGTCACTCTCGATGCATATCAAGATGCACACTTTGATGCCGTGGTGACGGCCGTCGATCCTGCAGAAGTGATCATTGAGGGCGTGCCGACATACAAAGTGACACTCAATTTTGTGAAGAAGGACGAGCGGATCCGATCTGGCATGACCGCAAACACTGACATCATCACCGCCGAGGTGAAAGGGGCTATTTTGGTACCGTCACGTTCTTTGTATAGCAAGGACGGTAAGCGCTATGTGAAGGTGAACGGCGCGGACGGTGTAGTTGTCGAGCGAGCTGTGGAGGTAGGTATTAAAGATGGCGAAGGGAACACACAAATCGTCTCCGGAGTGAATGAGGGGGATGTGGTGGTCACATCGTCGGTGCAATAATGAGCCAATGTCTCTGATTGAAGTAAAAAATGTTACGAAGATATACACCAACGAAGGTGTAGAGACGCCGGCGTTGCGCGGCGTCTCATTCGGCGTGAAGAAAGGCGAATTCGTGGCGATCATGGGTCCGTCGGGCTCTGGCAAGTCAACGTTACTGCACATCTTAGGTTTTCTCGATGAACACACTGGCGGTGAATATCATTTCGAGGGCAAGAATGTAAAGTCGTATGCTCCGGAAGAGGTTTCGAAAATTCGCAATGGTCGGATGGGTTTTATTTTTCAGGCGTTCAATTTATTGCCACGTACCACCGTGCTCGAGAATGTGAAATTGCCGTTACTGTATTCTGATGTGCCGCCGGAAAGTTGGGATGCACTGGCGAAAAAGGCCCTGGAGTCGGTTGGGATGCTGCATCGCTTAGAACACGAGCCGGCCCAGCTTTCCGGCGGCGAAAAGCAGCGCGTGGCTATCGCCCGCGCGCTCGTCTTGGAGCCGTCGGTCATTTTTGCCGACGAACCGACCGGCAACCTCGACTCAAAATCCGGAAGAATGGTGATCAAGACCATTCAAGATCTCAATGAGAAGCACGGTCACACGATCATCCTCATCACCCACGAGACGAGCACGGCTGAACATGCCCAGCGCATTATTCGCGTCATGGACGGCAGTATCGAGAGCGATACCAAGGTCGCGCACCAGCGCCGCGCGGACGAGGGGTATGCGAAATAATATCAGTCAGACAAATCAAATAGGATATGAAAAAACTACGATCACAAAAAGATATGATGCCGGCGATTTTTGAGGCAAAAGAGGTTCGCCGCGTTTGGCACGATGAGCAGTGGTATTTTGTCGTCGAAGACACAGTGCAGGTACTCATTGATTCTGAAAACACAAAACAGTACATTCAAAAAATGAAACAACGTGATATCCATCTCAGTCAAGGGTGGGTACAAATTGTCCACACCCTTGACGTGCCGACGAAAGGTGGTGTTCAGAAGATGAACTGTGCGAGTCTGCAGGGAATTTTTCGCATTATTCAATCGATCTCATCACCCAAAGCAGAACCTTTCAAGCAGTGGCTTGCGAAGGTAGGACAAGAGCGGATTAGTGAAATGATGAATCCTGAGATTGCACTCAATCGCTCGAGAGAATATTGGCAGAAGCATGGTAGAAGTGAAAAGTGGATACAGCAAAGAATGATGGGGCAGGAGACCCGCAACAAGCTTACGGATTACTGGAAAGAATCAGGTGTAGAAGAGGGTAAAGAATATGCTATCTTAACCAATATCATTCACCAGGAATGGAGCGATCTTGGTGTGCAGGATCATAAAAAAGTAAAAGGGTTGGGAAAAGGTACAAATTTGCGTGACCACATGTCTGAAGCCGAATTGATCTTTACGGCTCTCGCAGAACTTTCTACCAGACAAATCGCAGAGAGTATGGAGACAAAAGGACTTGAAGAAAATAAAGTACCAGCAAAACGCGGCGGGAAGATTGCAAAAGATGCCAGAATTGCGCTCGAAGAAAAAACGGGTAAAAAAGTTGTGACAGGTGAGAATTATCTGCAGTCAGGTAAAAAGAGATTGGAATAATATTTATCATGATTTTTTCCTACAGCCTCAAAACTGCCGTCACTGGACTCAAGACGAATCGCTCTCGTTCACTTTTGACGATCCTCGGCATTGTTATTGGTATTGCGGCAATCATTCTCATCATGTCTTTGGGGCAGGGGGCGCAGCAGCTGATCCTCAATCAAGTGCAGGGCATGGGTTCGAAAACGATCGTGGTCATCCCCGGTCGCGAGCCGAAAGGTCCGTCGGATGCAGCGCAAGTGTTTAGCGATTCCCTAAAAATCCGCGACCTCGAGCTCCTTCAGAACAAAGAAAATGTGCCGACACTCGGCAGCGTCATGCCCCTCCTTTTCACTGGCGTGAGTGCTTCGTATGGCAGCGAGACGTATCGTCCGACGATCTTTGGTGTCTCGCCGCTTATTCAACAGATTTTTGATCTCGATGTTTCCGAAGGCGAATTTTTTAGTAATGACGATGTGCGTGCGCGGGCGGATGTGGTGGTGATCGGCTCAAAGGTGAAGGAGCAACTCTTTGGTGACAGTCCCGCCCTCGGTGAGAAGATCAAGATCAAGGACCGCAATTTCCGCGTGATCGGTATCATGCCGTCGAAAGGGCAGGTGTCATTTTTCAATTTTGACGAAGCGGTGATTGTGCCATATACCACGGCGCAGCAGTATGTGCTTGGTATTAAATATTTTCATCGATTCATCGCTGAGGCTACTTCGCAGGACTTGATCGCGCAGACGGTGACGGATATTAAAGCCACCTTGCGTGAGAGCCACAAGATCACAGACCCGGACAAAGATGACTTCTTTGTGCAAACGCAGGAGGATCTCGCCGCTCGTTTGGGCCTCATTACCCAAGTCCTCACCCTGTTCCTCGCGGCCGTCGCTGCCATCTCTCTAGTGGTGGGCGGTATCGGCATCATGAACATCATGCTCGTGTCGGTGACCGAACGTACTCGCGAGATCGGCCTGCGAAAGTCTATCGGCGCAACAGACCGCGATATTCTGATGCAATTCTTGCTCGAAGCAGTGCTACTCACCGGCACAGGTGGGGTAGCGGGCATCATCATCGGCGGCACGCTCTCCGTGATATGCGCCCTCATCCTCACCAATTTTGTCGGTCTCGATTGGAGCTTCCAATTTCCATTCTTTGGCGCCTTCCTCGGTATTGTGGTGTCTGGCGTGATCGGCCTCGTGTTCGGTATTTATCCGGCAAAACAAGCCGCGCGCAAAAGCCCGATGGAGGCATTGCGGTACGAGTAGGCGAGTGTGCCGCACGCTGTAATAGTGACGACCGACAGACGGCAATGGTATACTAGAGGTCCATTATTAGGGATACCCTTTATTTATTAAACGCTTTAGTCCTAACCAACCACACATATGTTTTCTTCACTCACCGAAACCCAATCAAAGCGCCTTTTTCAGGCCTTCCACGTGCTCCTTATCGTCGGCTCTCTCTATCTTTTGGCCCGAGTGATCACTGAGGTGAAGACCTCGGCGAACATCGGCAAGACACCAGTCCAGAGCCAGATCTCTGTCACTGGCAAAGGTGACGCGTATGCTATCCCAGATATCGCGACCGTCTCATATGATGTGAGCCATGAAGCCAAGACCGTCTCCGAAGCTCAGGAAAATGTCACGAAGCGTGCAAATGACATCCTCGCGTACCTCAAGGAGGCAGGTATCGAGGATGTGGATGTGAAGACCACCAACTATCAGATCTATCCGCACTACGAATACAGCAATCGACCGGTGGTTTGTTACGACGCTGCGAGCTGTCAGCCAAAGGACAGCCGATACTTTATTGGCTACAACGTCACCAGCTCCTTCCTCGTGAAGATTCGCAAGGTGGAGGATGCAGGAAAGATACTCGCGGAGATTGGTAACCGAAAGGTGACCAACTTGAGCGGTCTCTCTTTCACTGTTGAAAATGAAGATGCGACCAAGGCACTGGCTCGCAAGAATGCGATCGAGGATGCACAGCGCAAGGCAGAAATACTCGCGAAAGATCTCGGTGTTTCTCTCGGCAAGATCAGTAGTTTCTCTGAATCAGGCAACGGCTACTATCCAATGTACTACAGCAAGGAAATGGCAATGAGTTCGGACGCTGGCGGAATGGGCGGAGCACCGGCGCCTGAGCTTCCAGCAGGCGAGAACAAGACCACTAGCCAGGTCACGATAACCTACGAAATCAACTAACAGATAGGCCGTTTTGGCCCGTCGGTTGACGCTAAAGCCCAAAAGGAGTATTATAATAAATGAGGCCGAGGGGGCCTTTTTTACTAAGCGAACAACGCATCATTATGAACATCGTTGAATACATCAAAGAAACTCGTTCAGAAATGGCCCATGTCAGCTGGCCAACCCGCCGACAGGCCGTGATCTACACGGTCGTCGTGATCGTGATTTCTCTCGTGACCGGTCTTTTGCTCGGTCTCTTTGATTCCGGATTCGCTCTCGCCATGAAATCGTTCTTGCTCCAGTAAATCCCCCCAACCACATCTATGTCAAAACAAAAACTCGAAGAAGTGCGAAATTGGTACGCCATCCACACCTACGCAGGGTATGAGAATGCCGTGGCACGAAATCTCAAACAGCGTATTGAGTCTCTCGGTATGGAGAACAAGATTTTCAACGTGCTCGTGCCGACCGAGAAGATGATCAAGGTGAAGGCGGGGAAACGTGTCGAGGAGGAAGAGAAGATCTATCCTGGATACATCCTCGTGGATATGATCGTCACCGACGACTCATGGTACGTGGTCCGAAACACTCCTCGCGTGACCGGCTTCGTCGGCTCTGGCGTGTACCCGGTACCATTGGAGAAGGCAGAAGTGGAAACAATCTTCAAGCGCATGAATTCCGACAATGTGATGCACAACATCGACCTCGCACTCGAAGATGCGGTCATCATTGCCGACGGTCCGTTCAAGGACTTCGAAGGTAAGGTGAGCGAAGTGGATGCGTCTCGAGGCAAGGTGAAGGTACTCGTGTCGATGTTCGGCCGCGAAACCCCGGTAGAGCTCGATTTCTTGCAAGTAAAGAAGATTTAAGGTAACCTGTAATTTCTATAAAACACCATGGCTAAAAAACTCGTAAAATCACTCAAATTGGTCATTCCAGCAGGGAAGGCAACCCCAGCTCCCCCTATTGGCCCTGCGCTTGGTCAGGCCAAGGTGAACATCGGCGAATTCGTGACTCGTTTCAACGCGGGCACCAAGGACCGAATGGGCGACCTCGTCCCGACGATTATCAACACCTACGATGACAAGTCTTTCGAGCTTGTCTTCAAGACGTCTCCGGCTTCGAGCCTCATTTTGAAGGCGATCGGCAAGGAGAAGGGTTCAGGCAAGGCACCGACAGAGAAGGCAGGTACTATCAGCAAAGCGAAGGTTCGCGAAATCGCTGAGAAGAAGATGGTTGATTTGAATGCGAATACTATTGAGGCAGCGATGAAGATTATTGAGGGATCTGCACGATCGATGGGGGTGGACGTGAAGTAAAAGAAAAACAAAGCACCCTTTCTTGGGGTACGCATAAATCCTCACTAGGATTTTGCTCCGGCTCGCGCCAGTCGCGCTCCGCAGTCCCCAAGAAAGGGTGCTTTGTTTTTCCATATTTATCTTCACACCACGCATCTCTCGCATAGTTGACTTTTTATGATATTCGTGATAGTAAGATAGACAGATTCCCTTCGGGAATGCTCCTTGCCACGGGTCAGTGGTGTTCGGTCGGCTCCACCTCGGTTTCAACACAGGAGGCTCATTATGTCGGAAGAAAATCATCTTAAGATCGTCCAACTCAACATCTGCCGCGGGAAACACCCGCAGGCGATGGAGTTCATCAAAGCCAATCGCGACAAGTTCGACGCATTCCTCCTCCAGGAGGTCGTTGAGCACAACCAGATCCAGCTTGCTCGGGACTTTCGGAACGCATACTTTGTTCCAATGACGAAGGTCTGGGACGGTATCAGTGAAACCCAGGGCCGCTGGACTACCTCGGGTGTCGGCATCTACACCAACCTGCCGATGACTTCCGTTGCCGCCCACTATTATGTCGGCGAATACGGCCGGCTTCAGCATCTCGACGACACCTCGCTTGAGCGCATCGATGCGACAAAGAGTCGCGTCGTCGCTGTTTGCGACATCGCGATAGGGAGTATCGGTTATCGCCTCGCCACTACGCATTTCACTTGGGTGCCGAAAGGGGAGCCAAGCGACTTTCAGCGTGCTGATGTTTGGCGGATGGCGCAGATCTTGAACGGCCTGGGAGAGTTCGTTTTTTGTGGGGACTTCAACTTTCCCCGCGGCGGCGAGATCTATCAGAAGCTGCTTGCCTTGACGAGTCTGCACGCCGCAGTGCCGGCCAGGTTCGACAATACCCTCGATCCAGAACTTCACAAGCTGAATGGGAAGGTGAAAGCGATGATTGACCACATCTTTGTGGGCGTCGTCGGGTATGAGGTTTATGATGTCGAGCAGGTGTTCGGTCTCAGTGATCACGGCGCATTCACCGCGAAGGTGCGCGAACGTGTCGGCTCGATGCCTTGAGCTACGCGACATCGTCAGTAGTTTTTCAACAAGCCGCGCCCTTAAATGGACGCGGTCTTCTTTTTATAACACCGAATCGATATCTTTGAACGAGGTAAGTTGCGGACAGTCGATGTTGGCGTCCTGCGCTTTGCAATACACAAGTATAGAATCGATACCCAGAGACTTCGGCACCTCGTAGTCGGAGCGCGGGCGATCACCGATGTAGAGGAAATTCTCTGGCGAGAGGTCGGGGTAGAGGGCCATCCATTGTTTGTAGAGGTCGCCGTTTGGCTTTGAGCCGTCGTCGTTGGTAAGGATGTGCCCGAATAGGCCGTGGCTCATGTCGAGCTTGCCGAGCTTTTTGTTGGCGTTGGTACGGTTTGATCCTGTGAGGATGTCGATGTTTTGGTATTTTGCTTTCAGACGCTTCAAGATATTGAGGGTTTCTTGATCCGGCACGAGATAGTCGTCGATATCGGCGCGCTCGAGGGCTTCCTGAACGATGTCTTGGTGATTAGGAACCCCAAGCATTTTCAGTGTTGTTGAGCCGCCGAGGCCGCGACCTTCTTTGTACAGGTCTTTGAACATTTTCTCCGCTTCGGTGAGTGAGACGCCCTTGTGTTCGCTGATCTTGTGGTAAATATAGATCTGAATCGCCTCGTCGATAAAGCTCGACTTGGGGTAGAGGGTCTGGTCGAGGTCGAAGCCGATGACTTTGATTTTTGAGTAGTCTTTTCTCATTTCGCCTTTCATGCTATTTAGTATACCCGACATAAAACACCGTGAGGTTGCCAGTCTTCGCCTTGAGCTGCTTTGAAAATTGGCCGCAGAGGTAGTTGAGTGCTTCGGTGTCCGCTTTCTGCTTGGCGAGCGCGCGATTCATGAAGACCGCCGTGGCATGGAGCTTGTTGCCAAGGACGTTGGCCTGGAAGAAGGCGAGCTGATCGGCTTGGGGGTCGCTTTTGCCGGCTTGGTATTCGGAAAGGACGGGGTTGTTGTGCATCACGCCCTTCTGCTTGTAGTAGTCGATGGCGCGGGCAACGGTGTCGACGCCTTCGAAGTCATAGAGTCGGTCGAGGAAAGACTTTTTTGGTCGCTTGGCGACGGGCTTGATAGGGGAATAGCTGTACGCGACCACGCCGCTGGTCATGTCGGGTTTTGTTACGGCCGTTTTTGTTTTGCCCGTATTTTTTGCTTCGCCAAGACTATATGGCCCGCTTTTGGTGTCGAGGTCGTCGGTCGGCTTCGAAGGCTCCATGAGGATCTTCTTGGTGCGCTGTTCTTCGGTCAAAAGGAGAATGTTGCCGCGATTGGAAAGCATGTACATGTCGCCGGACTTCAGCTTCAGGGCTGTGCGAATCGCGGTGACATAGGCGTCGTGTAGGCCAAAGATGTTTTCCGGGTAGGCGTTGACCATGTTGTGAGCACGGGCGATGTGGAAGGAATGCATTTTGCCCTTCTTGGGAATGAAAATGTCATACACGAGACACGGGTCGTGGGTGTATTTGCGTTTCCCACTGCCTGGGTCGATGTAGCTGCCCATGTCAACGGTCGGGTCGAAGCGGGCGATGATCGAGGCCTTTCGCGGGTTTTTCTTGAGCGTCTTTTTGGTTTCCAATAGCTGATCCACGCCAAAGTGCTGGCGGGTGCGCTCACCGTAGCTATAATCGCCATCGTGGTCGAAGCGGAGCAGCTGTTTTTTGTAGTTGGCGCGCATCTCCGCGGTAGACTGGTCGCCTTGTTTGTAGAAAGCGGGGAGGGTGGTGAGGGATTTTGCAGAATTGCGATAGATCGCCAGAGCGACACCGCTGCGCGCGGTACCTTTCTGCCTGTCTCCGTGTTCGTGGGTGAGACCTTCGGTGTAGATCTTCATGAGGATGTTTTTGTGCACGCCGAGGAATGAGTCGCCGTCGGATACCAAAAGAGGGAGGTCGGTCTTGTTGATTCGGAAGATGCCTGAAAAGTCCTGGATGAAGGCGTAGTTGAGCTTTGCGGCGAGTGTGGCGCGACCGATCTGTCCGCCGACATCCACACGGTGGAGGAAGTCCATCTCGTAGTCCTCAAAACGGTTTTTCTCGGCGAGCCAGGTGAAAATCGCGCCGATCGACTTCGAGCGCAGGTCGAACACCTCCTCGCAAACATCGAAGGCGAGACACATCACTGAGACGCCGCCATCGCGCACGCTCATTTTGTAATAATATTTCTTGTCCGTGACCAGCGACATGTTGGACTCGATCGGGATCTGCTTTTTGCTGATGATTTTCGCGGTCTGGAAGCTCGATTTGAGGGAGATGCGGTTTTTGATTTCGGTGTCGACGCGCGCGATCTCGGCGCCGAGCACGAGCTGTTGAAGTGGGCTCAACAGGCGCTTGTCGGCGCCGAGAAAACGCATGATCGAGTATTCGAGGCGGAATTCATCGGCTCCGACCACGAAAAATGTCTTGCCACCCACTTCGAGGTCGACACGAATCTGCCCCTTCTCCGCACTCACGCAGAAAGGCATTTTTTCAGAAACAGTTGCCTCGCCGAGCGCGATCTTTGGCGGCTGCAGGTGTTGGAACTCCTTTGGGTCGAGGTCAATGAGCCCTTTTTTCTTGCTTGGCTCTTTGGCGAGCAGGGAGATGAGCTGGTTGAGGGTGTCGTAGTAGATGGATTTCTTCTCAGAAGCTGTCTTCAGAAACGTATGTACCTCAGCACTTACTTTTGGCTTTAGCCATTCCAGATAGTCAGTAACGACTTGCTTTGAATAATCATTTCGATACATGAAAAGCGGCAGCACAATGATATTTTCGCGGAAGGCATCGATGATCTTCTTCGATAAATTGGGAAAATGAGCCGAAGCCGCCTTGCCACCGACAATATAGTTGCCGGGCTTTTGCGCATCGACACCATTCTGGATTGCGAGAAGGAGGTTGGTGCTCGGCGAGAAGGTGAGTGACTCTTCGGAGAAGAGTACGAGGAAACGGATGGTCGGATGGGCGAGACAATTCAACACCATGCGCTCCGTGCCGTCGCGGCTCACAATCAAAGCCCCTAGTGCCGAGACGTGCGCACGATTTTTCTCTTCGATCTCGTTGAACACCTGTCCGGGTGCGGAGGTGTTGGTGCAAATGCCGATCTGTCCCTCAGCGCCTTCGCCTGGGGTCACGAGGATCGCGTCGACAATCGGGAATTGAGTTGTGGCGGGTTTGGTTACCATTTTTTGCTGCCCCAGCTGTTTGGCAGGAGGGTTTCTATCGAATACGTATTATACACGGGCTGCTTTTTGGCGAAGCAATACACTTGGAGCTTCCAGCCGTAGCGCTTTGAAAGTTCGGTGATAAATTGTCGGCACGGGCCGCAGGTTTGGCAGGGTTCGGCCTCGAATTTGTCGGAGACGACGGCGAGATGAGTGAGCTTTTCTTCTTTGGCCATCAATGCGGCGAGGATAGCGCCCATCTCGGCGTGCACCATGAGGCGTTTGTCCGGCGAGGAATATTGGCCGGAATAGAAGATTTTGCCGCTTTCGGTGAGAACGGCTGCGCCATATGAGCTAGCACCTTGGTAGGTGGTGAAGGCAAGCTCGAGACCTTTCAGAGCGTATTTTTTCAGTGCCTGCGCGATGGCGGCCTCATCGGTGTTTTTGCTATTCTTGGCAACCTTTGCCCAATTGGCTTTCGGTGCGACTTTTTTCAATTTCAAATCGCTTGGCTCCGGGTGGTAGAAGGGGATGGCATCGAGGACATTTTTCACCTTGAAGACAGTCGTACCTTCGGCATCGAGGACGCTGTAGGCGATCTTGGTGCCAGTGCGGTTGGCGAAATCGGCCATGACTTTGAGTGCGAGCGGCGAAATGATCGGCTTGGTTGAGTCGATGAGAGTGGCCACTTCGACGATCTGGAAATCGCGATGCTGCACCGCGATGAGCAGAGCCGTCTGTTCCGAAGTGACATCTAGGAGGTTGGTGTCCGACTCAGCCTTTCCGCCGAAGTAGCTCTTGCCGCTCTTCGAGATCGCGACCGATGCGGCATTGCCATTACCATCCGTGCGCGCCTTTTTGGTGACCGAAAGGAAGAGCGCCTCGTGGAGCGACTTCGCAAGCTTGTTTGCTGCGGCAGGTTTGTTAATAGATTTCGACATTGCTTCGGAGCTTGCTGACCATGAGGCCGACAGTCTCCCAATCGTAATGGAGGATCTTCTTGAGGAAATCGTTCAAAAGGTGAATCTTGTCGCGTTCAAGTCGATAGAACATTTTTTCAGCTTTCTTGCTCGAGAGGCGGATGGTCGGGCGCAGCGGCGTCGGAAAGGCGTAGTAGGGGATGAGTGGCTGACGCTTGTCTTTGGCTTCGACGACGATCACCGTGATCGGCTTGTTGAGGGTTTCGAGGGCATAGTCGAGACGATGTGCACCATCGCAAATAATATGAAAAGAATGCGGACCAGTGTAAGGGAGGCCGTAGTTGATGATCGGTGCGTTGGAGTTGAAGGTTGGCAGGTGAGTGATCTTGCTCACTTCATCGATATAGAAATTGTGCAGCTCCATGTTGCCGAGGTGGTGCATGTTGCTCTGCGCGTCGCGTGCGTAGGTGCCACTGAAGCGTTTTGAAAGTTTCTCAAGGTCGATGAAGCCATTTTGCAGATCGTACGTGTGTCTCTCAATAATCGGCGGGAGCACGTGGTAGACACCGCGATCTTTCCAGGTGTACTCGACTGCTCCCTTCAGATTGGTAATCGACATCTTTTGCTTTTTCAGGAATCGATCCACTTCGGCCATAATCTCGATTTGGTTTTGGTAGATAGTGGGCTGAGGGGTGAAGAGTGGCTCACGTCCCTTGCCGACTTGAATCTCGGCCGGCATACCGATGTGCTTTGGCGGATAGACGGTGGCGAGGCGAAACGTCGCATTCCGATACGGCTTCACTTTCTCGCCATTCGAAGCGTAGAGACCTCGAAAGACGATGTTTTGCATCATTTTTTCCAACTCTTTGAATGGGATGATTTTTTCGAGTTTGAGGCTATGCATGTGCTCACACTATAGCTTTTTCACTTGGAGGGGGCAACTTGACAGACAGGGGTGAATAAGTGACATTGTACACACGACATTTGAAAGACACCGAGATCAAAAAGTTGCTGAAAGCCGAGAAAACCCGCCAAAAGAAGGTGGTGAACTTGATTGCTTCTGAAAATTATGTTTCCAGCGACGTTTTGAAGGCGCTCGGCTCCGAGCTCACCAATAAATATGCTGAGGGCTATCCAGGGAAGCGTTATTATGGCGGCAATGAATATGTCGACCAGATCGAGACGCTTTGCAAGGAACGCGCACTGAAGCTTTTTGGTCTTGATGCAGGTTCTGTTGGTACGCAGGCGAGAAAGTGGCATGTGAATGTGCAGCCGCTTTCCGGCTCGCCGGCCAACTTGGCGGTGTTTCTCGGACTGGTGCCTCCGGGCGGCAAAATCATGGGCATGTCCCTCGCGCATGGTGGCCACCTCACTCATGGGCAGAAGGTTTCGATCACAGGAAAGATGTGGACGCCCGTACATTTTGGTGTTGATCAAAAGACCGAGCTCATCGACTACGCTGCGCTCAAAGCACAGGCTATTGCTGAAAAACCGGCAATTATTGTGGCGGGCTTCACGGCGTATCCGCGCATTGTTGATTTCAAACAGTTTCGCGCTGTCGCTGATGCCTGTGGTGCCATCCTCATGGTGGACATGTCGCATTTCGCTGGCCTCGTGGCAGGTGCTGTGTACCCGAGTCCGTTTGCATACGCTGATGTCGTGACAACCACCACGCACAAGACGCTCCGCGGTCCGCGTGCGGCGCTCATTTTTGTACGCAAGGACAAAAGCGGGCTCAATCCTAAAGGCGAGTCCGTCTCTTTTGCCGATCTCATCGACAAGGCGGTGTTCCCAGGCTTGCAGGGCGGTCCACATCTCAACCAGATTGCCGCGGTGGCCGTCGCACTGAAAGAAGCCGCTACTCCCGCATTCCAAAAATATGCTGCCCAAGTGGTGCAGAATGCCAAAGCCCTCGCCAATGAACTCTCCTCGCTCGGCTGGCGCGTGATCTCCGGTGGTACCGATTCGCACCTTGTGTTGATCGATACGTGGATGGGCGGAAAAAAGGGAGGTGCCGACGGCAAGATGGGCGGTATCACCGGCGAAGAGGCGAGCGAGCGATTGGAAAAAGCCGGCATCATCGTGAACAAGAATGCGATTCCATTCGACACGCGACCACCGATGGATCCATCAGGTATTCGCCTCGGAAGTGCTGCTGAAACTACTCGTGGCAAGAAAGAAAAAGACTTCCGCGCGTTGGCCCAAAAGATAGACAAGATTCTCAGAAAGTAGTACTATTCACCTCGGTCAAATCAGCTCTAAAACACAGTAAATGCAACACGACTGGGCGGCTGCTGCCGTTCGGTCATTCAACCAAAACCGAGCTGGTTTGGGTGGAAGCAATCGTTATGAAAGTCATTCCTCGTCTCACGGCGACAGCGTTTCGTCGCCTTTTTTCCAAGTTGGCAAAAACGTGGCGGCAACAACGGGGTCAGTTCGCCAAGCAGCTCGAATCGTTGCTGGGCCAGATCAGTGACGGCGGGCAGTTCCGACAGATCTTCGCATTCTGCATCAATGTGGCCGCCGGCCCAGCGATCATCCGGGCCGTCATCCATGCTTGGGATGCCGCCATGGAATTCCGCCTCTTCGTGGTCGAGATTCGCAAGCGTTTTGTCGCCACCTTCAGCTGGCTCGTGGCGAATGCCGAAAAATACGCCGAGGTGTATCGGCAGTGCGCTCCTGGCGCAGCGGTGGCTCGCCGGATCAAGCACCTCTTCGAGGCTGCCGGTTATCCGCTTCCGGCGTAGCGACTGCTCCGGCCGCGATGGTTGCAAGTTTCGATCAAAGTAGGGACGCTCTTCGTGGGCGTCCCGCTTTTATTTTCCCTAAAATACCTCGGGAGCTGCAGGCCCCCCAACCGCGCAAAAATTGACAAGTACTATCAAGATGTGTAGTATTCCGTCCAGACTGTTTTTTCGAAATATTCAGCAAAAAGCCAGTTAGTTGGGCGTTTTTTGTGTTGTGAGTCATGTCGGCCGATGAGTATTCAATGGACGTCCTTTGAACCCTCCTTGGCCGACGCGACTCCCATAGGGGGTGTATTTGCCGAGCTCCGATCGAGAGCTTTTCCAATCAGTCGATCATGTCGGTTGTCGGTAGAGAGAAGACCACTCTTAAAAAACACCACGCACAAATGACACACCAAGTTGTTCCCAACATCGCCGCATCAATGCCGTGCCCACTCACTGGATTGCCCTTCGCGCTCCGGTTCTACCTCACCATGGTGGCCGAGACGAAAGGCGTCCTCGCCGCCGGCTACACCGGCATCCACGGCCAGGGCTATGCCGCCGCCTTCCTGAAACTCATCGGTGCCACGGCACAGGAGGTGCAAGACTTCTTCGCATCCCAGCCCAGCTACCTGGCTTACGCGCAGTGGCTCCGGCAGCGTTTGCAGGCCGGTAGCGTGTCCAAGCTGGCGATCCGCAAATTCGGGATCCTGGTCAGGACCTACCAGCATCGCGGATCTGCCCTCGAAGAAGCCTTGGCGGATGCCGGCATGACGGCTGAATCTGCGGGGACGGCCACGGCCGATATCCTGAACAGCCTTGGTGACATGCGGACCCGCTTCAGTCTCGGTCAAGGTGGCGCGCCGATCGCTGTTTACGGCATCCCCCTGACGCCCGCCAACAAGCGCTGTCCCTTTACCGGCCTGCTGGTCGCCGAGCGCTTCTACGAGGTTGCCCGGCTTGAGTCGGAAGGATACCTCGCCGAAGGCTACACTGGCGTTCACGGCAAGGGCTTCGCCGCGGTCTTCCTTGCGGCCATCAACCGCACGGCTGACGAGGCCGACGAATTCTTCGCCGACGCTCCCAGCTACGATGCCTACGCCAACTGGGCCGCCGAGAAGCCACCTACCCGCAGTGCGCGCATCACCTTGGAACTGGTGGTGGCCACCTACGACCACACGGGGGAGGCCCTCACCAATGCGCTCGCCGCCGCCGGTATGACGGCGGAGGAGTTGGGCAGCGAATCGGCCGAAGACGTCAACCTCATGGAGGATGTGGCGACTTGGACTGCCGCGGTTCGTGCCATCACGCTCCCCGCCGCTGAATAGTTCCGACCTCGCGTTCTTCAAGACCGCAGCCCCCCAGGCTGCGGTCCTTTCTTTTTCCTAAAATACGTCGAAAATGCTAGAATGCTTTTTATGAAAGTCCGACTCGAAAAAGCTTTTGCTTCTGTCCTCACCGACCTTGGCGTCTCTGCGCCGAAGGCATCTTTTGAGCATCCTGAGGTGATCGCGCACGGCGACTACGCCACTGGTGTTGCGCTCGCATATGCGAAACAACTTGGCATGAAGCCACGCGATCTCGCGGAGAAGATCGTCGGCGCTCTAAAGCTCGGACCGCTGGTAGAGAAGATCGACATTGCCGGTCCAGGGTTCATCAATATCCACTTGTCGAAGCAGTTTTTTGCCGAGGCTTTGGCGACCATTGAAAAGCAGGGCGAGACTTTTGGTACGAATGCACGTCTGAAAGGGCAGAAGGTGCTAGTGGAATACACCGACCCGAATCCGTTCAAGGTGTTTCATATTGGGCACTTGATGTCGAATGCGGTCGGCGAATCGGTCGCGCGCTTGATGGCGGCGAGCGGCGCAAAGACCGTCCGCGCGAACTATCAGGGTGATGTCGGGCTCCACGTGGCGAAGGCGGTGTGGGGGATGCAATCCCTGAATGCGACGGCGAAGCTCGCTCAATTGAAGCAGCTTCCGGCAGCCGAGCAGGTGGCGTTCATTGGCAAAGCGTATGTACACGGTTCGGAGCAATATGAGGCCGACAAATCGGCTGAAGCAGAGATTCAGCTCATCAATCAGGCTGTTTTCGATCGGAAAACTGCGGAGGTAAATATACTATACGATTGGGGGAGGAAAGTGACCCTAGATCATTTTGAATTGATCTACAAAAAACTTGGCACAAAATTCGACCATTACTTTTTCGAGAGCGAAGTGGCGCAGGATGGGCTGGAGATGGTTCGTGGTGGACTCGGGAAGAGTGTGTTTGTGGAAAGCGAGGGTGCGATTGTATTCAAGGGTGAGGAACATGGCTTGCATACACGCGTGTTCATCACTTCTCGTGGCTTGCCGACGTATGATGCGAAAGAGCTTGGATTGGCCAAGCAGAAATTTGAATTGATCAAACCAGATTTGTCGATTGTGGTGACGGCGAATGAGCAGAGTGAATATTACAAAGTGTTCATGCGAGCTTTGTTTTTGTTGCGTCCGGAGATCGCGGAGCGCACCAAGCATGTCAGCCACGGCATGATGCGTTTTGCGAGCGGGAAGATGTCGTCGCGAAAGGGCAATGTGGTGGCGGGGGAGGCGTTGCTCGCTGATGCTGAAGCAATGGTGGCGGAGAAGATCAAGGATCGCGGTTTCGATGCGCCGACCGCGGCCGAGGTGATGGAGAAGGTTGCTGTTGGTGCGGTAAAGTATTCAGTCTTGAAGTCCGCCGCCGGCAGCGACATCGTGTACGACCCAGAAAAAGCTGTTTCTTTTGACGGCGATTCTGGTCCGTATCTCCAATATTCATATGCTCGCGCTCTGTCGGTGCTCCGCAAGCCGGAAGCGGTGGCGTTGTTAAAAAACAGCACTTCAGACATTGCGACGGGTACCGAGATCGGTCAACTCGAAAAACTTCTCTACCGTTTTCCGGAAGTGGTGGACCGTGCCGCCGGCTCGTTTGAACCGCATTTTGTCACCGACTACCTCACGCAGCTCGCCGGCGCCTTCAATGCCTTCTATGCGAACAATCAGATCATCAACCCCGAAGATGCCACCACCTCGGCATACCGCCTCCGCCTTGCTCGTGCTTTTACGACCGTGATGAAGAACGGCCTCAACCTACTCGCCATTCCGGCGGTGGAGAGGATGTAATTTATAATAAATGCATGTCAGTTTTATCTGAGAAACACAAAAAAGTTTTAAAATATCTTGTAGATACGTTCGATAATGCCGGAATTTTATTCCAAGCTACAAGCGGATTGGCGGCTAACGTCTACGGATCTTCTAGATCACTCTACGATATTGATATAGATGTGTACAAAAAAGATATTCCTAAAGCACAGGAACTTTTCAGGAAGCATGTCGTTTCTGATTTTGTACATGAGCAGAATGAATCATTTGATCTTTACGAATTCACGCTCAAGATTGATGGCGTTACTGTTGATGTAAGCCAAGCAGAAGAAAGTTACGCGATAGGGAAGGATGGGACAAAGATTTTAGTAATGAATGACATTAAAAATGCATCAAAACATACCTTTGAAGGGATTGCTTTCAGGGTACTCGATAAGGGGCAGTTAGTCCGGTATAAGACTCATGTTGCAAGGAGTACTGATTTGAGTGATGTGAAAGAGATAACAGCTCTTGCTAGCAAAGTACACATCTACATTGATGGGAATAACCTCTATCGTGGCGCAAAAGAACTTGGTTTCACTATTGATTATAAAAAGTTCAGAGGTTGGCTTCGCCAAAAATATAATCCAACGAGCGTTTATCTATATCATCGGTCTTGTTCCTGATAGGGTAAAATTCTACGAATACTTGCAGGAATGTGGTTTCATCTTGATTTTTAAGCAGACTGTTTCTGTGGGAGGGGTAGTGAAGGGTAATTGCGACGCGGAATTAGTACTCAAGACTATTTCAGATTTTTATACGAAAGCGTTCGATAAATGTATGCTTGTAACGGGCGATGGTGACTTTGGTTGCGTGGTTGAATTTCTAGCGGGTAATTCGGCATTGGGTGGCATAATCGCTCCAGATAGGAAAAAGTGCTCAATTTTGCTTAAGAATAAAAATATTGAAATTACTTTCCTCAACGAACATTATCACAAGTTCTCAACCCCTTTATAAAAGAAAAAGCCCCCGATGCAGACGAATCTGCATAAGGGCCTTCTTCATGGTGATACTAGTATAATACATGATTGATCATTGGATGCAAGCACAGTGGCTTGCTGTATGGAATTGTATCAGTATGTTTATTGGTGCTAGAATAGCCACATTCGGCCCAATTTCCGAGATTTTATGAACGAGACTCCTAAAACCCCTCCCGCAAGCCCAAAAAGCCCCCACGCTGAGCGCGAGGAGAAGGTGCTGTGTTTGTGGGCGCAAGAACAAATCTTTGCTAAAAGCCTCGAAAAGGCCTCGCCAAAGGGTGAATTTGTCTTCTATGACGGCCCGCCATTTGCCACCGGTCTGCTTCATTATGGCCACATTTTGGCAGGTACGATTAAGGACGCGATCCCGCGATACAAGACGATGCAAGGCTTCCACGTGCCGCGCCGTTGGGGCTGGGATTGCCACGGTTTGCCTGTCGAAAATATTGTCGAAAAAGAGATTGGTTTGAAGTCGAAAAAAGATATTCTCGACTACGGTATCGACCGTTTCAATCAAGCGGCCCGCGACACCGTGCTCCGTTATGCGCACGTGTGGGAAGAGCAGGTGCCACGTCTTGGTCGCTGGGTGGATATGAAGAACGAGTATCGCACCATGGATACTTCATACACCGAATCCGTCTGGTGGGTGTTTAAACAGCTTCATGAAAAGGGTCTGGTGTACGAGGGTTTCAAAAGCATGCACCTGTGTCCGCGCTGTGAGACGACCTTGTCGAATTTCGAAGTGAATCTCGGGTACAAGGACGTCACCGATATTTCAGTGTACGCAAAGTTTGAATTGAAAAGCGAGCCGGGAACATTTTTTGTTGCGTGGACGACGACACCGTGGACCTTGCCGGGCAATGTTGCCCTCGCTGTTGGTCCGGAGATTATGTATGCGAAGGTGAAAGTGACCGACGCAAAGACTGGCGCGGTTTCGCGAGTGATCGTGGCGAAGGAAAAGCTTGTAGCCGTGATGAAGGATGTGCCGTACGAAGTGCTTGCTGAGATGAAGGGCGCGGAATTGGTCGGCAAAGAATACACGCCGGTATTTTCATACTATATTAGCGACGAAAAGTTGAAAAATGTGCAGAACGCCTGGAAAGTATACGCGGCAGATTTCGTGACCCTCGAAAAGGGCACTGGCATCGTGCATATCGCGCCGGCGTTCGGCGAAGATGACTACCAGCTCAGTCTAAAGATGCAGCTGCCATTTATTCAGCATGTCGGCATGAATGGCGCGTTCAAAAAAGAGGTGGCGGATTTTGCCGGCCAACAGGTGAAGCCGAAGTCAAGCGAGACCGAAAAAGACGCGCATCAGAAGACAGACATCGAGATCATCAAA
Source organism: Patescibacteria group bacterium (assembly GCA_038065315.1). Classification (NCBI taxonomy): domain Bacteria; species Patescibacteria group bacterium. The sequence goes on from JBBTRF010000001.1 coordinate 645,287, forward strand.
TATCTGGCACAGAAGGGCACACTGTTTGCGAAGGAAAAGATCATTCACTCGTATCCACATTGTTGGCGTTGCGAGACACCGCTGCTCAACTACGCGTCTTCGTCGTGGTTTGTACGCGTGACCGATTTCAAAGACAAGCTCGTCGCGGAAAACAAAAAGGTGAAGTGGGTGCCACGAGAGGTGGGCGAAAACCGTTTTGGCGATTGGCTCGAAAATGCTCGCGATTGGGCGATCTCACGTTCGCGATTCTGGGGAGCGCCGCTGCCGGTGTGGAAGTGTCAGTCTTGTGAGCAGGTGAAGGTATTTGGCAGCACTGCGGAACTCAAGAAGGCATTGAAGCCGCGCAATACCTACTACGTGATGCGCCATGGCGAGGCGGAACACAATGTTCAGCGCATCATGAGCACTGATCTGGCAGACTGTCATCATCTCACGGAGAAGGGTCGGCGACAGGCGCTTGAGGCCGGCGAGGTTTTGAAGGACAAAAAGATCGACGTCATTTTTGCCTCACCTTTTTTGCGCACACAGGAGACCATGAAGGAGGTTTGCGAGGTGATTGGCTTTGATCACAAGAAGATTGTGAAGGATCCACGTATTGGAGAGATTCGTGCCGGCGTATTCAACGGTCGGCCGGTGGGCGAGTACCATGGCTTTTTCGGCACGGGAGAATACGCACGCTACGTGAAGCGTCCACAAGGCGGCGAAAACTACACCGATGTTCGGGCGCGCGTCGCGGAGTTTCTCTACGACATCGATGCACGATATGAAGGGAAAAATATCTTGGTCGTGACGCACGATTCACCAGCGTGGTTCTTGTCTGCTGAAGCTGAGGCGATGAACAGTGAGCAGGCAAACACGCTCCGCGGCACAACACCATTTTTCCTAAAGAATGCCGAAGTGCGACCGCTGCCTTTCGCGGCGCTATCTTGCAATGCCGAGCGTAAAGTGGATCTGCATCGACCGTTTATCGACGGTGTCGCTTTGTTGTGCGCCTGCGGCGGCGACATGAAACGCGTGGCGGAAGTGTTTGATTGCTGGTTTGAGTCCGGCTCAATGCCATATGGCGAAGCGCGTTATCCGGCGGAGCAAAAGAATGGTTTCCGACCGGCGCGAAACGTGTTTGATCGATGGTTTGGCCGATTCACTGGCCGCGTGAAAAGATATCCAGCTGATTTTATTGCCGAAGGTCTCGACCAGACCCGCGGCTGGTTCTACTCGATGCTCGTGCTCGGTGTCGCTCTGTTCGGCAAGTCGCCATACAAGCAGGTGGTGGTGAACGGTCTCATCCTCGCGGAAGATGGTCGCAAGATGTCGAAGAGCCTGAAGAATTATCCCGATCCGATGAAGGTTGTCGATGCGTATGGTGCCGACGCCCTGCGTTTTTATTTGCTCAACTCGCCGGTAGTGCGCGGCCAAGATCTCTGCTTCTCGGAGAAAGGGGTCGATGAAGTGGCAAAAAAGCTCCTTGGTCGTCTCGACAATGTCCGTTCTTTCTATGAGCTCTACGCCGATGCTTCTGTCGTCGCTTCTCGAAATTCAACAAACGTCCTCGACCGCTGGATCCTCGCACGTCTCGCAGGGCTGGTCAGCGAAGTCACTGATGCGTTTGAAGGGTACGAGCTCGACAAGGCTTGCCGACCATTCAATGGTTTTGTCGATGATCTGTCGACTTGGTATCTGCGCCGATCTCGCGATCGTTTCAAAAATACCGATGGCGCTGCTGCTCCGGAGGCCGTGGCCGACAAAAAAGCTGCACTCGAGACCACTCGTTTTGTATTGCGAGAAGTGGCCAAAGTCCTCGCGCCTATCATGCCGTTCTATGCAGAGTCGCTGTATCAGTCTTTGAAGGCTACTGGTTGTGTCGATGATATTTCTCTCCTGAGTGTGCATCTCGAGAGCTGGCCGTCAGTCGCTGAGGTTTGTAAGCAATCGACAAAGGCGCAGGCACAGATTGTGGCCGACATGGCCGATGTTCGCTCGACAGTTTCTCTTGGTCTCGAGGCACGTATGCAAGCGAAGATCAATGTTCGACAGCCGCTTGCGCGATTGTCGGTGAAGAAATTGCCAAAGGGTGTCGATGCGGCGGAACTCATCGAACTCGTGAAAGATGAAGTGAATGTAAAGAAGGTCGATGAGAGTGTGTCGATAGACGGCGCAGTACTTCTCGATACCGTACTTACTCCGGAGCTCAAGGAAGAGGGTATTGTTCGCGACATGATTCGATCGGTGCAAGATCTTCGCAAGCAGTCTGGTCTCAATCCAAACGATCGAGTGGATCTCTTTGTTGATACCGATGAGGCAGGCAAGCGCTTCCTCGAGAAGTACCAGGGGGTCTTGTGCAAAGTGACCGGCGTGAAGCAGGTGCGATGGGAGATCGTACAGCAAGGAGTTCATTTGGAGTTCGACGGATTGAGGTTTGGTTTGAAGCTGTAACGCACGATTTCATCGCTGCATCTATATGGCTCACCACATGTATCACACGCCGGGGTTGGTGCTGAGCTCTCGCGGAGTGGGCGAGGCCAATTCGCTGTTCAGCATTTTCACTCGTGAGCTCGGCATGATTGAGGCCTCTGCGCAGGCTGTCCGGGAGGTGAAGTCGAAGCTGCGATTTTCGTTGCGTGACTTTTCGCTTTCGGAATTGTCACTGGTGCGCGGCAAGCAGGGGTGGAAGATCACGAGTGCCGTGCTCGAAGGCAATTTTTCTGATACCTATGGCCCTGGCTCATCTTCACTCCTCGTCGCCGCTCGTATCTCGAGCTTGTTGCAGCGCCTCGTGGCCGGCGAGGAGAAAAATGACCATCTTTTTGACACGGTGAGTACAGCACTCCACTTTCTTTCTGCCGAAACCTTATCAGAGGAAGAGCTCGCGAATGCCGAATGTATTCTTGTACTCTCTATTCTCCACGAACTCGGGTATCTGCAAGACGAATCCGCTTTTCAGCCTTTTGTCGGCGACGTGCAATGGAGCCGTGACCTGGTCCGATCGGCTGCACCGCTACGTACGAAGATTATTGCGCAGATCAACACCTCACTTCGAGAGAGCCAAATGTAGTCTGTGGTATGATATATCTCTATGAAGCCGTCTTTTGATAAGGGTCGGATCGAAAATGCCAAAAGGAAGCTCGATTCCCGGTTGGTTCAAGATATTCAAGAAGTTGAGCCGTCTTTGGCAAAAGACGAGGCCTTGAGTGTGAGGCATGATTGGGGTACGCAGCAGGCGGGAGGCTCGCCAGTGGCACCGATGGCACTCTTTCCGCAACAACACGCCAGCGTGCCCAAGAAGATTCTCATAGCCTCAGTTGCTTTTTTCATCGTCGCGGCCGGTATTTCCGCGACGCTCATCTTTGGCGGCCACAATAACATTTCTTCTGACAATATTGGTATCGAAATTTCGGGCCCGATCACTGTCGATGGTGGCAAAGAACTGGCTCTCGAGGTCACTGTTTCCAACAACAACAAAATCGATCTTCAGCTTGCGGACCTCCGCATCGTATTTCCGGAGGGTACTCGCAAAGCCGACAATCTTGGCGAAGAGCTCAAGCGTCTGACCGATCCGATTGGTGATTTGGCGGCCGGTCAGTCGGTAAAGAAGCAAGTTCGCTCAGTCTTGTTTGGACAACAGAATGAAAAGAAGCAGATCTTGTTCGAAGTTGAGTATCGAGTCGCCGGTTCTAATGCGATCTTCACTAAAGACAAGACACTCGACGTCATTGTCACGTCATCGCCAGTGAGTCTCACTGTCTCTTCGCTAAAGGAAGTGAATTCAAAGCAAGATCTGGAATTCACTATCGATCTCGTCTCAAATTCTTCACAGATTCTAAAGGGTGTCATTGTGCGTGGGGATTACGGCTTCGGCTTTACCTACACTGGTGCCGATCCAAAGCCCTTCCTCGGTCAAAATGTGTGGCGTATTGGTGACCTCCAGCCTGGAGAGAAGCGCTCAATCCGCGTGCGTGGTCGTCTTGAGGGGCAGGATGGCGAAGATCGGGCCTTCCATTTTTCGGTAGGTGTTCAGGGTGCGGGTGATCCAAAGACGATGCAGCCAGAGTTTTTGTCGGTGGCCCAGACCGTTTCTATCAAAAAGCCTTTTGTCAGCCTCGATCTAACTCTCGACGGCTCTAGTGGGCAATTGTTGGCTGCGACAGCCGGTCGCCCTGTCCGCGGCGAGATCGCTTGGGCAAATAATTTGCCGACCAAGGTGCGCAATGTGAAAGTTGTCCTAAAGCTTAGCGGTATGCTCATCGACAAGTCTTCCGTAAAGGTCACGGATGGTTTCTATAATTCAGTCGACAACACGATTGTCTGGGATCAGAAGAATACGAAAGCCTTTATTGAAATGAGTCCGGGCGACGCTGGGCAACTCACTTTCTCTTTTGCAAGTATTGCTCAGGATATCGGCGCCCTTGATCAGTTTAAGAACGCTGAGATCTCTCTAGAGGTTGGTGTACAGGGGAGTCGTACCGACGGTGTGGATGCTTCAGAGGTGCTTGCTACACCGGTCACCAAAAAGGTACGCTTCGCTTCGGACCTGGCCGCCCTCGCTCGCTCCACTCGCTCGGTCGGCGTCTTCTCCAACACCGGTCCGATCCCACCGAAAGCTGAAACACAGTCTACATATACGATCATTTGGTCGCTCACCAATACCACGAACACCATCGACGGCGTGCAGGCTGTCGCGACCATCCCTTCGTATGTCACCTGGCTTGGCAACGTGAATCCGCCTTCTGAAAATGTGGCTTTTGATTCGACCACCGGTACGATCACATGGAGCGTCGGTGAAGTGAAGTCTGGTGTCGGTTTCTCTTCAGCGCCGCGGCAGCTACAATTCCAAGTCTCTCTTGTGCCGAGCGTGAGCCAGGTCGGTTCCGCGCCTGTGCTGGTGAATGACCTAATGGTGCAGGGCACCGACCGCTATACTGGTACGCCGCTTCAGGTGAGTCGCCCGGCAGTGACGACCCGCATTAATTCCGATCCGACCTACGTCAACGGATCGGAGACAGTGGTGCAGTAGTTTGCCCAAAAGTCTTATTTCGCATAGGATAAAGCACATACATCACTTCCCATGGCCGACACACACACCACAATGGAATCCATCATCTCGCTCTGCAAGCGCCGCGGTTTCATCTACCAAGGTTCCGAGATCTACGGCGGCCTCGCCGGCACTTGGGACTACGGTCCGCTCGGCGTGACCCTCCGCAATACGATCAAGCAGCTCTGGTGGAAGCGTTTTGTCGATGACCGCGAAGACATGTACGGCGTCGACGCTGCTATTTTGATGAATCAGAATGTTTGGAAAGCGAGCGGGCATGTTGGTGGTTTCTCCGACCCGTTGGTGGAGGATCTCAAGACCAAGAAGCGTTTCCGCGCCGACCACTTACTCGAGGAAAAGGGGATTGACCCAAAGGGTATGACTCCAGCGCAGATGGATGCGCTGATCAAAGAGCAGAAGCTCAAGAGTCCTGAGGGCAACGCACTTGGTGAAGTCCGCCAGTTCAACATGATGTTCAAGACGCATGTCGGTGCGATCCAAGACGACACCTCTATTTCATACCTTCGACCGGAGACCGCGCAGGGCATGTTCGTAAACTTCAAGAATATCGTCGACACTTTTCATCCGAAATTACCGTTCGGCCTCGCACAGATCGGCAAAGCCTTCCGCAACGAGATTGCACCTCGAGATTTCATCTTCCGTTTGCGAGAGCTCGAGCAGATGGAGATCGAATATTTTGTTGATCCTCGCGATACCAAGCAGGTGAATGAGACCTTTGATGCGCTCTACGCTGAGCAAGTCGCTTTTTTGAAAGACCTCGGTCTTGCTAGCTCGAAGATCCACAAGGTGGAGATTCCAGATGCCGACCGCGCGCACTACTCGAAGCGCAGTGTTGATACTGAATTTGATTTTCCATTCGGCCAGAAGGAGTTGCTCGGTCTCGCATATCGCACCGACTACGACCTCAAGGCGCACACTGACAAGAGCGGGGTAGACCTCTCGTATTTCGATGAAGAGACCAAGACACGCTTTACGCCGCATTGCATCGAGCCGACTTTCGGTGTTGACCGACTTACCTTGGCCCTGCTTTCCGATGCCTACACCGTCGACGAGCTCGGCGGCGAGAAGCGCGAGTTTTTGAAGCTCTCCCCGAAAGTGGCACCGATTCTCGTGGCGGTCTTTCCTTTGCTGAAAAACAAACCTGTGCTCGTTGACAGGGCTCGCGAGATCTACCTCAGCCTCAAAAAGCAGCTCGGCCGCACCGCCTTCGACGACAACGGCAACATCGGCAAGCGCTACCGACGTCAGGACGAGATCGGTACGCCATTTTGTGTGACTGTCGATTTTGATACTGTCGAAAAGCCAGAGCAGGAGGTGACCGTGCGCCATCGCGATACCGGTGCTCAGGAGCGGGTGAAGATCAGCGAATTGGCAGCGTATCTTTCGGCTCGAGTCTAAGTGTGTGGACATTTGTCCTGCGTGATATGATGGTGATATGGAGAAGAATTCTCGCAATGTCGTCATCAATATCTCTACATCCACGATCGCTAAATCGGTGATTGTCCTTTTTCTTTTTGTCCTGCTCTTTCAGGTACGCGACGTTGTGCTTGTTGCGTTGGCAGCTGTAGTGCTTGCTTCGGCGATCGAGCCGGCGACTCGTTGGTTCCAGAGACATCATTTTCGCCGCTTGTTCGCAGTGATTATTACCTACGTACTCTTGGGCTCGGCTTTTTTCGGCCTGATTTTCTACTTCGTGCCGATCATGTTCAGCGAGCTTTCGAACTATCTCGCCAATCTGCCAAAATATCTCAACATTGCCCAGGCTTGGCTGCCGCTCGACAACCCGAACTTTCTCGAAGGCTCGGCGACCATCCAGCACATTTCCAACACGAGCTTTTCTTTGAGCAAGGCGCTGAGCGATGCCGGCGTGGCGCTCTCCAGCCCTTCCCAGAGCTTCATCCAAACAGTCCAGCTGATCTTCGGCGGCTTGCTCAGCTTCATTTTGATCGTCGTCCTCTCTTTCTATCTCGCGGTGCAGGAAAACGGTATTCGTGATTTCCTCCGGATTATTACGCCGGTGAAGCATGAGAAATACATCATCGATCTCTGGACGCGTTCGCAGAACAAGATCGGCCTGTGGATGCAAGGTCAACTCCTGCTCGGCCTCACCGTCGGCGTGATGGTGTTTTTGGCGATGTCGATCGCGGGGATCAAACATGCCTTGTTGCTGGCGATCATCGCGGCCGCGCTCGAGCTTATCCCTGTTTTTGGCCCGATCCTCTCGGCGATCCCTGGTGTTCTCATGGCCGTCGGCGAGAAGGGGATTACTTTCGGCTTGATTATCGCTGTCGTGTACATCGTGATCCAGCAATTCGAAAACCACCTTTTCTATCCGCTGGTGGTGAAGAAAATCGTCGGTATTTCACCAATTGTGGTGATCCTCGCTCTCGTGGTGGGCGGAAAATTGGCCGGCTTTCTCGGCGTCTTGCTTTCCGTGCCGCTCTCGACTACTCTTATGGAATATCTGAGAGACGTCGAGCGTGAAAAGTATCACGACAAAGAATTACTCGGGACACAGTAGCCATGAAACCGATTTATTTGACCACCACGCTGCCGTATGTGAATGCTGATCCGCATATCGGTTTTGCGTTGGAGATTGTGCACGCGGATATTTTCGCTCGATATAACCGCCAGAAAGATGGCGGCGCCACGCAGGTCTTTTTCAATACCGGCACGGACGAACACGGCCAAAAGATCTTTGATGCGGCCAAGAAAGCCGGCCTAGATACCCAGGCATATGTTGATGGCTATGCCGAGAGTTTTCGGGGCTTGAAAACTGCCCTCGGCCTGCTTGACGATGTCCACTTTATTCGTACTTCGAGTGCCAACCACAAGGCCGCCGCACAGGCCTTTTGGCGATACTGCATGAAGGCTGGTGACATCTACAAAAAGAAGTACGTCACGAAGTATTGCGTCGGCTGCGAGCTCGAGAAGACCGATTCCGAGCTGGAAAATGGTAAGTGTACGATCCATCCGAATATGGAGATCCAGCATATCGACGAGGAAAACTATTTTTTCCGATTTTCGAAGTATCAGGCAGCGTTGCTGGAATTGTATGAGGGAAAGGGTCCAAATCCACGGCCGAATTTTGTCGTGCCGGATTTTCGTTTCAACGAGATCAAAGCTTTTGTTGCTCGCGGTCTTGAAGATTTCAGCATTTCGCGTCTGAAGAGCAAGATGTCGTGGGGTGTCGCAGTGCCAGATCAGCCGGCCGGTGAGCCGGAGCAAGTGATGTATGTGTGGTTCGACGCTCTCGTGAGCTACATTTCCACGCTAGGCTGGCCGACAGATCAGGATAATTTCAAGCATTTGTGGACAAAGAGCGGTGGCGTTATCCATTTTGCCGGCAAAGATCAGACGCGGATGCAGGCGGCGATGTGGCAGGCGATGCTCATGTCGGCCCATGCTGGCGGTGCGGCAGAGCTTATTCCGTCAAAGCAGGTGGTGATCCACGGATTCATCACCAGTGGCGGACAGAAGATGAGCAAGTCTTTGGGCAATGTCATCAATCCATATGATGTGGTGAAGGAATACGGCACCGATGTGTTGCGGTACTTTTTGGCACGCGAAGTGCACCCTTTTGAGGACAGTGACGTGACCCCGGCACGTATCAAAGATGCCTACAATGCCAATCTTGCCAACGGCTTGGGCAATCTCGTGAGTCGTGTGATGAAAATGGCTCAGGATAATCTCGACGTACCCGTGACGATCCCTGAGTGGGAAGATATGTCGACATATTTCGCTCTTTTGGAAAAATACGAAGTGAGCAAGGCGGCAGACTATGTTTGGGCCGAGATCGCGGAGATGGACAAGTTTATCCAGGCCAATCAACCGTTCAAATTGGTGAAGACCGACAAAGCGGCAGGGCAGAAGATGATCTCCGACCTCGTCGTACGGCTCTATTCTGTCGCGCGCATGCTCAATCCGCTGATGCCGGAGACAATGGTGAAGATAAAGGAGGCAATCAAGGCTAACAAGGCACCCACCGCGCCACTCTTTTTGCGTAGGGATTAAAATAATTCGATTTCTAGGTGTAATATCACCTCGGTTGGCACGGCTGAATGTATGGGTGTATAATCACTAGACGTTTCCCGTTATCATTTTAATTTTCAGAATCCTATATGTGGAATAAATATACAAAAGAGGTCATTTCAGGGGTCATTTCATTCGGCATTCTCTTTTCGGGCGTAGCCGTGTTCGCTCAGGAGGGCGGCGTGATGAGCGATGACGCTACGGCAGGTGAGCCGCCAATGAAGCCACGCCCAGCCCTCTATCAGCAGCGCGAAGAAATGCGCGATGAAGTGAAGACAATACGTGTCGACACCCGAAAGGAAGTCGGAGAGATGCGCAAAGAGAAGCGCGAGGATGTAAAGGAAAATCGAGAAGAGGTTCGAAAAGATGTCCGCGATATGCGAGAAGACATGCGCGAGAATGCCTCCTCGACCATGAGCTCGACTACTCGCCGAGAAATGATGGACAAGGCTCGCGACATGCGCGAGGACATGCGTGCCGATATGGAGGTCCGCCGAGAGCAGTTCAAGAAGGACGCGGAGGTAAAGCGCGAGGAGACCAAAAAGATGGTAGAGGAAAAGCGCGCGCAGTTTGCCGAGAAAGTAAAGACGATCAAGGATGAAAAGAAGAAGGCGTCCGTCGAGAAGTTGAACGAAAATCTCATCAAGATCAACGCCAACAGCATCGAGCATTTCACCGAGGTATTGAACAAGCAGGATTCGATTGCGGCAGACATTTCGTCTCGAATTTCAAAGATTGAGACTGAAGGAGCTTCGACCACTGTCTCTGTGGCGACAATGAAGGCGGATCTCGCCTCCGCTCAGGTCGCGATCGCTGTTGCTCGGGCAGCGGTAGTCGCTCAGACAGCCAAGGTGTACAGTGTGGCTATTACCACCGAGGCCAACCTCAAAATGGATGTTTCGACCGTCAGGAAAGCCCTCGAGACCGACCTTAAGGCCGTTCGAGACACTGTAAAGACGTCCCAGGATGCGCTTCGCAAAGTGGCTCGTGAGCTTGCACCGGCCCCAGCAGCTAATACTCAAAACTAATCATTCCCATGAAAAAAACTCTTTCAATCATCATCGTCGTTGCAGTGCTCGGTGCGATCGCATATTTTGCATCGACCGCCAAAGCACCGGCCGTTGATCAGGAGCAGGCCCCAGCCGCGACCGACACTGCGGCAGCAATCAATTCTTCTGTTGACTCTATCGAACTCGCAGATCCTAGTACGGACTTGAATGCGCTCGATGCAGACATCAATGCTCTCTAGCACTAGTGACAGTCATAGTCGGCCGCAATTTGTTGATGTTCATGCCCACGCCAATTTCGCCGCGTACGATGCCGATCGTGACGCGGTGATTCGGCACGCGCTAGACGCCGGCGTGTGGATGATGAATGTCGGTACGCAGAAAGACACTTCGACTTCGGCAGTTGCATTGGCGGGGCAGTATGAGCAAGGTGTGTATGCCACCGTCGCGATTCACCCAGTGCACACCTGCGCGTCACATCATGATGAAAAGGAATTCGGCAGCGGGGAAACGGGCAAAAGCTTTGTCACGAAGGGTGAAGTATTTGATCCTGCTGTCTATCGCGCCCTTGCGGCCGATCCAAAGGTGGTGGCGATCGGCGAATGCGGTCTCGACTACTTTCATCTCGATGAACAGTCATTGAAGACGCAGAAGGAGGTCTTTGTGAGGCATATTGAGCTGGCCAACGAGCTTGGCAAGCCGCTGATGCTTCATGTTCGTGATGGGGCAAAGATGGGAACGGGGAACACGCTCGGTGGTTCCGCGGCGCCCATCTCCGCCTACGCCGACGCATATGAGCTACTCAAGCAGCACGCAAAGGTAAAAGGCAATGTCCACTTCTTCGCCGGCACCTGGGAGGAGGCGCAGAAGTTTTTCGAGCTCGGCTTCACTATTTCTTTCACCGGCGTTATCACCTTTGCCAAGGAATACGCCGAGGTGGTGCGGAAAGCGCCGCTCGAGATGATCCATGCCGAGACGGACTGTCCATACGTCACGCCGGCGCCGTATCGCGGCAAGCGCAACGAGCCAGCTCATGTGCGCGAGGTGGTCAAAAAGATCGCTGAGATCCGCGGCGAGGACTTCGAGAAGGTGCGCGCCCAGCTGGTGGAGAATGCGGTGAGAGTGTTTGGATTGAAATAGCTTCTTTCTCAAAGAATGCTACGATATTAGGATGTTTTCTAAAAAAATGGAAAATCAGGCTTCTTACAAGGCTCAGAATCCGTTGCTGTATCTGTGGAAGAAGATGTGGCAGTATTCGGGCAGCAATCGCCCAAAAGTCGTGCTCTACACGGCGCTCTTTTTTGTGGCCAATACCGTAGATTCTTTAGAGCCGCTTCTCATTGGTACCGTTCTCAATATTGTGCAGGTTCAGGGAATTCATGATGCGAATCTGGTGTATATCCTAGGCCTCTTCTCGCTCTTTCTTTTAAAAGAGGTTGTCTTTTGGTCTTTCCATGGTCCTGCGAGAGTGATTGAGAGCGAGAATGCGTTTGTCGTGAAGGCCAATTATAAAAAATATCTTCTGGCCGGTACTATGGCTATGCCAATAGAATGGCATACAGATCACCACTCTGGAGATACTATCGATAAGATAGAGAAGGGGACTACCGCGCTATTCAGTTTTTCCGAGAGCGCTTTCCAGGTTATTCAGGGTATTATCGGTCTCGTGATGTCCTTCGGAATCCTCCTCTACTACGATGTATTCGCGGGCATACTTGTCGCGATCCTTTCCATTCCGATCTTCTACGTCATTTTCTTGTTCGACAAAAAGCTTGTACCTGGATACATTCGGGTGAATGCAATAGAGAACAGTACCTCGGCAAAAGTGTTTGATGTGCTGAGCAATGTCACCACTGTTATTATTTTGCGTGTCGAGAGTTTGGTATTGAATGTAGTCAAAACCTTTATTCAAAAGCCGTATGCTCAATACAACAGGAATGTAAAAATAAATGAGCTCAAGTGGTTTACTGCGGCCCTACTTGGGCGCATCTCCACTGTTATGGTGATTGGTGCATACATTCTCCTGCACGTTGCCGATGGCGGCATCCTCGTCGGTACCATTTTTATTCTGTACAGCTACGCAGATAAGATTCGTGATGCATTCTTCCGGTTTGCCTATTTATACAACGATATTGTCCGCCAGCGCTCTTCTGTTGCCAACGCCGAGCTTCTCTCCGTAGACTTTCTTCCAGACGGCGCAACTCGGGAACAGCGTTTGCCAAAGAAATGGTCGGAGATTGAGGTGCGAAATCTCAGCTTCTCGTATCATGCGGCCGAAGGTGCCGATTTGCATTTGGATGATGTTGCCATGAAGATTCCGCACGGCGCACGCATTGCTTTCATTGGTGAAAGCGGAGGTGGAAAGAGTACGTTGCTGAAGATTATGCGTGATTTGTATCATCCGAAAACTTGCACGTTTTTGCTGGACGGCAAGGAGATCCCAAACGGTTTTCGAGCGATCAGCGACTCGATCTCGCTCGTGCCCCAGGATCCGGAGATATTTGCAACGACCATTCGTGAGAACATCACCCTCGGCGTGGAGTATCCGGAAATGCACATTGGTGTCTACACCGACATGGCGAGCTTTACCGATGTCGTGAAGCGTCTCCCGAAGGGCCTTGAGTCCTCAATTGTCGAGAAGGGTGTTAATCTAAGCGGTGGCGAGAAACAGCGCTTAGCCCTGGCTCGCGGCTTGTTGGCTTCGACCGACAAAGATATTGTGCTGCTCGATGAGCCGACCAGTAGTGTGGACTTCAACAACGAGCTCGAGATCTACAAACGAATCTTCGAAGCGTTTCCGGCAAAGGCGATCATCTCTTCGATTCACCGACTCCACTTGCTCACACTCTTCGACTCAGTCTATTTTTTCAAGGGCGGCAAGATCATTGCATCCGGCTCGTTTGAGGAATTGAAGAAAAACTCCACGGATTTCCAGGCTTTGTGGAAGAAGTATATTAAGACCCGAGATTCTGTAGGTGTGACGAAGTAGCAGATAAAGAAATCTTTACTAATATTTGAGGACTTCTTTATCAAAAATTGGGCTTTTCTTGAACCTTTCTTAGCAGTTTCTCTATCACTGGTCTGATAGGCTAGGGGGAGTGCTTTTTGTCACTTTCTAGCCATTTTCGATGCTTCAGCGCTCTATCGGCGCCTCTTCTCAGCCCCGTTCTTGCATTCGGCCACTTCCTATGTTAGCCTTGTATTTACCCATGGAAAAGAAAAACGAATTAAAGGAAGAACGAAAGCAGGTCTACGAAGCCGGCTTTCACATTATTCCTACCGTTTCCGAGGATGTCGTGGCTGAAAAGACCGCGGCTATCCGCTCTCTCATCGAGAGCAATGGTGGGACCATTATTAGTGAAGAATTTCCAAAGAGCAGGGCGCTCGCATACACCCTGGTCAAAGCTTCCGCGGGTGCCAACAAGCGATACCACAGTGCGTATTTCGGTTGGTTCAAGTTTGAAGCTCCATCTGAAGCGGCGGGGGCCGTAAAGAAGGGGCTCGACAACGCGGATTATATTCTCCGACACTTGATCGTGAAGACCGTCCGAGAAAACACCATGTCGAATCTCGCCAAGATCCTCGGCCAGTCTGAGGAGGGCGCAGAGCCGGCGGCGAAGAAGCCTGTAGAGGCAGCGGCTATCGTACCCGCAGCCCTTTCGGCAGCAGAGATCGATAAGTCGATCGAAAAGATGGTAGAATAGTGATGAAGGCCTTTATTAGGCGGTAATCAATATCTAAGCATGTATCTTAACAAAGCCATCGTATACGGAAACCTGACCCGAGACCCGGAGATCAAGGCCCTTCCGTCGGGGATTCAGGTTGCTTCTTTCAGCATTGCTACCAATCGTGTCTACAAAGACAAGAACGGCGCACGCCAGGAGCAGTCAGAATTCCACAATATCGTCGTTTTCGGCCGACAGGCTGAGACAGCCGCTCAGTACCTCAAAAAGGGCGCCACGGCGCTTGTAGAGGGTCGTATGCAGACCCGAAGCTGGGACTCTGAAGGCGTGAAGAAGTATCGCACCGAGATCATCGCCGACCGCGTGCAGTTCGGTCCTCGTACTGGCGGTCCAGGTGGAGCAGGTGCTAGTGCGGGCGGCAGCGGGGAAGGCTACTCATCCGGCAGCCCAAAGGCAGCAGGGAAGAAAGCCGAAGCCGCTGCTCCAGTCGCAGGTTCTGCCGACACTATCGACTACCCAGAAGAAGAGATCAACCCAGAAGACATTCCATTTTAATCCACATTTAATCGCTCGTTAGGCCACTTGGCCCAGCAAAAATCACATCCAATGAAAAAGCAGTGTTTCTTCTCGAAAAATAATATCACCTTCGTCGACTACAAGGACACCGAGCTTCTCAAGAAGTTCTTGAATCCGCATGCTCGCATCATGTCTCGCAAGAAGACCGCTGTGTGTGCAAAGTCTCAGCGACAGCTCGCCGAGGCCGTGAAGCGCGCGCGGTTTATGGCGCTGTTGCCGTACGTGGCGAACTAATTAAAGAAAAACAGTCCTCTTCCTGAGACGCGCCGTAAATCCTTGCTAGGATTTCGGCTCCGCTCGCCAGCGTCGTGGCTGCGCGAGGTCTCATGAAGCAGGACTGTTTTTCTTTTGTGGCTAGGTGAATTTGAATAGTGAGTAGTCCAAAGAAAAAGCCCGGCGCGTCGTGCGCCGGGCTTTGAGTGTGTTTGAAGAAGTGGTGGATGACCTACCTCAGGTCGTGAAGCGTGAACCTGCTCAACTGAGTCTTCCGCTCAAGTCCGAGTGCCACGCGGGCCACTCCAAAGGCTGCGGTGTTGGTGAAGCGGAGGAAATGCTGGACAAAGGTGACAAACTTCAAGATGTCTTCGCGGCTCCCGACCCGTTTCGAGAAAGAGACGAAGCTGTTCTCCTGGTCATCCGTTGAAGGCTCGATAACGAGCTCGTTGCCAGCCCATTCTGAAGTCGTCGCAAGAAGCTGGGCGACGTGGATGCGTAGATTGAACCGGTCATGCCGCTCGTTCATGGTAGCCAACAGGGCGTCGGCATCGTCGGTTTCCTCAAGTTTCATTTCGTCGCCGAGGCTAATACAGAGGCTGAGCTGGTCTAGTGGACCGTGGAAGTTATCGAGGCCGCTGAACGAGACCTCGATGCCGATCGCTAGACGGAGAGGCTTGATGTAGAATCCCTCCTTCGGCTTCTCGTGCTCAAAGATCCCGATGCTTTCCAGGTCTTGAAGAGTCACGCGGACTCCGGTTTTCTTGCCGCGGCGCTTGACTGCAGCTTTTTTCTTAGTAGCCATATGATGTCTTTCCGGTAGCCAACACGGGTGTTTAAGTGGCACACCCGACAAGCCGTTTCAATGAGACTGTTCGTAATATTAATTAAAAAATGCTTCGTGTCAAGGTCAGCGACCAAAAAACGCGTCTCTGGAAGAGTAGACTTTCCACCCATTTTGCCCTATACTTGGCCATTATCTAAGTTAATGGTGATTTCCCAATGCTCGAATATAACGAAGTAACCGAACGCAAATACGTGGTGCTCGATGGCCAGCCATACGAGGTGCTGTCTTCCCATGTCTTCCGAATGCAGCAGCGCAAGCCACAGAATGCGACCAAGCTAAAGAATATGATCACCGGCAAGGTGCGCGAGCACAGCTATCACCAGTCCGACAAGGCTGAAGAGGCCGACATTTCGACCCTCGGCGTGAAGTATCTGTACTTCAACAAAGATGAACACTGGTTCTGCGAGGAGAAGGATCCGAGCAAGCGTTTCAAGCTCTCTGCGGATATTTTGGGTGATCAAATCAAGTACGTGAAGACCAATTCTATTGTCGACGCGATGGTGTTCGACGAGCAGATTATCGGCGTGAAGCTACCGATTAAGGTGGAGCTGAAAGTGACCGAAGCTGCCGACGCTGTGAAGGGCAACACCGTGCAGGGTGGTACCAAGGCTGTCGTCCTCGAGACTGGCGCGACCATCCAGGTGCCGATGTTTGTGAATCAGGGGGATACGATCAAGATTAATACTGAGACGGGGGAGTATACGGAACGAGTTAGTAAATAAAAAACCGGCCGTAGTGTGAGTACGGCACGGTTCGTGAAAGACACCGCGTCAATAGTTGCCGATACCTCGCCAGCTTCTGAGGTAAATATTGCCATCTTTGCACCACTGGAGGTATAGCTTAGTGAAGTTCTCGATACGCCGAGGTTGCTTTTTGGCTTCCCCGTAACTGAATTCGAAATCCGTGTCTTGGGGAATCAAGCCAAGCGCCTTCGCGGCATCAAATAGCTTGTCGTGCTGCTCTGACTCGATGTCTCGAGATTGACCATGGTCAATTCTCTGAAGAGCTAGGACACGGATTGCGATGAGTCGGAGGCTGTTGCGCGTCCAGTTGCTCAACTCGTCTTGGACCGGCGGGATCACGTCAAGGTTTCCTTCCAGGTTTTGGCAGACAGTCAGTAGTTCTTTGCAAAATTCCCGACCAGAGCTGCCGATCCAATAAGCACCAAACCATGGGGCTGAGTCGTCTCCGACGAGGAAGCCAACGAAGACTGCGATGATGGCCACGAAGATGAGGGCGAAGAGGGGTAATGCGACCATCATCTCTATCGGAAACGTCTTCTTGTCATCAAGTGATGAGATGCCCAGGGCCATGAGGCCAATGGCGATGCCGATCACCGCAACCCTAGCAAGACCCTCCAGAAAGAGGGCGGTGATCGGGTGGCGGTTACCTCGCTTTACCCAGTTTGCGATGAGGTAGTCAGGCAGTTTCCCAGAGAGAAACAGCATGATGACAGCGATCAGACTGACCGAACTGTTTTTCTTGCCGATCAGGTGTTCGATCGACGTGTTTTTCTGCGGTTGCATTTTCGATGTTCTCCGGCACCAAGGTGTATCAGCTGTAGGGTTTTCGACCCCTACTTTCCTGGGCGTTCGTGCTAAGGAAAGTCGTTACAAGCCGTAGATTAGTGGTGCGAGGTTAATCTGGAGTATATTGTATCATACTATGTATAAATAGTCAATACAAGAAAAAAGGCCCAATTAGGGCCTTTTTTAGTCTTTTGAAACGGTTTTTGTTAACCCTATTCTTCGCTGCTTGATCCGCTTGATTCTCCACTCGGCACTGCCATCTTTGAGCCCGCAGAAAGGCCGCCGTCCTCATCCTTGAGGCGCTTGCGGATTTCTTTCAGAATCTCACCGGAAATCTTTTTGTCTTCTTTCAAAAATTGGCGGGTGGCGTCGTACCCTCGGCCGAGCTTCGCCTCACCGTAGGTGTAGGAATTGCCAGATTTGCCGATGATGCCCATCTTTTCGCCGAGCGCGATGATTTCGCCTTCACGAGAGATGCCCTCGTTGTACATGAGGTCGAACTCGGTCTGCTTGAATGGGGGAGCGACCTTGTTCTTCACGACCTTCACGCGGCAGCGGCCACCCATGACCTCTTCACCCTTCTTGATCTGCGCGATGCGGCGAATATCGAGTCGCACCGAGGTGTAGAACTTGAGAGCCTTGCCGCCTGGGGTAGTCTCAGGATTGCCGAACATGACGCCGATCTGCATGCGGATCTGGTTGATGAAGATCACGATGGTCTTCGAACGCGCCACGATAGCCGTGAGCTTGCGCAGTGCCTGCGACATGAGTCGAGCTTGCTTGCCGACATGATGCGCGCCCATATCGCCCTCGATCTCATCCTTCGGGGTCAATGCCGCAACGGAGTCGATGACGATGACATCCATTTTGCCAGACCGCACCAAGCTCTCGACGATCTCGAGCGCCTGTTCGCCGGTGTCCGGCTGGGAGATGAGGAGTTGATCGATCTTCACGCCGAGTCGCTGAGCGTACTGTGGATCCATCGCATGTTCCGCATCGATGAAGGCGCAAATGCCGCCTAACTTTTGTGCCTCGGCAATAACATGAAGCGTGAGGGTGGTCTTTCCAGAAGACTCTGGTCCAAAAATCTCCACGATACGTCCGCGAGGCATGCCGCCGACACCGAGGGCCCAGTCGAGACCGATCGATCCGGTAGGGATGGCGTTGATATCCACGCGCGGCTTTTCGCCGAGCTTCATGATGGAGTCGTCGCCAAACTTATTCTTGATCTGCTTGATGGTATCCTCGATGCCTTGCGCCGCGCGTGCTGAAGAGGCGTCTGCCTCTTCCACGGTAAGCTCCGCTTTTTCCGCTGTGTTTACGGACTTCGCTGCACCTGTCGCGCCTGCCGCACTAGCCGTTTCCTTTCGTTTCTTTTTCATAAAGGGATATTATTTAATCATTAATTCGAGCGTCTTTTGTGAGACGCGCTGGTATCGATCCTCTGCTTTCACCGTAATTATCGCATACCCCTTGGAAAGCAACAATTGCTCTCGAAAATCACCCTTTTCGTCGAGGTAGATTTTGCGGCCGTTGAGGTTCACAGAAACCGAATTTTGGATAGTGCCCTCGATGATGAGTGGTTGGTTTGGCGCCAAGGTGATCGAAGTCGTTTCGGTGGGGTAGGTGATGGTGATGATCGGTCCGCGGACAATGTATTGCGAGCGGTATGCTGCGTAGCCGATGATCGCTGTCGCCACCAGGATGACCGACACCAAGCTGATCCAGAAAGAGAGGGTTCGGTTCATGGTGGGAGGGTGTTGAGTGGTTGTGTGGGCTAAACGATGGGTTCTTCAGGTGAATTCTGGGTGTCGGAAGCTAGCTCTGTTCCCCCGGTGTCGTCATGGGTTACTCCTGCGATATCTCCACCCACATCATTGTTGCCATCTTCAGCGCCAATCACTGAACGAGGCTTTGAGCCGTCGGCTGGGCCGATCACGCCACGCTCCTCGAGGATGTCCATGAGGCGCGCCGCGCGAGAGTACCCGATGCGGAGCTTGCGCTGGATGTACGAGGTTGATGCCTTGCCTGCCTCAATCACCGCCGTACGAGCATCTTCATAGAGCTCATCATCGTCTTCGAGTGAAGCATCGTCGCCGCTAGAACCACCCAGGAAGCTCGATTCAAAGAGAACATTCTTGTCTTTCTCTGCATTGGCAGTGATATCGCTCGGCATCGTGCCTTCATAATTCTCCGCAAGGAATTTCACCACCTGCTTCAGCTCGGTCTCAGAGATATAGGCCGATTGGATACGCTGAGGTTGAGCCATCTCGCCGCCCAAGTAGAGCATGTCGCCGGCACCGAGGAGCTTTTCCGCACCTGCCATGTCGAGAATGGTACGCGAGTCGATCTGTGAAGCTACTTGGAGAGCCAACCGGGACGGCACGTTGGCCTTGATGAGGCCGGTGATGACATTTACCGAAGGCCGCTGAGTCGAAAGGACGAGATGGATACCGACAGCGCGAGACATCTGAGCGAGACGCACGATTGCCGACTCGAGCTCGCGAGGGTAGGTCTGCATGATGTCGGCGAGCTCATCGATGACCACTACGATATACGGCATAGTCTCCGGTACCTTCTCGCCTTCCTTTGGCGGCTCGGTCTCGAAGCGTTTTTTGGCAGGATCTACGATGTTTTTGTGATACGACTGAATGTCTCGCACTGAAGCGCCCTCGAGGACATCGTATCGGCGATCCATTTCCTTCGCTGCCCATTTGAGTGAGAGAATAGCCTTTTTTGCATCAGTGATGACGGGAGTGAGGAGGTGCGGGATCTTGTTATACAAAGTGAGCTCCACACGCTTCGGGTCAATCATGATGAATTTGAGATTCTGTGGTGAGTTGCGATAGAGGAGGGAGGTGATGAGGGTGTGGATAGTGACTGACTTTCCAGAGCCAGTCGCACCTGCGATGAGAAGGTGCGGCATCTTCGCTATGTTGGCATAGTATGACTTGCCGGAAACACCTTTGCCGAGTGCCACGAGGAGCGGCTTGTCAGATTCCTGGTACTCAGCGGTCGCGAGTAGTGTGCCGAGGCCGACGGTGGTCTTGGTACTGTTTGGGATTTCGATCCCCACGAGAGACTTTCCAGGAATCGGTGCTTCAATACGGATCGGATGGGCCGCGAGGGCGAGGGAGAGGTCGTTTTGAAGGGCGACAATACGCGAAAGTTTTACGCCTTCAGCTGGCTTCAGGGCATAGCGAGTGACAGACGGTCCGATAGAGATCTCATCCATTTCCACATTGATGCCGAAGTTTTGGAGGCTACGCTTAATAATGTTGGCATTCGCCTTGATGTCACCGACACCTGGCTTGCCCTTGTCCACCTCGAGGAGGTCGAGAGGGAGAGGGATGTAGTTGTCTTGCTGATAAGCTACAGCGTTGGTCTGGCCCATGAAGGCGTCCTCCTTCTCACCCTCGCTGATTTTTAGCTTGGCTTCGGGTTTGGCTGCCGCAGCGGCGTTGGCCGCACTCAAAGCACCGGCCGCACCGCCTGCGGCACCCCCCTTCTTTTTCGGCAGGATCCGCTCTTCGGTTTCAGGGGTGGAGATCAGGTCTTCCACCTCATCGTCATCCATCGGTTCGTTCTGAGCGTTCTTGCGTTCTTGCAGAAGTCGCTCTTTTTCAGCTACGCTCTTTTTCTTCGTTGAGAAAAGCTTTTTCCAGAAAGCGATGAAGTGGAGGTCGAGTCGGGTCTCGAAGACAAGGATCAGGGAGATTGCGAGAATGCCGAGCAAGATCACGAGGCTGGCCCAGAAATCGAAGACGGTGAGGAGCGGATGTGAAATGTAGTAGCCGATGATGCCGCCCTTGTCACTAGAGCCAAATGAAGCGGCGAGGATGTCTACAATACCGAGACTAGAAAAAAAGGCGAGGAGTGATGTGACTATTTTTGAATAGGTAAAATGCTGCTTCAGGTCTTTAATAAAAGAGACGGCCATCAGGAAGGCAAAAAGTGGGAGGAGGAAATAGCCGATACCGAGCAATGATTTCAGGACGCTGTATGATTTCTCTCCAACCAAGCCACCCTTGTGGAATGCTGCAAGCGTGAAGAATATGCCAATAACTACGGAAATGACCGCGAATACCCCTTGCAAGGTCTCAGCCTTCACGTCCTTGATCGGGTTGATGTCGTCGAGATGTTTCGATATACCGCCGTCTTTTTTTCGTGCCATTTCTTACGGGAAAATGAATATAATAACGGGTTCATTATATCACGCTGGGTGGCCTCGCGAGATCGTCAGAATAGTGGGATTTGCAGAGGAGAGGTGTCCGATATATAATGGACACATAAGCGATTGCTCCAAAAGGACTGTAAAAAGACATTTGAACGAATTTCTTAAAGACACGAAGGGGTATTTAATAAGACAAGTGAGTCGTAATTTATATAAGACAAATGGAAGAGAGACAGAAAAATGAAAAGCAGGCTGCGATCGAGCCGTTCCAAAATAGCCTTGATTTAAATGTACCTTTTTCCTATTCAGGACAGTCTGCCTTCATATACAAAAAGACAGAGAAGTTGGTAATAGCAACGAATCTCGTGGCCGGCCTTATAAAAGACAATTCGACACTTTCCGGCACGCTTTTTTCAAAGACACTCGATCTTCTGTCGGCTGTTTCAAACAGCCTTCTTGTCGCACCGGCAGTCTCTTTTGATGAGCGTCGTAGTGCGGCTCTGCGGGCCTTGGCACTGATTGCCGAGATTTCGACATTGTGTGATGTGGGTCACTATTCAAAGCAGGTATCGGAAATGAATACCACTCTTCTCAAGAGGGAATTTACCCTGCTCTTCAAAACAATCTCAGAAGAAATGGTTGACCGGTCGGAAATCGCGACGTACCTCACCAGGGATTTCTTTACAGAAACAGCACCGGCGATTCATAAAGGACATGATAAAGGACAGTCTATGTCCTTTATAAAACCGATACGTACTGCAGTAGGAACCCACTCGGTTCCCTCGGAGGACCGTGCCGATCGTCGATCTCTCATACTAAAGACTATTAGAGAGAAGGGTGAGGTGGGGGTTAATGACGTAGCAAATGGTATCAAGGGGGTCGGTGGGAAGACAATCCAAAGAGAGCTTCTCGCCATGGTTGCAGAAGGGGTTCTAAGGAAGCAGGGGGAGCGTCGCTGGACTAGGTACTCTATAGTATAGGCAGTATGGACGAGTATAACGAGTATAACGACATATTATTGACTCTTTTGACCAAATATGCGAAGATACCAAGGCTGGGTAATCTGTACAGTTCAGGTGGTGTGAAAACACCATTTTGAGCCGTATTATCAAAGTTATCCACACAATACCTTGGTAAACGGGTCGCAAACGCTATATACTATACGTTGACCCGTCACGAATCAGTCCGTTGACATTTCTATATACGAAAGAGAGTTACGATTTCTTCGATTTCCGGAAGTCCTTTTTTCCTCTACGGTTGCATGACAGACAAACGGTTTCTTCCCCTCAAAGCTAAATCTGTTTCGGTCCGTGTCGATACATTAAAGACCGATCAGAATTAGTGCAGTACAGCTTAATAAGACTTATCAAGACAGTATTACAACTAATATATTTATTATGATTTCAACGACTAAGACAAGTATCGTCGCAAGCGTGCTTGGTGCAGCTGTTGCATTTGTTCTCGTTTTTGCGGGAGCAATGTCAGCTCAGGCAGCGACATACACCTTCTCTTCAAACTTGAAGTTGGGCAGCCAGGGCGCTGATGTAGCGAACCTCCAGCGAGTACTCAACTCAAGTGCAGACACCATGGTGTCAGCTTCAGGTGCAGGTGCTCCTGGAAGCGAGACTACTTACTTCGGTGCAAAGACCCGAGCTGCGGTCATCAAATTCCAGATCAAGAACTCAATCGTTCCTGCTGTTGGATTTGTTGGACCTATCACTCGAGCTGCATTGAATAACATGGGCAATGTCACCGTCACTCCTCCAACTCCTGGAACCAATCCAGTAGCCGGAGCGGCATTGACCGTTGCTGCTGCAACTCAGCCAGCAAACTCACTCGCACCACAGAGCGCTTCACGAGTACCTTTCACTAAGGTTACTTTGACCGCTGGTTCATCTGACGTTTCAGTGTCAGGTGTTACTGTAGAGCGAGCAGGACTTGCACAGGATGCAGTGTTCTCTGGCATCGTTCTCTTGGATGAGAATGGTATCCAGATTGGTATTGCTAAGACTTTGAACTCAAACCACCAGGCAGTTCTTGGTGAGGCGTTCGTTGTCAAGGCAGGCACCACTCGAACTCTTACTGTAGCTGGTAACATGGGCTCAAGCCTCACCAACTACGCAGGACAGGTTGTTGCATTGAACGTTGTTTCAATCAACACTTCAGGAACCGTTTCAGGTTCTCTTCCTGTAACTGGCGCAGCACACACCATCAACGCATCACTCTCTTTGGGTACTGCGACATTGGCTGTGTCATCATTGGATCCTAACACTTCTGCAACCAAGGAAATCGGTACCTCAGCATACAAGTTTGCTGGCATCCGAGTCACCGCTGGTTCAGTAGAGAAGATCCGATTGTGGTCAGTTCGATTCAACCAGACCGGTTCAGTATCAGCAAACGACCTTGCAAACTTGGTCGTCAATGTTGATGGCACTGACTATCCTACGACTATTTCAACGGATGGTAAGTACTTCACTGCAACCTTTGGTTCAGGAATCGTAGTCGACAAGGGCTTCGCAAAGGAGGTTTACCTCAAGGGCGACATCATTGGTTCAGGTGCAGCGGCTCGAACTGTAAAGTTTGACCTCTACAAGAACACCGATATGTACATCTCTGGTGAGACCTACGGATACGGCATTATCGGTTCTCCAAGTTCAACAGGTTCAGCTTCAAACTCTACCTCTGAATTTACTACCGGTACTCCGTTCTACGATGGTTCTTTGGTTACGATCTCAGCAGGTTCAGCTACTACTATTGCAAAGGCAAACACTGTAGTTGCTCAGAACGTTGCGGTGAACGTGCCAAACCAGGTACTCGGCGGATTCGAAACAGATTTCAAGGGTGAGCCTGTATCAGTACAGTCACTTTCGATCACTGTTTCTACTTCATCAGTCACTGGTAGCTACGGTCTCTTGACGAGCGTATCTATCGTTGATCAGAATGGTTCAGTCGTAGCGGGTCCAGTAGATGCTTCTGGTTCAGGTGCAACATTGTCATTCACTGACACTATCACCTTCCCAGTAGGCAAGATGATCTACACCATCAAGGGTAAGATCGCTTCTACCATCAACAATGGTACTATCTACACTCTCTCTACCACTCCATCAGGTTGGTCAAACATCACCGGTCAGATCACTGGCAACACCATCACTCTTTCACAGGGTAACTTCTCTATGAATCAGATGACTGTGAAGTCAGCAGCTCTTGCTATCGGTGTCTCTACCAGCCCAGCTGCTCAGACTGTTGTTGCTGGATCACAGGATGTGGTCTTCGCAAACTACCAGTTCGATGCAAGTCAGTCTGGTGAGGATGTTCGATTCTCATCTGTTCCTGTTACCTTGACCGTTGTCAGCGGTTCAGCTACCGATCTTACCAACTGTAAGCTCTGGGACGCTTCAACTTCTTTGACTACCGGTTCAAACGTAAAGAATCCTTCAGCTACTGGTTCTCAGACATTCACACTCGACTCTACCCTCACTATTCCTAAGGGAACTGTGAAGACGATCTCAGTGTCATGTAACGTCGGATCAGGTGCTTCAGGTACTTACAAGTGGGGTAATACAGATGCTAACGTTGCAGCTCTCACCGTTACTGGTGTGACTTCTTCAAACTCTGTAACTCCTACTGGTACCGCTAGCCTCGGTCAGCTCCAGTCAGTTGGTTCAGCAGCATTGGTTGTGGCATCAGATGCTTCAACTCCTTCATACAAGATTGCTTCCGCTGGTGCAAACGGCGTAACTGTCGGTGTATTGAAGTTCACCGCTACCAACGACGCTATCAACCTTGAGCGAGTCGGCTTGAAGTTGACCAACTCAGCATCTAGCTCACCTTCAAACTTGGTTTCTGTAACCTTGTTCGATGGCGCGACTGCTGTTGGTACAGCTCAGTTCGTCGGTTCAAACACTGTTGCAACTTCTACCTTGTCATCAACTGTCATTGTTCCAAAGAACAGCGACAAGATCTTGACTATCAAGGTAAACCTTGCAGACATCACTAACACTGGCTCAGGCACCGGCGACGGTACTGAAGGTGCAATGATTGCAGTGGACAACAACGCCTCAACAGACGTTGGTGGTACTCGAGGTACTGGTGTAGGTTCAGGTTCGACTATCAACGCTTCAGGCTCTACGTCATTCGACGGTGTCCGAGTGTTCAAGTCATACCCAACCTTCGCACAGGATACTCTCTCAGCTACCGGCGTATCTGATGGTAAGCTCCTCCGATTCAAGGTCACTGCTGACTCTAAGGGTTCAGTAAGCATCAACAAGTTCACCTTGACTGTTGCTACTACCTCAGGTGTCTCAGTATCAGGAATCAACGTCTTCGGATACGAAGATGCTGCATACTCACAGGCAGTTTCAGGTGTTCAGGGAAGCGGTGCGCTTGCGTACAGCAACCAGTCTCCTGCAACTAACTCGTCATCTGTGCAGTTGGAGTTCTTTGCTGAAACCTCAGCAAACGCTTCTACCACATTGGTTGTCCCAGCAGGTACTACTCGATACTTCGAAGTCCGAGCGACAAGCATCACTGGTTTGACCACTGGTTCTTCAGTCACTTCGACTCTCGTTGGCGACAGTACTTACCCAGCTCTCGCTTCTTTGATGGGAACATCAACAGGAATTGAGAACCAGGCTAACACTGCAGACAACTTCATCTGGTCACCAAACGCGACCACGACTTCAGGTTTGAACCACACAGACTGGACAAACGGTTACAACGTCCCAGGCTTGCCTTCAAGCGGAATCGTACAGTCACGAAGCATCTAAGTCGGCTTTAGTTCGCGAGTCAGCCTCACGGTTGACTAACGGATAGCTTACGCAAAACCTCGCTCGCAAGAGCGGGGTTTTTGCGTTTCTGGGAAAGCCAGCATATAATGTCTCCATGAATACAAAGAAGATCTGCGGTTTGGTTGGGGCCCTGTTGTTGATTGTTGTGACGATTTTTCTCATCATCAATCGTGACCGTTCGATAAAAAGCCTAGTTGGCTTGGTCGCATCGGATGATATTGAATTGCAAGGAGGAAAGATCGAGTTGGAGGGGATCGATGATTCTCCGATCGTTGTTCCTGATATTCGTCACACGACAGTCTTTAGTGTGTCGGTGATTCCGGAGGCGAAGGTCATCATGGTGCAAAATATTGCCGACCTGCAGGAGAAGCTCGGGAAAGACGCGAAAGATTTCAATACCTGGAATAGCTTGGCGCAGTATTATCAAGCGGCAGGGGACTATGTTACTGCTCGCGAGGTGTGGGAGTATCTTGGCCGAGTCTTTCCGACAAATCATGTTGCTTACGGTAACCTCGGCTTTTTGTATGGCTACTACCTGAAAGATGCGCCCCTCGCCGAGAAAAATTACCTGAAGGCGATCGAGAATGCACCAGAGCAGGTCTTCCTCTACTTCCAGACTGCCGAGTTTTACCGAGATGTGGTGAAGAGTCCGGCAAAGGCTCTTGAGATCGCACAGAAGGGACTTGCAAAGAATCCAGGCAGTGCCGAGTTGAAGCAGTTCGTGCAAACGCTAAAATAATTCGTGTCGACCGCTTTATCTATCACCATGCTCAAATATTTCGACCATACCTTCTTCAAAATCGTCTCCAGCTTTGTGGGGATTTTGGCGATGAGCTTGGCGTTGTTCGCTTTGGCTGGGACATATCGCGAAAGCCAGTTGGCAGTACCGGCGGAGCATCAGCGGTCTGCGGAACAATCGACTCGTTAGGATTTCATTATTTCTTGAGTATTTCCTCACTGATTTTTTATCAAAAATTAGGGGTTTCTTGAGCCTTTTTTAGCAGTTTCTCTATCACTGGATTGCTAGGATGTATGGATGAGAAAGAAGTCATCCCACAAAGCACTCCTCGCTGTTTCCTTCGCGATTCTTTGTTTTCCTGTACTGTTGTGGCGCGACAGTGTCCATGTAGTGACGAAGAGTATTGTTGTTCCGCACTCGCCGCTACTCGCTCCGGCTTCTTCGCCGGTCGCGACAACTTCGGATGACGTGACCGTATTGCATGGCGGCAGTTCGGCAAAGCTCTATTTGCCGGGCATGCCGATAGTTTCAGAACATTTGGGGGTTGCGGCCTCATCTGCTGTACCGTCACCGCAGGTCGGACTAGCCGCATCAGCAATTCTAGCCACTTCCTCCCAGAAGAGCATCATCGCTAATCCTGCCGCGACTCCGCTTTCCATCGGTTCGTTTGCTGCCACGCCAGGTTTTGGTGGCGGTGGAGCCGGCAGCACAGAAGGAGGCTCCAGCGGGCTTGGTAGTGGAGGGGGTAGCAGCAGTGCGTCCGGTCGAGATTTTGATGACGAGACGTGTCCGCTCGTGAGCGTGTCTAACCCTCCACAACCATGAGAGTATCCACGATCTCGCCAATGTTCTTTTCAGGCCTTCGTTGCTTTGTCTTCGTCGCCGTGACGACGCTTTTCTTGTTGCCTAGGTGCGTTGGCGCTGAGACACAAGTGCCTTCAGAGTTGAACCAAGACACCACGTGGACCAAGGATGGGAGTCCGTACTATGTGTCCGGCTTCGTATCCGTGCGGCCGAGCGTCAATCTATCGATCGAGCCTGGCGTGAGTGTGGTATTTGCCGACAACGCTCATCTTCAGGTGTTGCAGAGCACGCTTTCAATTGTTGGCACCGAAGCTGAGCCGGTTATCTTCACTGGCTCAGCCACCTCTTCTTCGTGGGCGCTCGATGTCATTGGTCCGCTGGCTTCATCGACCAAAAGTCTCGTCGCTTCGCACGTCCGTTTCGAAAATGCCTCGCAAGGGCTATATCTGCAGTCTGCCGAGGCGGCGGTCAGCGATGCTGAGTTTGCCGGCGGTCAGGACGGTATTTACATTTCCAGCTCCACATTAGCCGTGTCGAATAGCCGGCTTTTTGGCATGAGCAACTCCGCTATTTCTATCGACGAGCACAGTACGTTGACGATCGCTTCGACCTCGATCACCGATCTCTCACGAGCCGGTATCACAGTGAACTCTGCTTCTCATCTGGCGATACGGAATGTGCGGATGGAGAGGTTGGGCCGCCAGTCGGCTGTCGGTATTTACAACAGCACAGCGACTATTGAACAGTCTTTATTCACCGATGGTCGCGCTTCGGCCGTCGAGGTGTACGGAGATGCTCAGCGCGGTGAATCGCAAGTGTCGATCCATCAATCCACGCTCAGCGATTTTGGTGACCAAGCTGTGTATAACGGTGGTCAATCAGTCGTCTCCGCAGAGCGAAACTGGTGGGGGAGCAAAGCCGGGCCACAAGATGCTACCTACGGCCAAGTCTCCGTAGTCCCGTGGCTTCTACGTCCTCCCGGCGAGCAAGGCGACTCAAGTGTCGTCTTCATTCCCGGCATTCAGGCGAGTCGTCTGGTGAAAGACGGCAATCAACTATGGGAGCCAAATCGCAATGCCGATGTCGAAAAGCTGTATCTCGATAGTGCCGGCAAGGCCCTTGTTTCCGGTGTTCATACGAGCGAGATTATTGATTCCGTGAATTCGGTCGGGGCTGGGCCGAATATCTACAAGAGCTTCATCCAATCCCTAGACTCCTTCGTGACCAAGGGGCAGATGCGCGAATGGTCACCGCTCCCGTACGATTGGCGTTTCTCCGCGTCAGCTGCAGCGAGCGAAACGGCGATTGAAGAATTGATGCGCGTGGCGAGCACTTCTTTTACGGGCAAGGTGAGTCTCGTGGCTCATAGCAATGGCGGTATGGTGGCGAGGCATCTTTTAAATCGCCTTGCGGAGCGACAGTTGGATATCGTCGACAAAGTGATTTTCATCGCCACACCGCAGCTCGGCACACCCCAGGCGATCGCTTCAGTGCTGCATGGGGATGGGCTACAATTCGCCGCTGGCCTTGTTTTGAAGCAGTCGGTGGGCCGCCGGCTCGCACAGTATTCTCCCGGTGCCTTGGGGCTGTTGCCAACACAGGGATACTTTGATGTTGCCGGATTATCGCCAATCATCCGCTTTTCCTCGACAACCGATCTGGTGAGTATGAATTTCTTTCAGGCATATGGCGACCATCTCGATTCCGCTTCTCGTCTTGCAGATTTCCTGTCGGCCACGATCGACAAAAGGACCCCTCCGGATATGGTGAACGTCGATATCCCCTCAGTGATTGATTGGTCTCTCTTGGCGTCTTCGAGCCTCCTGTTTAGCCTACAGTATCCGCCGGCCGAAGTCTCGGTCATTGGCGGGTGGGGACTGGACACATTGTCGGCCATTGAATATTCAGGGCGTCGCCGTTGTGCGGTGCCAACCTTCTCAAAACAAATCTTTTCGCTGTGCGAGCTCCGGACCACGCTCCAGCGCGAGCCATCATGGACGCGGCTTGGCGACAAGACGGTGGTGTTGGCGAGCGCGCTGGGGACGCCTGAGCTACTGTCGCCCTCGCCAGACCGAACATATTTCGCAGATCTGTCCGGATACAATGGTCAGCGGTTCCGTGTGTCTCGAAATCACGCTGATGTGTTAGAGGTACCACAGGTGCGAACACTTGTTGCATCTATTTTGCACACCCCAGCCGATTCTGGTGAGTCCGTTGCGGCACTGCCGGAATATATTGCAACTTCGTCGCCGTCCTCCACTACTTTGCCCAAACAAATCCGCATCAGCGTACATTCCCCAGTCACACTCGACCTGTATGATGAAGCAGGGAATCATACGGGTGTGACCGACCAAGGCGCTACCGTCTTCGGAGATTTGAGTGCCACATCTTCGCCATCCATTTCGTATGAGGAGTCTGTGCCTGGCAGTCAGTATTATCACTTTGGCGAAGCAAAATACCTCTCGTTCTCTGAGCCGGCGCCGCTGGCTACTGGCCACGTCGCCACCACTTCTCGTGTTGTACAGATACGCTCTGTCGGCGCCGGCCTGCTCACGATCGATGTCGAATATGTCGATGGCGACACGGTGACAGACAAAACATCTTTTTCCGATATCTCCGTCACACCATTGACCAATATTTCTGCCGACGTGACCTTGCCGCTCCAAAGTTTCAGCACTCTTGCTCAGGCGTTCTCCCTGCAGACAAGTGCAGCGACTTCGACCGCCACCTCAACAGCGACCACGACTGTCCGCCAGCTCGTGCCCGATCAGGCATTTGATCCAGTCGAGTATCTTTCCTCGGTGCGTCAGGTGATTCGTGAGATCTGCATGAGTCAGCGGCTTCGCCTCGAATTGTTGGCAAGGTTGAATGCGTACGTCAGCCTCTTTGAAAGAGGCGAAGTGCCCGCCGCCCAGGCCCAGATCAGAGAGATGGTTATCGTTTCCGATCCGGATAGCCAGCACCTGCTGAATACTTCGGAAGAGCGAGGGTCATATATCTCCGCGGTCGAAGCAATGTTGTCCAAGATTGCAGGCTTAAGTGGAAATCGCTGATCTTATATAAAAGCAAACGGCACCCATTTAGGATGCCGTTCATGTCTAGTAGGGTAATGGTAGCAAATCAGCTCCAGTTGTCAAATCTCCGATGAAAGTTGACACATTCCCTAAACCAAGTAATATAGTCGCATATAGGCCAGAGACAGTAGGCAGCTTAGCGAAAGCGAGGCAAAAGACCTACCGAGGCGTTTCCGATCAAGAGCCAATACGACGCATGTCGCCGCGGCTCAAGAAAGGAAACAGCATCTCCAGCGTCCTATAAAAGGTCGTTTTTCTTTTTTAACAATTCAGCACAAAGCTACACAATGGCAACCACAAAAGCACAGAAGCAGGAGATCCTTGCCGGACTCAAAGAGTCCATCAAGCAGAATCCCTCATTGGTGTTCGTGAACTTTCACAAGCTCACCGTAGCTGACACGACTCTCATGCGACGCGGCCTTCGAGCCGGCGGCGTAGGATACGTGGTGGCAAAGAAGACCCTCATCAAGAAAGCTTTGGCGGAAGCTGGAGTCACCGGCACCATGCCGGCACTTGATGGCGAGGTTGCGGTCGCATACAGCGCCGATATCACCGCGCCTGCTCGAGAGGCGTACACGTTCCAGAAGAAATTCAAGGATCAGTACACTATCATCGGCGGCGTCTTCGAGGGTGCGTACAAGAGCAAGGAAGAGATGATGGCAATCGCTACCATCCCTCCTCTCAAGACCCTCTACGCTCAGCTTGCGAATCTCCTCAACTCACCAATCCAGGGCTTCGTTATGGCATTGGACCAGATCGCACAGAAACAGGAGAGCGCCTCAGGTGCTCCAGCGGCTCCAGTAGCCGAGGCAGTGTCCGCAGCTCCAGTCGCAGCATAATTATTCATTCTTATTACTACACACATGGAAAACGTAGAAATCCCAGCAAAGTTCAAGGCACTCATCGAGACTATCGAGAAGTTGTCTGTCCTTGACCTTCACGAGCTCGTGAAGACTCTCGAGAAGAAGTTTGGAGTATCAGCTGCGGCAGTGGCTATGGCCGCTCCAGCAGCCGCTCCAGCGGCAGAAGAGAAGAGCACTGTTACTATTCACCTCAAGGATGCCGGTGGTACTAAGATCGCGGTGATCAAGGTGGTGAAGGAAGTCCTCGGTCTCGGTCTCAAGGAGGCAAAGGACCTCGTCGACGCAGCTCCTGCAAACCTCAAGGAGGGGGTAAAGAAGGCAGAAGCAGACGAGATCAAGAAGAAGCTCGAAGAGGCAGGCGCCAAGGTAGAGTTGAAGTAAGAAGCACTCGCTTTTCATTTTGGCTTAGATATTGGACCACGAAAGACGCCCTTTGCGGGCGTTTTTCTTTTGCTATATACTGTGGCCACCATGGATACGTTATCACGACTGTTTGGCAGCGAGGCCCGAGTAAAGCTGATGCGCTTGTTCCTATTGAACCCCGATCGACAGTATGCGTTTAAGGACGTTGTTGTTTGGACGAAGCTATCAAAGAAGGTGGCACAGAATGAACTCGCTCTCTTGCAGAAGATCGGCCTGATACTCCAGGTGCCAATACCGACAATTGGAAGGAAGAAAGATAAGGGATACACCTTGAATCAACGTTTTATGTACTTGAAGCAATTGCAGAGCCTTATCATCGATACTGTCTTGCTCAACGAGGGTGATACGGTGAAGCGTCTTGCCAAAGCAGGGAAGATGAAGCTTATCGTCGTCGCTGGTGTCTTTATTCAGGAGTGGGATAGTCGAGCCGACTTGTTGGTGGTGGGGGACAAGATCAAGGAGGGGGCACTGAAGACTGTGATCCGCAAAATTGAACTTGAATTAGGCCGTGAATTGCGCTATGCCAGCCTCGAAACCCCGGATTTCCAGTATCGCCTTAGTATTGGCGACCGTTTGGTGCGCGATATCCTGGATTATCCCCATCAGATCATCTTCGACAAGTTTGGATTGAAGAAGGGCATATAAGGCGTATAATAAAGGGAGGGGTAGCATTATTTATTAAACCCTTTTTATTTTATGTTCACTACATTCATCGATAGCCTGCTGGCGTCCTTCTCCAGTGTCTGGGGAGGCGTGGCGGCTGTTGCTCCGCGTTTTATCCTAACTCTCTTGTTGTTGGTGGTCGGCGCATTGATCGCTGACCTCGTTGGCAAGGCAGTGTCGCAGATTCTCGTAGCGGTAAAGCTCGACCACCTTCTTCGCACTATCGGGGTAGAACACTACACCCGACGTGCAGGATTGAATCTCCATTCAGGCACCTTCTTTGGTACCTTGGTGAAGTGGTTTTTGAACGTCGGATTTTTGCTCCAGGCACTCACCATGCTCGGTCTCTCGACCGTCACCGTCTTCTTGGGCAATGTTCTCAGCTACTTGCCACAGGTGGCCGTGGCCGCACTCGTACTGCTCGCTGGCTTGGTGATCGGTGAATTGGTGGAGTCTGTCGTCTCAGCTCTTGCACGACTCGCTTCTCTCGGTCGCGCACACCTCTTGGGAAACGCGAGCCGCTGGGCGGTCTGGACCTTCTCGGTACTCGTCGCTTTGTACCAGTTTGGCCTCACTTCTGTCTTCTCAGAGACTGTCCTCAATGCCATTGTTATGTCACTCGCTTTGGCGGCTGGCCTTGCCTTTGGTCTTGGTGGTCAGGCGACAGCGGGTCAGTTCTTGGCTCGTTTGCGAGGAGAAATGACCGACGGTAAGTAGTCTGGAAAAGAGCCATTTTCGCGATATCCACTGGCTATCCACAAGAAACCCGTATCTCGCTCCAAAACTGTTGACAGGGAAACCGCCTTCATATATACTCGTGAGGCGTCTGAAATATGTTAAAACTCCCTAGCAACAGAGCGGAATGAGATACCACTGAATAAGTGCTGTCTTAGGTCCCGCTCAAAAGCGGGTTTTTTGTTCAGAAAGAGTTCGGGCGCCGATATTTGACATATGAATTCCCTCCCGGCAAGACACTTTACGTGGTCTTTTCGACAGCTGGAGAGGGGTGAAAGGTAGGGATACGATTCCAAAAGCGTCGTATCCCCTGTAGAAGAGAAAAAACAAGCAATAATTGTGGTTTATAGATTTCCTAATAAGAAATCAAGAGCATATGGTGGATGCCTAGACTTGAAGAGGCGATGAAGGACGCAGCATGGCGGCGATACGCTACGGGGAGGTGCCTAGCAACCTTTGATCCGTAGATGTCCGAATGGGGAAACCCCTCTACTTCGGTAGAGACTGTATGAATTTACATACGGAGCAGACCCAGGGAAGTAAAACATTTCAGTACCTGGAGGAGGAGAGACCAATCGGAATTTCCTGAGTAGCGGCGAGTGAAAAGGAAAGAGCCCAAACCTAACCTAAATCGTACGGTGCGTCGCAAGACGTGCAGTGCGATTTAGGTTGGGGGTTGTAAGGCGGTGACGTCGTATTTATACGAGGAAAGTTACAAAACAAGTGATTAACTGAATCTGCTGGGAAGCAGAGTCCAAGAGGGTAATAGCCCCGTAAGTGAAAATCATTTGTCTTTCTTGTCACCGTTCTTGAGTACCTCAAGACACGAGTAGCTTGAGGGAATCTGCCGGAACTAACCGGTAAGGCTAAATACGCTTCAAGATCGATAGTGAACTAGTACCGTGAGGGAAAGGTGAAAAGTAGCCCGGTAAGGGCGGTGAAATAGACCTGAAACCATATGCTTACAAAGAGTCGGAGCGGTCGTAAGACCGTCACGGCGTGCCTATTGAAGAATGAGCCAACGAGTTGATCTGTACTGCGAGGTTAATTGCCGGAAGGCAAGAAGCCGTAGGGAAACCGAGTGTGAATAGCGCGTTTGTAGTACTGATCAGACCCGAAGCCAGGTGAGCTTGCCATGAGCAGGATGAACTCTTGAGAAATCAAGAGGGAGGTCCGAACGCTAGAGCTGTACAATACTCTGCGATGACTTGTGGTAAGGAGTGAAAAGCTAATCGAACCTGGTAATAGCTGGTTCTCTCCGAAATAGCTTTTGGGCTAGCGTCAGATTTACCTTTGGGGGGTAGAGCACTGGAAGGTCTTGACAGGTAGAAATACCGCAAGACCTATCAAACTCCGAATACTAGAAGTTACAACTCGGCAGTTAGTACGTGGGGGCTAAGCTCCACTGTACAAAACGGAAACAGCCGTCGATCTCAATTTAAGGTCCCTAAATTCATGCTAAGTGCACTTAAGGAGGTGGAATTTCTCAGACAATGAGGATGTTGGCTTAGAAGCAGCCATCATTTAAAGAAAGCGTAACAGCT